>DATATR010000267.1:0-37174 GCA_036268695.1 Polyangiaceae bacterium | reverse complement strand
GACTTCGTCGAAGCCGCCGATTTTCAGCGCATAAACCGCGGCGAGCACGTGCGAGATGTGTGGCGGGTCGAAGCTCCCGCCGTAAATGGCCACCGCTTTGGGCATGCGCGCGCTCGAGTCTATAGTGTTTTCGTGAGCGACGCGTCGAGAATCAAAGCGCCGAGCGATCCGGTCGAGATCACGCATGACGGCGATGCCGTCACGGTCGAGCGCGGCGAAATGTTGGCTAGTGGCTTGATCGCGGCGGGGCGCCTGTTGCTCGCGCGCAGCCCGAAGTTGCACCGCGCGCGCGGGCCGTACTGCTTACGCGGCGCGTGTGACGGCTGCACCGCGCGCGTCAACGGCGTGCCGAACGTGATGACGTGCCTCGTGCGCGCAGAGCACGGCGACCGCGTCGAGACGCAAAACGTGCTCGGTTCACGCGATTTGGATTTGTTCGAAGCCACGGATTTTCTGTTCCCGCAAGGCTTCGACCATCATCGGCTGCTGGCTGGGGCCGGCACTTCACGGCTGATGACGGCGTTCGCGCGGCGCGTGAGCGGGCTCGGCCAATTGCCGGATCGCACGCTGCCCGCGGCACTGGCAGAGCGGCGCGAAATCGACGTCTTGATCGTCGGCGGGGGCGCGGCCGGGCTCACGGCAGCGACGGTGCTCGGCTCGCGCACACTGCTCGTCGATGACGCGCTCGCGCTCGGCGGCGCAATCGGCACGCTCGATCCCGCGCGCGCCACGGTGCTCGTGCACGAAGCGCGCAAAGCCGGCGCCGAATTGCGCCACGCGACCAGCGCGCTCTTGCTCTCGCGCGAACCCGAAGACGCGAGCGCGCGCATCACCGCCCTGCTCGACGGACCGAGCCACGTGACCGCCGTGCGCTGCCGCGCCGTGCTCGTCGCGAGCGGCACGCACGATCCCCAGCCGTCGTTCGGCAACAACGACCTGCCCGGAATTTTTTCGGCGCGTGCCGCGCTCGCGCTGCTGCACTCGGGAATTTCGATCGGCAAGCGCGTGGCGCTGGTCGGCACGGGTCGCTTCGCGCGCGCGTTCGCGGACGCGCGCAAGCAAGTCGGCGTGTTTCGCTTCGAGCCCGAGCGCGCGTTACGCGCCAAGGGCCAACACGCGGTCACGCGGCTCGTCTACGAAGAGGCCGAAAAAACGCGAGAAATCGTGGTATCCGCGCTCGCGATCGACGGCCTGGGCGCGCCCGCGATCGAGCTCCTCGGCCAGCTCGGCGGTCGCGCGCGCTTCGACGCGAAGCGCGGCTATCTCCCCGAGCTCGAAGCAAATGGCCGCGCTGCCAGCGGAATTTTCGCCGCGGGCTCCTGCGCCGGAACGCGACTCTCGAGCCACGAAGACGGCGCGCGAGTCGCGCGCGCCGTGCTCGCGACGCTGTGATAACTTCGGGCCAATGACCAGCGCGGCCGCGACGCTAGACGAGCTCGCACCGTCGACGGCGCAGACAGCGCCGTCACGCGCGGCCAGCGCGCTCGAATTCCTCGCGGTCGGCGGCGCGGGCATCTTGCTATTTCCGGTGCTCTGGCTGCTGCGCGCCGCGCTCGGGCTCGATTCGGCCGAGCTCGCCGTCGGCTTTCTGATGTTCCACGCGGCGCACGTGATCAATGATCCGCACTTCGCCGTCACGTACCTGCTCTTTTACAAGGACGTGAGAGCGCGCGCGTTCGGTGCCGCCTTCAATCGCGCGCAGCGCGTGCGTTATCTGATCGCAGGCTTCGTCGCGCCCGCGGCTTTGACGATTTGGCTGATTTTCGGCCTGAGCAGCAGTTCATCGCGTTCACTCGGCTGGCTCATTCAATTGATGTTCCTGCTCGTCGGATGGCACTACGTGAAACAGGGCTTCGGCGTGCTCGCAGTGCTCTCGGCGCGGCGCGGCGTGCGTTACAGCGCGTTCGAGCGGCGCATGATTTTGGCGCATTGCTTCGCGGGCTGGGCATATGCCTGGGCGAGCCCGGCACAGGTCGCCGCGGAAGCGGAAGAAAAAGGCGTCATCTATTGGTCGCTCGCGCATCCGCTGTGGCTCGAGCGAGCGACTTTGATTTTGTTTGGGTTCAGCGCTGCGTTGCTCTTCATCGTGCTGGTACGAAAATGGCGGCGCGAACGCCAGCCGCCCGCACTCGCCCCACTGACCGGACTCTTGGTCTCGATCTGGCTCTGGTCGGTGTATTCGAGCGCGGACCCGCTGATGCTGTACATCGTGCCTGCGCTCCACTCGGTGCAGTACTTGTATTTCGTGTGGCTGCTCGCGCGCAATCGAGCGCGCGCCGAAGAGCGCCCGCCGTTCTTCGGCCCGCCCGCGAAAAATCGGCTGATCTTGCTGGCGCTGTCGTCGATCGCGCTCGGCTTCCTCTTATTCCACGGCGCGCCGGACGTGCTCGACGGCGCACGGCTCAGCGCGCATCGCCACGCGCACGTGCCACTCGGCGACCTCGGCGCGACGCCGTATTTCGCCGCTTTCTTCGCGTTCGTGAACATCCATCACTACTTCATGGACAACGTGATCTGGCGCCGCGAAAACAGCGCTACGCGCTTTTTGGTCGTCGGGAGCGCAGCTCCCGCCCCGCTGGAATGAATCCAGCGCGAACTACTCGCTACCTTTCCACCAGTGTGCCGAACATCATGAGGCCCCCACAAACAAATACCAAATCGAACACGCCCATCAGCTTGAAGTAGTCGCCGAGCTCGGACACGGGCGCGCCGTTCAAGAGCTCGCGCGTGGCGGCGACGGCAGAGAGCAGCGTGGGTGAGAGCAGCGGAAATAGCACCACCGCGAGCAACAGATCGCGCGCGTGCGTGCGCACCGTCATCGAGCCGAACAGCGTGCCGGAAGCGGCGATGCCTGGCGTCGCGCACAGGCCGATGCAGATCAAGCCGAGCCCACTCCGCGTCAGATCGAGCGAAAAGAGCAACGCCGCGACCGGCATCACCACGCACTCGACGATGCTCAAAAACAAAAGCACACCGAGCGCTTTGCCCGCGAAGATCGCGCTGCGCGAGAGCGGCGCGACGAGTAAGCCGTCGAGCGCGGCTTCGTCGCGTTCGCGCTGCCAGGTTTTGCCGAGCGCGAGCACGGCGGCGAACGCGAGCGAGAGCCAAATCACACCCGCCGCGACGATCTGCGAGTTGGCTGGCCCGCCGAAGAACGAGAGCGATGCCATGATCACCACGAGCAGCGAAAAGAATCCGCTCGTGATCACGACTTCGCCCGTGCTGAGCTCGATCGCGAGATCTTTTTGCAAGATGGCGAACGCTTGCGCGGCCCAGCTCAAGCTGCGGCGCGGCAGTGCGTCGGCCGTGCCGCGCGCGCGCACTGAAGCCACACTTTCCGAGCCGAGCGCCATCTCCGAGCGATCCTACACGATTGCTACGGGCTTTTTTCGGCCACCGGAAGTGGTAGCTTCCGCGGCATGAGCGAATTGCGCGTCGAACACGTGTTCCAGTGCAGCGAAGAGACCTTTTGGACGAAGGTATTTTTCGACGACGAATACAATCGCCGCTTGTTCACCGAGCTCTTGAAATTCCCAGTCTGGCGCGTGGCGAAGACCGAAGAGCGCGGGGACGAAGTCCTGCGCACGATCGAAGCATCGCCGCCGATCGGGGATTTGCCCGGTCCGCTCAAGGCCGTGGTCGGCGACAGCGCCGGCTACGAAGAGCGCGGCGTGTTCGACAAAAAGACGCGCAAATATCGGGTGCAAGTCGTGCCGAATCGCATGGCCGACAAGATCAGCGTCAACGTCGAGATGTGGACCGAACCGCTCGGCGACAAGCAGTGCAAGCGCATCGCCAAAGCAACCGCGACCGCGAAGATCTTCGGCGTCGGTGGGATGCTCGAGAAGAAACTGCTCGGCGATCTCGAGCGCAGCTACGAAAAGAGCGCGAGCTTCACCAACACGTTCGTTGCCGAAAAGGGGCTCTGAGCGGGCGCGCTCGGCGCGCGCTCGGTCAGGCGCGAATCACGCTTTCGCGGCGGCTTTGGCTTTCGGAGCGGCCTTGGCCGCCTTCGCGGCGTCGGCTTTCGGCTTTTCGGCCTTTGCGGTCTTGGCTTTGGTCTTGACCGGAGCGGCTTTCGCCGACTTCTTGCTCGCGCGCTCCGCCGAAGCGTGCAGGTCGAGCAGTTGCGGCAGCGTGTACTCGGCGAGCTTCGAGGCGTAGCCCTTGTCCTTCACGCGCTTGTTCAACTCGACGATCGCGTTGACTAGCTTGTCGCGGCTCCCGAAGCGCTTCTTCGCGTCGGTCAGCACGTCGTGCAAGCGGACGAGCTTGGCGTTCGAGACGCGGCCGAGGCCTTTGACCGAGCTCACTCGATCCAACCACAAATCCTGGGTGGCGAGCTTTTGCACGGCGGCGACGAGCTTCTCTTTCGACTCGAAGCGCTCTTTGACTTGGCTGACGGGCGTCTTTTTCATGATTCCGGCTCCGGGCCACGCGGCCCACACGAAGGGCGCGGTTATTAGCAATAGGCAGCAGGCCTGGCAACTCGGTTTTCAGGGATTGGCCCGAAAGCCGGGATTCGCGGTCAGCTCGGCCATGAGTGCGCGAAGCCGTAGCCTGAATAAGCCGTACTTTTCGGCAAAAACCAGGATCGGACAGTGCCAGAGATAGCGCGAGTACGAGCTCCTCCCGATCTGCGCGAGCGGCGGCAGCGACAAGAGCCGTGTCGCGAAACCCGCGTCGCGTCCGAAGCGACCATGCGCATTGACGCCACACTCGGGCTGCGATTATCACTAGGTGGCATGAAGTGTTGGGTTGTCGTGGGGATGGCTGGGGTGCTGAGTTTTAGCGTCGAGGCGTGCACGACGGAGCTCAGTACGGAAGGCGCCGGAGTGCGAATCGGCAAAGGCGCTCCCGAAGAAGCCGTGTGTCAGGAGCTCGGCGTCGTCTACGGATCGGGTGGAGGCGGAGGCTACACCTCGAGCGAAGACAAACTGCGCAGTGCCGAAAACGAGCTGCGCAACAAGACCGCCGAAATGGGCGGCAACTTCGTCATCATGGACGCTTCCGGCTCGGACCTCTCGGGCATGACGATGAGCGGACGCGCGCTGCGCTGCACGGCGCGGCCACCCGGCGCGATCCCAGTGGCGCGCAACGATGTCGCGCGCGCACCCGCCCCGGTCGCGACGCAAACGCCGGAGCAGCGCATTCGCGCGCTGGACGAGCTGCACCAAAAGGGCCTAGTCACGGACGACGAGTACCAGCAGCGGCGCAAAGAGATCCTCCAATCGCTCTGACCCGGCAAACGAAAGCGCGAGCCAGGCACTCTGCTCGAGCTCGCGCGGCCGGCGCGAGACGCGGTCGGCCGGGCGGAAATCGACGCGGAAACGCAGCTCGAAGCCGAGACGCGGCTCGCCGTTCAGCCACGAATTTCGGCTGCGCCAGGCTTCGGACGCCGCGCTCCGAGCCCACAACCATGACAGCCGTCACGCCACATGCTAACCGCGGGCGCCATGACCTTGCGCATGCGCTTTGCGCCTTCGCCGAGCGGCTACCTGCACGTGGGGAACGTGCGTTCGACGCTTTTTACCTGGCTCTGGTGCCAGAGCCAGGGCGGCCGCTTCATCTTACGCGTCGAAGATACTGACCAAGAGCGCTCCAGCATCGATAGCGTGCGCGCCGTGCTCGACGATTTGCAGTGGCTCGGCTTGCAATGGGACGAAGGTCCCGAAGTCGGCGGGCCGTACGCGCCGTATTTTCAGAGCGAGCGCCGCGCGATCTACAAACAGCACACCGAGCAGCTGATCCGCGAAGGCAAAGCCTATCGCTGCTACTGCACCAAAGAAGAGCTCGACGCCCAGCGCGAAGCCCTCAAAGCGAAAAACCCAAAAGCCAATTTCGTCTATCCAGGCACGTGCCGCGATCGCAAAGATCAGCCGGACTTGCCGTTCGTGGTGCGCTTTCGGTCGCCGACCACCGGCTCGACCGATTTCACCGATCGCGTGTTCGGTTTCATCAGCACGCCGAACTCCGCGCAGCAGGATTTCGTACTCATGCGCACGGACGGCTACCCGCTTTACAACCTCGCCGCGACGATCGACGACCATTTGATGGACATCACGTTCGTCGTGCGCGGGCGCGATCACATCGGCAATACGCCGCAGCAAATTTTGCTCTATCGCGCCTTCGGTTGGGAGCCGCCGGAGTTCGGCCATTTGCCAATGATGCTCTCGCAAAAGGGCGAGAAGCTCAGTAAGCGCAACGCGGACGTGAGCGTGAAGGATTACCGCGATCGCGGCTACACGCCGATGGGCATCTTGAATTACTTGGTGCGCTTCGGTTGGTCTTTCGGCGACCAAGAGATTTTCAGCCGACAGCAGTTGATTGACCTATTCAACTGGGACCACGTCAACAAGGGCGACGGCAAATTCGACGAACGCAAATTCGCCGACGTCGCGTTCGAGCAATTGAAACGGCCCGAGCTCACTCCGCTCGACGAGTACATCGCGTACGTGCGCCCGTTCTTGGCCGCCCGCGGCATCGAAAACCCAAATGAAGATTTGCTGCGCCGGGCGATCCCCGGCATCCGCGAGCGCGCGCGCAACCTGGTCGACGCGGCCTTCGATTTGGATTTCTATTTCCGCGATCCGCCGGAGCTCGACGAGAAGGCCAAACAAAAATTCCTCACGCCGGCGGCCGCGCCGCACCTCAGCGCGCTGCGCGGCGTGCTCGAGAGTGTGAGCGAATTTGCGCCCGAGCCGCTCGAAGCCGCGTTCAAGCGATGGCTCGAGGCAAGCGGGCTCTCGCTGAAAGAAGTGGCGCAGCCGGCGCGCGTCGCGCTGACCGGTCGCAGTGCGAGCCCACCGCTGTTCGACGTGATGGCCGCGCTCGGCAAAGAGCTGAGCCTCGAGCGACTCGCGCGCGGCGCCGAAATCGCCCGAGCCGGCTGAGATCATCATGCCCTCGCCCGTTGCTGGAGTCGCTGGGCGAGTGCCGTTCGTGCACTTGCCGCTCGTGCACTTGCCGACCACGCACCTCGCGCACCTGTCGTGGTTCGATTCTTTTTTGGGTTATCCGCCGATCAAAGCGATCTTGCCTTTGCCGATCATCGCCGCGATCGCGCCGCTGATCTGGCTATTCTTCCGCGATACTTGGAAGCTGCTCGACGCTGAGGCCGAGCAGTCTCGCAGCGAACATGGGCTCGACTTTCGCAGGCCCGCGGCGTGCCTCCTGATCGTCGCGCTGGTGCTCACGCTGCAGGAATACTACGGCGGCCGCGCCTTCTACGACATGTGGCTTCGGCCCTGGCTGACCGAGCTCGAAGCGCACGGCCACCCGCGAATCCAGCTAGTAAAGTACGACGAGTATTACAGCTACTGCTGGTGGGTCGCATCGCGCGTGACCGGCTACGTGTTGATCCCGTTCCCGCTCTGGAAGCTGCTGTTCCCCGAAGACAGCTTGCTCGACTTCGGCCTGCGCGGGCGCGGATTCCTGAAGCACATTTGGATTTATGGGCTGTGCTTGGCCGTCGTGGTGCCCGCGATGCTGATCGTGTCGTCCCAACCCGATTTCGGCACGTATTACCCGTTTTACAAGCTCGCTTCGCGCAGCTGGTTCGATTTCGCAATTTGGGAAGCCATTTACTTCCTGCAATTTCTCGCGCTCGAGCTGTTTTTTCGCGGCTGGATCTTGGGCGCGCTGCGGCGCTCGTTCGGCGCCGGCGCGATTTTCATGATGGCCGTGCCCTACTGCATGATTCACTACGGGAAGCCGTACCTCGAGGCGAACGGTGCGATCGTCGCCGGCGTCGTGCTCGGCTCGCTCTCGATGCGCACCCGCAGCATTTACGCTGGCTTCCTCGTCCACATCACGGTCGCGTTTTCCATGGATTTTCTGGCGCTGTGGCACCGCGGAGCTTTGCCCAAGACTTGGCATTGACGGGCTTGGTTTTTCGAGCGCCAGGCTCCTCGCCAGAACCGTGGTCAGCCGCGTAGTCCCAAGTTTGTATTGTTTTCGGGCATCCGGCGGAGAGCTTTCGCGGGCGCCGTGGCGTGAGAGAACGCGAATTCACGCAACGCACCGACTCGTCACAGTCCGTTGCAACGTCGCGCGGGCGCGGGGGCGCACTTTCGATCCCCGCGCGCGGCGTTCCCGGCTATATTCCGGCCAACCAAAAACACATGGCACAACACGTCACCTACTCGCCCCTGCCCCCGGACGCCGACGGAAACCGGCGCACGCCCTCCGAGCACTCGCAACTCGAAAACGGGCACGGTGAATGGTCGACCGAACGCAGCACACAGCGCTACCAAATCCTCGGCTGGGGCACGCCGTACTTTCACGTCAATGCGCGCGGCCACGTCGAAGTCACGCCCGATCCCGAGCGCAGCAAGATCATCAATCTGTTCGAGCTGACGCAAGACTTGAAAGCGCGCGGGCTCGAGCTGCCGCTCTTGATCCGCTTCCCGGACATCGTCGGTGATCGCATTCGCCTGATCAACGAAGCGTTTCAAAAGGCGATCGCCGAGTACGAGTATCCCGGCACTTACCGCGGCGTGTTCCCGGTCAAGGTGAACCAGCAGCGCCACTTGGTCGAAGAAGTCGTCTCGAGCGGTCGGCAATGGAACTTCGGGCTCGAAGCCGGCTCGAAACCCGAGCTTTTGATCACGCTCGCCGCGATGCAAGACGTGGGCGGCCTGATCATCTGCAACGGCTACAAAGACCAGAGCTACATCGAAACCGCGCTCCTCGCGCAGAAGTTCGACAAGACCGTGATCGTCGTGCTCGAGCGCTTGGAAGAGCTCGACATCGTGTTCAAGGCCTTCGACAAATTGCAGATCCGTCCGATCCTCGGCGTGCGCGCGAAGCTCACCACGAAGGGCGTCGGCCGCTGGAAGGATTCCGCGGGCGATCGCGCCAAGTTCGGCCTCACCACTTCCGAAACCATCGAAGTCGTGGATCGCTTGGCCGAGCGCAACATGCTCGATTGTTTGCAGCTGCTCCATTTTCACATCGGCAGCCAAATCTCGAGCATCATTCCGATCAAAAACGCGATGCAGGAAGCATCGAACATTTACGTCGAGCTCGCGAAAATGGGCTGCCGCATGGGCTACATCGACGTAGGCGGCGGTCTCGCCGTCGATTACGACGGCTCGAAAACCGATTTCCACGCTTCCAAGAACTACCAACTCGAGGAATACGCGGCGGACGTCGTGTCCCACGTGCAAGCCGCGTGCACCAAAGCGGACGTGCCCGCGCCGACGATCGTGAGCGAGAGCGGCCGCGCCATCGCCGCGCACCACTCGGTCTTGGTGTTCGAAGTGGTCGGCGCGAACGAAGTGCGCTTCGGCGATCCGGTCGAGCCGAAACCCGACGCCCATCGCCTACTCAAAGAGCTCTTCGACACCTACTGCGGCATTCAACCGAAGAACGTGCAAGAGAGCTATCACGACGCGAGCCAAGCCAAAGAAGAGGCGCAGAGCCTATTCAAATACGGCTACCTCGGCCTGCGCGAGCGCGCGCAAGTCGAGCGGCTGTATTGGAACTGCTGCGAGAAGATCCACCACACGCTCCGCCGCCTGAAGTTCGTGCCCGAGGAGCTCCAGCACCTCGAGCAGAACATGAGCGCGATCTACTACTGCAACTTCTCGGTCTTCCAATCGGCGCCGGACATTTGGGCGATCGATCACTTGTTCCCGATCATGCCGATTCACCGGCTCGAACAAGAACCGACCGTGCCCGCCAAGCTCGCCGATCTCACCTGCGACAGCGACGGCATCATCGACCACTTCATCGACGTGGAAGACGTGAAAGGCTCGCTCGATCTGCACCGCTTCGACGAGAAAGAGCCGTACTACCTCGGCATGTTCCTGAACGGCGCGTACCAGGAAATCCTGGGCGACTTGCACAACCTCTTCGGCGACACGCACGCCGTGCACATCGCGCTCAGCAGCGAAGGCGACGGCTACTCGGTGCGCCACGTGATCAAAGGCGACAGCGTGACCGACGTGCTCCGCTACGTGGAATACGTCCCCGAAAACATGATCGAAGCCGTGCGCCGCCAAGCCGAGCGCGCGACCAGCGCGGGCCGCCTCACCAACGAGCAGATGCGCACGCTGATGCAGCACTACGAAGAATCACTGCGCAGCTACACCTACCTCACCGGGGATGACTGAGCCGGGTTTGATATTCGTGATCGTCCATGATTCTTTTGGTTTTGATGGTCACGCGATAAGTCGCGTGGCGTCATAGCCTTCGGCGTCGCGTTGCGGAGGGGGCGAGAGCGCCGGAATGCGCGGCTTTCGTGGCGCGTTTGTTGGACGCGCCACGGTCTTTTTCGCTACCATTCACTTCGAGCATGAAAAAAGAGCCTCAGCTGTCGCCGTTGCCGCCTGCTTCGCGCAAAACCCGCATGCTCCTGGCGGGCGTGGGCGGGCTCGCGGTCTCGACCCTGGCCGGGACCGGCCACGCGGACATCTATAAGCAAGTCGGCGCGGACGGCGTGATCACCTTCAGCAACACGCCCGCGCACGGCTCGAAGCTCTACGCGGCGGATCACAAAGCGCCCGTGTTCATGCCGAGCGACGACTCGCCCGAGCGCTTCAGCCGCTACGACGAATACATCCGCCAAGCCGCGACGCTCTATCAAATCCCGGAAGAGCTCGTGCGCGCCGTGATCCGCGTGGAATCTGATTTCGATCCGCGCGCGGTCTCGCCGGCGAACGCGCGCGGCCTGATGCAGCTCGTGCCCGAAACCGCCGAGCGCATGATGGTCACCGACTCGTTCGACCCGCGCCAGAACATCTTCGGCGGCGTGCGCTATTTGCGCGTGCTCGCGAACCTGTTCAACGGCGACATCGAGCTCACGATCGCGGCGTACAACGCCGGCGAAAACGCCGTCATTCGTTACGGCGGCATTCCGCCGTTTCAAGAGACGCAAGATTACGTGGTCAAAGTGCTGGCGAACTATCGTCAGTATCGCAAGCAGAGCAGCCTCTGAAAGCTTCCGCCGTTACTTCTTGAGCGAAGATTTGCCGCGCGTGCGCTTGCCGTCGCCGTAAAGCGCGAGCGCGCCCTCGAGCTCTTCGCGCACGCGCTCGGCCAAGTCTTCCGGCTCGATCACTTTCGCGCGCGCGCCCCACTCGAGCACCCAAGACACGACTTGGTTCAGGTTGCCCACCGTCATCGACAAGCGCACGCCACCGCCGGCGATCGCGGCGAGCTTCTGCGAATGATGCACCTTGCGCATGCGCACGTATTCCGCCGCCTTGGCATCGAAGTCGATCACGACTTTGTGCGGTTTCGGATCGCGCCAGATCCCGAATTCGCCCTGAAAATACTGGTCAATTTGAAAATCCGCCGGCAGCTCGAAGCGCTCGGTCGTGGCGCACTCGGTGTCGCGCATGCGGTCGAGCACGAACGTGCGCACGTCCCCTTTTTCGACGTGAAAGCCGACCGTGTAAATTGAATCGCGATGGAGCACGAGCGCATACGGGTGAATCGTGATCCGCTCTTCTTCGGCCTTCTGCGCGCTCTTGTAAGACAGACGTAGCGGTCGCAAATCCGAGACGGCTTGAAATAGATCGTCGAGCTCTTCCGTCTTTTCGCCGTAATTTTTGGGCGCGTGCGGCAGGTACAAGAAGCGATCTTCGAGCCGCGCGTCGGCCAGACCGGCGTTCGGGCCGCGACCTGGACGCTGCGCGAAGGCGAGCAATTTACCGACCGCGAGATCGATCTCTTCGAATAGTGCGGAGCCTCGCATCGGCTCGAACAAGCGCCGCGCGGCGAGCAGCGCGTACGCTTGCGTGCGACGCAATTCGACTTTTCTCGGCACTTCGCCCGAGCGCACCTTCCACAGCAAAGGTCCGCCCCCGCGTGACGGCACGCTCTCGAGATCGTACTCGCGCTCGATCTCTTTCAAGTAGCGCCGCATCGAGCGCACCGTGACGCTCAGCGCGTCTGCCAAATCGTAGAGTGAGATCCCGCGCGGGTGCTTTTCCAAGATCTCGCGCAGCCGATCGAGCCGGCGATGCTGCGTGAACTTGCCCTTCGGTCTGCCGCGCGCGCGTTCCACGATGCGAGGTGAAAGTAGTACGGTAGCCGCGACGATGAAAGGCTCATTCAATCCGCTCTCGATCATCGGCGACAAGCGGGACGGGCGCGCGCACTCGCCGGACGAGATTGCGCGTTTCATCGCCGAATTCATGGCAGGCAACGTCGCCGACTACCAAATGAGCGCATGGCTGATGGCCGCCTTTTTGCGCGGCTTGAACGACGCAGAAACCGTCGCGCTCACCGAGGCCATGCTTCACTCGGGCAAAATACTCGACCTGCCGTCGGTCAAAGCGCCGAAAATCGACAAGCACTCGACCGGTGGAGTCGGCGATAAAATCAGTATTTGCTTGGCGCCACTCGTCGCGGCCTGCGGCGTCGCCGTGCCGATGATCTCCGGCCGTGGTCTCGGGCACACCGGCGGCACATTGGACAAGCTCGAAGCGATCCCCGGCTATCGCGTCGCGCTCGATGCGAAACGCTTCGAACGCACGGTACGGGAGATCGGGGTGTCGATGATTGGGCAGACCGCGGAGCTCGCGCCGGCCGATCGCCGCATCTATGCGCTACGCGACGTGACGGCGACCGTCGAGTGCATTCCGCTGATCGTCGCCAGCATTCTCTCGAAAAAACTCGCAGCAGGCATCGATGGGTTGGTGCTCGACGTCAAAGTCGGAAACGGCGCATTCATGAAGGATCTGCGAGCCGCGCGGATACTGGCAAAAGCCTTGGTTCGCGTCGGAACGCGCGCAAAAAAGCGAGTCGTGGCGTTGCTCAGCGACATGAATCAACCGCTCGGGCTCACCATCGGCAATGCACTCGAGACGCGCGAGGCGATCGAAATTTTACGCAATGCCGGGCCGACTGACACGCGCGAGCTCACCCTCAGGCTCGGCGCGGAAATGCTGCTCCTGGCCAAGAGCGAACGCACGCACGCGGCGGCGCGGACAAAACTCGAACGCGCGCTCGAGAGCGGAGCGGCATTCGATCGTTTCGTGCGCATGGTCAAAGCGCACGGCGGAGACACGCGCGTCGTCGAAAATCCCGAGCGTTTGCCGAAAGCAAAAGTCCGACTCGAAGTGCGCGCGACGAACAGCGGCTATCTCTCGGAGCTCGATGCACACGAGCTCGGGCTCGCCAGCGTCGCGCTTGGCGCGGGGCGCACGCGCGCGGATCAGGCAGTGGATCCCGCGGCAGGCATCGAGCTTTTGCTGCAGCACGGCGAAAGAGTCAGTCGCGGTGATACCTTGGCCGTGATTCATGCGCGCACGAAGAGCTTGGCAGAAAGCGAAATCCCACGGATAAAAGCCGCATTTCGCCTGACGACGCGCAAGCCGAAAGCACGCACGCTCGTGCTCGAACGCATCGCCGAACGCCCTTTGACGGCGCGCTAGCCAGAAGCGAGCGCGCGCGAAATTTCGCGAGCCACGTTCTCGACCATTGTGCGGGCACGCTCGCGCTGTGCGACGAGAGCGTTCAGAAAAAGTTGCAGCGACTTCGTGTCGCCCGCTCGCAGCAGGTCGGCTTCCCAGGTTGCGTGCAACGAAGCGACTCGCGGCGTCGAATCGGCGCGAAACGCCGGAGAGCGATCGTAAAAATCAGAGGCGATGCACGGCAGCTCACAGCCTGGCACTGCGCGCTCGCTGAGCACGTATTCGAAACCAGTCGCGAGGAGCGCGCGGCCGGTCGCGCGATTGGCAATATTGTTGGGTGGGATGTAGCAAATCGGGTTCTGACTGAGCCGTACTGCGAGGCTCTGTCGCGCTCCGCGCAGCGTGGCTTCGATTTCGCTCGACGAACGACCGGCAAATTCGTCGAAGCCGGTCACCGTGCCACGTTGATTCGAGGGATCCCCGGCCTCGATCAGGATTTTCGAGTGCTTTTGATAGCCGTGCTCGTGGCCGTGCATGCACGCGACCAGGTGCTTCAAACCGCGGAGAAATCCTGCCATTTCGTCGTTCAAAAGCGCTGGCACGATGCCCAGATGGAAGGCGAGCGTGCTGTCGTCGATTTGCTGGAGCACGTCGTGAAGCGAGCTCAGATCCTCCAAGATCGGCCGCACGCCGGTCGGATAGTCGTCGACGCGCAGGAGCGGATCGGTCAGATCGCCGCGATAGAGGTGGAGCGGCGCCACCTCAGCCAACACGCGCTCGCTCGGCAGCGCGAGCCCAAAGTCGCCGAGCACGATCAGGAGCTCGCACGAGGCGAGCGCGCTTCGAAGCTGTTGTTTCACCTGCTCCGCGTCGCCGCTGAGGCGCGCCGCGATCAGCGTGTGATACGGCTTCGGACTGCGAAAGCGCAAATCCCATTTGCGCTCTCCGATCGCCTCGAAGCGCGAGAGCACGCGTTGCTCGGCGCGCGACGGCCACAGGTTGCCCGCCTGCCAACTCGCCGGCAAAAGCGAGGCGATTCGGGCGACCAGCCGCACGTCTTCCGGCGAGAGCCGGCCTTCATTGGGCAGCAGCAAATGCGCGAGATTCACGGCCGTTCAGCTCAAGCTAACAGAGGCTCTTTGTTTTTTACAGCCGCGACCTGTTCGACCTGTTCGCGCCAGGCAGCGCGCCATTTGTCGAAAGTCCAACCCTCGAAAAAACTCGGGCCGCGGGGCTGCGAGAGCGCGCGGTCAATCTGCTCGAGCACGAACGGCACGTCGTCCCGCTTTCGCCAAGGCATCACCTGGCTGGAAGTATATTCGAAGCAATTGCCGACGTCGGTCATCACGAGTGGCAAGCTGGTCGCCTCGGCGTCCGAGACGGCGAAGCTGCCACCCTCGGATAAGCTCAAGCACAAGTACGCATCCGCGGCGGCGTAAACCGCTTTGCGTTGGTCGTAGTTGGTGCGCAGATCGCGAAACTCGAGCTCGGGGCGCGCGGCGCTGAGCTTCGCCACGACTTCGCTGCCTTTGTTGAAGGTGCGAAAGTCTCCGAGCACGATTGGCCGCGCGTTGCGCGTTCCCTGATGAGCGATGGGTTCGACCCAACTCGGCAGCACCGGCGCGAGCGGCACTCGGTAGTGGCGGCTGAATTGCTCGGCCGTCCAGCGCGCGGCCGACAAATACCAGCGATTTGCGCGCGAATACATGGCGCGCTGCGCGTTGCAAAATGCGCGTTCCGTCGCGCCACGCCAACCGGGATCACGTTCGAAGTGCGTCTGCGCCGAGCCGTGATGGAGCACGATTGTGCGCAGCTGCTCTGGAACCAAGAGCGAGGTTTCGTTACCCGTGATCACGATCGCATCCGGCTCTCGCCACGCGATGTAACGAAGCCAGGCGCGCGACCACGGCTTCGTGTTGATGCTGTTGATCTCGGGCAGCGCGCGCCTGAGCTCCCAATCGAAGCGCGGCACGCCGCTGAATCCGCCGTCCTCGAAACGCTGCGGGACGAGGCTGATCAGGCGGGGAAACTTAGGCATTTTTCGGCGCGTGCTCGCGCGTGTTCGACGCGGCGAGCTTCGTTTCGATCAGATCCATCAACGCCGAAACGCGGCTCGACCAAGAATTCGCCTCGGCCAGCGCGACGCGCTCCGCGCTGCCGGCGCCGTGCTCCGCCAATGCCTGGTCGCATTGTTCGACGAAAGACACCGCATCTTCAGCGACCCGCACCGATTCGAGGAAGCCTTTCAGCGCCGGCAGCGGCGAAACCACGACGGGCTTGCCAGTCGCCAAATATTCGAAGAATTTGATGGGAAAAACCGACTCCGTGTACTCGTTCAAGCGATACGGAATCACGGCCACGTCGAAACCCTTCATGTACTCGGGCAAAACCTGGTAGTCGCGCGTGCCGATCACGTGCACGTTCGAGAGCGCCTTCAACGCCGATACGTTCGTGCTCGGGTCCGAGACGCCAATCGGACCGATCAAGCACAAGTGATAATTCGGCCGCGTGCGCGCGAGCTCGAGCAACCAATCGATGTTGAGTTTGTAATTGCTGACTGCGCCGACGAAGCCGATCACCGGTTTCGGCAGCGCGAGGATTTCCTGGGGGACGACAGTGCGCTCGTCAAGTGCGCGTCTGAAGTGATCCGCGTCGCCCACATTATGGACATAGTGCGTGCCCTCCGGATTCAGCGCGCGCTTGCGCTCGTACAGCGCCGGTGCGGTGCAAAACACCAAATCCGCGTTTTCGCAAAGCGTGCGTTCGCGCGCCGCAAGCCACTCTGCACGCGGTTTATACGCGGGAAATGCGGTGTATTCGTCGACGCAATCGTAGACCAATAATTTGCGCGGCAAGCGCAGCACCGTGTCGCCGAAGCCCGGATGATAAACCCAGATGATCGCGTCCGTGATGCCTTCGCGCTTCAGCCATGCGCCGGCGATGCGCACTTTCTCGTCGTAGGTGAAGTGGCAGCGCACGGGGTTGTCCTGCGCCAACAGCTCGAGCCCCGGCGGACCCCACGAGCTTCCGAGATAAAGATTGCCCTCGGCTTTTTGCTTGAGGATGCCGTCGCTCCACAGCTCGCGCGGCTTAAATAACTGTAAAGGATTATTTCGGAGTGCCCGCGCCGCGAACGCAAAGGGAGACGAAATGCCGAAATCCATGTGCACGACGCGATGCTGCTTCGCCAACCGGCTCATGATGTGCTGCTTGTTCGTCCACATGCGATCGCCCCAATCTTGGGACGACAAGCAGACGATCGTGTGCACCGTTTGCGCCATTATTTCGTTCGCGACTTAGCATACGCCCGCGGAATTTGCCTGATTTTCCCGCTTTTTTGGCGCACTACCCACGCTCCGTGCTCGACGTGAGCCGCGCGGCCGTGATTTTGCGCATTCGTTCGAGCCAGTAGTGGTTGGTCAACCGCGCTTCGACTTCGGGGTTGCCGAACCGAGAGCGATGTTCGGCGTGCCAGCGGCGCAGATTCTCGCTCGTGATTTCGCGCCAATCGTCGACGATCACGACCGGCAATCGTTCGTACAGCGGATCGAGGGACGAGCGCTTGACGATCACGATGTTGCCGAGCACGAGCGATTCCCACGTGCGATGGCAATCGAGCCCATTGCCGTGCGGGCTGACCACGAATGCGTAGCGCGTCTTTTCGCGCCACAAATCGGCGCGGCGCAGCTTCTTGGTTTGAAATTGCACGACCGGGTTCTGCGCCAGCGCGGCTTGTACGGCGTGTCGCGCGTCCCCCCAAACCTGATCCTTGTGCTTGTTGAAGTGAAAATCCGCGTGCACGCGAACGAGCCGCTGCGCGTTCGGTTCGGCGTTGCTGCGAATCGCTTCGAGCTCGGCTTCTTGCGCGGCCGGCGTCGCGGGAAAGTGCCCCCATTTCCGGCGATTGCTGATGGTGTGAAAATCGATCCCGATCGGCAGCGGTAGGATTTTGCCGGTCGCGTCCGTGCCGTCGAAATTCTGCGTGAACCAGCACAGAATTTTTGGGTTTGCCGTGAGCTCGCTGGAGCGCGAAAAACCCGACGGAATGGCCCAATCTTCGTCTCCCGTGACGAGCGTGAAGCGCGCTTCGATGCGCGGCAGCGCCTGTTCGACGAACTGCGGAAGCGCGATCTGCCGGGTCCAGACCAAATCACCGTCGCGCACGCCGTCGAACGCTTTGGGATCGAACCGCAACGCGGGCCGACCGCCGCGCTGGCGTTTCACGAAGTCGACGCCGCCGTTGTGATCGCAGAGCAAACCGAGCCCACGACTCCACACGTATTTCGTTGCTTCGAACGGGCCGTTCACGAGCGAGCGGTAATGGATGGCAAACGCCGAACCCGCGCCGGCCGCGCCGCCCAAGGCAAACACCCAAAAATTCAAGGAACGACCTCGTCGAGGGCACGCCGATAACAGGCGACGGTTTGCTCGGCGCAGCGCTGCCAAGTAAACGTCTTCGCGTGCAAAAGCCCGAGCTCGCGCAGGGAAGCACGGAGCGCGGCGTCCGCAACGATGCGTTGAATGCCGCCAGCGAGCGTCTCTTCGTCGATCGTCGGAATCGTCAGCGCCGCGTCACCTGCGATTTCACCGAGTGCTGACAGCGTGCTCGTGAGTGTCGGCGCGCCCGAAGCCATGGCCTCCAAAATCGGCAGTCCGAAGCCTTCGTACGAAGAAGGAAACACGTACGCGAGGCAGTGGCGGAAGAGCGCCACCAAGAGCGCGTCCTCGATATATCCGAGGATGTGGACGCTGTCCCGGACTCCGCTCTCGCCAATCGCCAGTTCGAGTCGAGCGCGTTTGCGCGGCGAAATCGGACCCGCGAAGACCAACTTCACGTCTTCAGCGACGCCACTCTGCGCGAACGCGCGCACCAAGAGCGGCAGATTTTTGCGCGCATCGCTCGCTCCCAGGCACAACAAAAACGGATTCGCGAAGCCGAGACGCGCGCGCACTCGCTCGCTCTCGCCATCCGCGGCGATCGCGCTGAAGCGCTCGTGATCGACGCCCGAGTACACGACATCGACGCGATCTTCGGCCAGACCCAAATACTTCACCAGGTCGCGCTTGGTCGACTCGCTGATCGCGATCACGCGGAGCGCGCTGCAGTAGCGAGCGGTGTCGCGAGCGCGTTGCAATGCGCGCGCGCCAGGCAGTGGCGCGAGGTAGTCGTGCGCGAGTACGAGCGGAATCAAATCATGACAAGTGACGACGCGCGGCAAGCGCCGGTCCATGGGTGTGCCGGGGGGATCCGGCAAATGCAGTAAGCGAGCGCCGCTTTTTTGCGCCAAACCGCCGAGGAAAAGCCGTCGCTCGAGCTTGTGGCGCTGGTATTGCCAATCACTGACGGCAATCGACGGATCGCCCGAGAATTGCAGTGTGAGGTCGAGCGCGCCGTCGAGTGAACCGTGGTGTCGCGTGAGCCCGACGATCGAAAGCTCGTCTTTCGCGCGTGCCGCGAGCGCGCGGCACAAGCCTTTCACATAACGACCGATGCCGCGCTCGCGCGAGGGCGTATTGAGCGCGGTCATGTCGACCAGCACGTCAAGCATGCGCGGCTCCGGGGCCTTCGGCCGCAGCTTCGCGGTACACTTCGAGCGTGTCGCGCGCGGCTTGGTCCCAGCTGAATGCGCGCGCACGTTCGAGGCCGCGCGCGCAGAGCTCGCCCCCGAGCGATGGATCGCGCAGTTTGCGCATCGCCGTCGCGAGGCCAGCGGCGTCCCCGACCGCAACGTGCAAGCCCGCGCCGCCCAACACTTCAACCAAGGCCGGCGTGTCACTCGCGATCACCGGACAACCCGAGGCCATCGCTTCGAGCACGGGAATGCCGAAGCCTTCGACGATCGACGGCTGCAAGAGCGCGCGCGCCCCCTGCAGCACCGTCACGAGCTCAGCCTCGGAGAGCGTGGGCAGCCAGCGGACGTGCTGGAAAATCCCGAGTCTTTCCGCGAGCTTCGCGAGCCCCTTGCCGCGCCGAGTCCGCTGCACCAAAACCAATAACTCTTCAGGGTTACGTTCGCGCGCGAACGCCTCGAGCACGAGCTGATGCGCCTTGTAGGGCTCGTTCTTGCCCACGACGAGAAAATAAGGCGCTTCACTGCCGACGAGCTTCGCCGCGCGCCGACGCGCGTCGTCGAGATCTGCGGGCGGAGCAAAGGCCGAGCCTGCCGCGTTGTGAATCACGCGCACGCGCGCCATGGCTTGTGGTCGCACGGCGCGGATGCGATCGGCGGTCGCGTTGGATACGGCAATCAAGCGCGTCGCGCTCTGCAGAGCGCCGCGCATGCCGGCTTGGTAGAAGCTCGCGCGGGCGCGATGCAAAAGTGGACGCGCATCGACTTTTTCCGGGTGCTCGAGCCACATCAAGTCGTGCATCGTGACCACGGTCGCGCACGGCAAGCCGCGACCGAGCAAGCTGAACGGGAAATGGATCACGTCGCTCGACTCGAGCGCGTCGAGCGAGCTCGGACGAAACAAGGTGCCGAGCCCATCCGCAACCGCCGGCACCGGCACACAGCTGACGTTGGGCGCGGAGATCGGCGCGGGGCGCTCGGGATGCGTCCAAAGCCTAAATTGCGCTTCCGGCGCGAGCGCGGGCATGCGCTCGATCAGCGCGGCCACGCAATTGCCGATGCCGCTCGGACGCGCGCGCACGTAGCGAGCGTCGATCACGAAGCGACCCGAGCTCGGCAACGACTCAACCTTGAACGAGCGGAAGGCGACGCGCGCCGTCGAAATCGAGCGGCTGCGAGCGCCATTCGTCGTACGCGCTTTGCGTGCGCACGCAGCCGATGGTGCAGGCGTCCGCGCAGGTTTTCTTGGTGTAAAACTGCGTCTTCAAGTCTTCGTGCGTGTACTCGGCGAGCGGCTTTTCGAACACGCCGCGCGTCTGCGAGCACCAGTGTACCGCGCCGAATTCGTCGACGTACAAGTAGCGGCTACCAGCGCGGCATTTGAACGGCGCGTGACCCTCGCGCAAAATGCGTTCGCGATAGTCGTGGGCTTCGCGAAAGCGGCGACCGCCGAGCATTTCTTTCACGCGCGCGAACGCGCGCTGCCCGGCTTCATCCAAATGCATTTGACCCGTGCCGTCGTGCAGCACGAGCACGCGCGGACGAAACCCGAATTCCTTCGCCGTTTCGACGACCGTGAGCGCTTCGTCCGGGCTCGTCGCGCCGAGCACTGCGCTCAGCACGACCTTGAATTTCGCGGTCTTCGCCAGCATGCGCAGCTTCGGCAGCATGGGTTTCAGCACTTTGACGGTCACGTCGTTCGGCATCACGCCGTCGACGCTGACTTGGAGCTCCATCAAGCCCGCGTCGTTCAGCGCCCGGACCTTCTTTTCGTTCATGAGATACGCGTTCGATATCATCATGACCTTGTGGAAGGATTTGCCGCGCGCGTAGCGGATCAAATTGTTGATCTCTGGGTTCATCATCGGCTCGCCGCCGGTGAACTCGAGACTGAACGTGCCGAGCTCTTTCAGCTTGTCGATGCGGCCGCGAAGCACGTCGAACGGAACCGGATCCGAAGTCTCGTCGAACTCGTTACAGTAACCGCAGCTCAAGTTGCAGCGGCGAATCACCACCAGCTGAGCAAGAAATGGTGCGTACAAGCCGCGGGAGACGAGGCCCATTGAAGGCACCTTCTTAGCCTCAAATCGCCTGGACGCAAAATTCCGCCCTCTTTCGCGGCGAAGCGCGCGCGAAGGGCGCGGGCCAGATGCCCGGAAATAAAAAAAGCCGCAGATTCGCCGGGCTGATCCGCGGCTCAATGAATGCGTTGCCCCGGCTTCGCGCCGCTGTCCGGCGAAAGCACGAACACTTCGCTCCCGCCCGGTCCGGCTGCGACGACCATGCCTTCGCTCGTGCCGAACTTCATCTTGCGCGGCGCGAGGTTCGCGACGATCACGACCAATCGCCCGACCAGCGTTTCCGGCGCGTACGCCGCTTTGATGCCCGCGAAGATCGTGCGCGTGTGCTCGCCGCCGAGGCTCACGGTCAGCTTCAAGAGCTTGTTCGCTTCCGGAATCGCTTCGGCCTGAAGCACGCGCGCGACGCGCAAATCGACTTTGGCAAAGTCGTCGATCGAGCATTCGGCGGCGAGCGGTTCGGCGGCGAGGGCCGCGCCGTCATCGGCGCTCGCATCTTGCGGCGCGGCTTGTTGCGGCGCGGCTTGTTGCGGCGCGGCTTGAGCCTTGGCGCTCGCGGCATCGGTCGCGGCATCGCGGGTCGCCGCAATCACGGCTTCTAATTTTTTGGGGTCCACGCGCTGCATCAGATGCTCGAATTCGCCAACGGCCGTGCCGACGAGTGGCGCCTGCGCCGCGTCGAAACGCGTGAACGAAGCGTTGAGCAGCTTCTCGCTCTGCTCGGCGAGCTTCGGCAAAACCGGCGCCAAATACACGATCAATTGCCGATACAAGTTCAAGGCGACCGTGCACACGTCGCGCAGCGCTTCGGCTTTTTCCGGCTGTTTCTTCAGCTTCCACGGTTCTTCGCGATCGATGTACTCGTTCGCGCGATCGGCCAGCGCCATGATCAGACGCATCGCGCGCGCGAAGTCGCACGACTCGTACGCCTCTGCGATTTCTTCGGCGCGCGCCGCGGCTTCGCGAAAGAGTCCGCCGTCTTCCGGATAGCTCGGCGAAAGTCCGCTCTCCCTCACGAAACGTGCGCTGCGGCTGGCGAGGTTCACGACCTTGCCCACCAAATCCGAATTCACTTTGGCGACGAACTCGTCCAAATTCAAATCCAAATCGTCGACCTTGGCGCCGAGCTTGCTCGCGTAAAAATAACGCAAGTGCGCCGGATCGAGGTGTTCGAGGTACGTCGAAGCCATCACGAAGGTGCCCTTCGATTTCGACATCTTCTCGCCGTTCACGGTCAGAAATCCGTTGACTTGCACCTGCTTCGGCAAAGGGAACTCGGCCGCGTGCAGCATCGCGGGCCAAAACAATGTGTGAAAGTAGACGATGTCTTTGCCGATGAAGTGGCAGATTTCGGTGTTCGGTGAGCGCCACCAATCGTCGAAGTTTTCGCCGTGCGCGTCACACCACTCGCGCGTCGCGGCCATGTAACCGATCGGCGCGTCGAACCACACGTACCAATAGTTGCCGGGCGAGTCCGGAATTTCGAAGCCAAAATACGGTGCGGGCCGCGACACGTCCCAGTCGCGCAGTGCTTCCGCCAAGAAATGGCCCTTCAAATAGTTCGCGATTTCCGGCTGCAGTCGCCCGGGCTCCTGTGTCCAGTCGCTCAAGAACGCATGCAGCTTCTCGATCTGCACGAACAAGTGGAGCGCGCTCCGGATTTCGGGCACTGCGCCGCTCAGCGTGCTGATCGGATTTTTGAGCTCGGTCGGGCTGTAAGTGCTGCCGCAGTTGTCGCACGAGTCGCCGTATTGACCCGGCGTGCCGCACTTCGGGCAGTTGCCCTTCACGAAACGGTCCGCCAAAAATACGCCCGCTTTCGGATCGAACAACTGCGTGACTTCGCGCTCGACGACGAAGCCCTTCTTGCGCAAAGAGGCCCAAATCTCCGCGCAATATTCGCGATTTCTCGGCGAGTGCGTGCTGCCGTAGTGATCGAACGCGATTTGAAAACCCGCAAAATCGCGGCGATGCGCCGCGTTCATTGCGTCGATTAGCTCTTCTTCGCTTCGCCCCTCTTGGCGCGCGCGGATCATGATCGCAGTGCCGTGCGTGTCGTCCCCGCAGATGTAGCTGACGTGCACGCCGCGCATGCGCTGAAAGCGCACCCAAATGTCGGCTTGGATATAGCCCACCAAATGCCCGAGGTGAATGTGCCCGTTGGCGTAAGGCAGAGCATTCGTGACGAGGATTTTGCGGCCGGTGTTCGTGTGAGTCGTCATGGACAAGCGCGCGGAGGCTATCATCGTTCAGCCGAAAAACCACGCGAGCGCGGCTTTACGCGGCAGTCGCGGGCGCGTACGCTGCGGCAGAAACTCGATGAAAGCACTCGTTCTCTGCGGCGGCCGTGGCACGCGCTTGCGGCCGTACACGACCGTGATCCCGAAGCCGTTGATGCCAATCGGGGACTATCCAATCCTCGAGATTTTGCTGCAACAACTGCGCGCGGCCGGCGTGCGCGACGTCGTGCTTGCGATCGGTTACATGGGCCAGCTGTTTCGCGCCTTCTTCGAGAACGGCGCGCGGCTCGGCTTGAACGTCGAATACGTGACCGAAGAGCGCCCGCTCGGCACGGCCGGCGCAGTCGCAAGCTCGCTCGATTTATTGGGCGACGATTTCTTGGTCACGAACGGCGATCTCTTGACCACGCTCGACTTCGCCGCCTTATTCAAGGCTCACGTCGAGAGCCACGACGCGGCGACGATCGGCCTCTTCCCACGCGAAGTGAAAATCGACTTCGGTGTGATCGAAACCGGCGCACAGGGCGAGCTCGTTCGCTACAAAGAAAAACCGAGCTTCAACTTCGACGTCAGCATGGGCGTGAACATGCTGAAGCGCAGCGTCGTGAACGAGTTCATCAAGCCGAACGAGTACCTCGACATGCCGGATTTGATGATGCGCCTGGTCGGCTCGGGTCATCGCGTCGGCACGTATCGCGCAGAGTGCTCCTGGCTCGATATCGGCCGGATCGACGACTATCAAGCCGCGGTCGAGTTGTTCGAGCAACGAAAAGCCGATTTTCTGCCGCCAGGAGCCTGAGTCGAGCCGTGCGCGCGCTGGTCACGGGGAGCACGGGTTTTTCCGGGATTTTTTTGGGTAAAGCCTTGCGCGCGCGGGGCGTCGAAGTATTCGCCGCAAGTGCGCGCGTTTCGGCTCCCGGAGTCACGCGCGCCGAGCTCACCTCCGAACGCTCTTGGTCGAAGCTCTTCGACGAAGCAGCGCCGGACCACGTGTTCCATCTCTCCGGCATCGCGCACGCAGAAAGCCTCGCCGAGTTCGCCGCGCACAACACGCTCGCCGCCGCCGCCTTGCTCGACGCTGCGCAGGCTAAGCACTTCGCGGGCGCGATCTTGCTGGTCGGCAGTGCCGCCGAGTACGGACATGTGCCGGAATCCCGGTTGCCCGTCGCGGAAAGCTTTGCCGCGTCGCCCTGCACGCCGTACGGCGCGACCAAACATGCCCAAACCCAAATGGCACTCGCGGCAGCACGCCGTGGCCAGCGCGTGATCGTCGCGCGCCCGAGCAACCTAATCGGCCCCGGCATGCCCGCGCGCAGCGCGTTCGGCAATTTCGCGCGTCAACTCCGCGAAATCGAGCTCGGCCAGCGAGCGCCCGCGCTAAAAGTCGGCGACCTCAGCGCCCACCGCGACTTCATCGACGTCCGCGACGCAGTCGAAATCTATCTCGCGCTCGCATTCGACACGGCATTTTGCGGCCTGGTCAACGTCGCATCGGGTCAGCTCGTCGGGCTGCGCGCGGCGCTCGATCGACTGATCGCGAGCTTCGGAATCGCCGTGCAGATCGAGCAAGACCAGGCTCAACTTCGCCCGGGCGAAGTTTCCAAATTTTCGGCCAGCCCGGCGCTACTCCGCAGCACCATCGGCGAACGCGCGCTGCGCGATCTCGACACGAGCCTCCGCGACATCACCGCGTACGAACGCGCACACACGCACTGACGCAGTCAAACGTTGTAACGATCCGGCCGATAACGGTCGAGATTGGCGCTGAGCCAGTCCACCGTTTTGGCGAGCCCGGCGTCGATATCGAACTGATTTTTCCAGCCGGTCGTGCTGCGCAAGAGTTCGTTGTTGCTGACCAGTTTCATCACTTCGCTGTTCGCCGGCCGCACGCGAGCCGGGTCTTGCCGGAGCTCCGCGCGGTGACCGACGATCTTCACCAAACGCTCGTAAATCTCGGCAATCGAGATCGCTTCGCCCGTGCCGACGTTGACCGTCTTACCGAGAAACCCATCCGTGTTCGCAATCGTGATCAGCGCGCTCACCGTGTCCGCCACGTAAGTGAGATCGCGCACCGGATCGAGGCTGCCCACCTCGATGTGCGGGCGCTTGCTCAAGAGCTGCGTGGCAAGCGTCGGAATGATCGCGCGTGCCGACTGGCGCGGCCCGAAGGTGTTGAACGGCCGCGCCACGACCACCGGCGTTTCGAACGACAAGTGATAGCTGAGCGCCAGATTGTCGGCGCCGATCTTGCTCGCCGAGTACGGCGATTGCGGTTGCAATGGATGCGCTTCGTCGATCGGCGTGTAGCGCGCAGTGCCGTAAACCTCGCTGGTCGACGTGACCAGCACGCGCTTCGTGCCCGCGCGCCGCGCTGCTTCGAGCACGTTGTACGTCCCTTCGACGTTCGTGCGCACGTATGCGAGCGGCGACTCGTAGCTGTAGGGAATGCCGATCAGCGCGGCGAGGTGAAAGATTTGCTCGCAACCCGCGACCGCGCGCGAAACGCTATCGAAGTCGCGGATGTCCGCCGCCACCACTTCGATCCGATCGCCGAGCGTGCCCGCGATGCCGTCGAGGAAGCCGTGCGAGCCGCGGCCGTTGTAGCGCACGAACGCGCGCACTTCGTGGCCCGCTTGCGCGAGCTCTTCGCACAAATGCGAACCGATGAAGCCACCGCCGCCAGTCACCAAAACCTTCGCCATCGCGCCACTTCGTAGCACGGCCTTTTTCGGCTGGAAAATCCGGCGCGCCGCGCGCGCTCGAGTTGCGGGCGCGCGAGCGAACCGCTAATTTCTCGGGCCGTGCTCGGCCAACATCGCGAAACTGCCGCACGCGCTCGAAAGTGCGTGATCGCCGCGTCGGCCGCGCTCGCGGTGCTGTGCGTTGCGCCGCGCGCGCACGCGAGCGACGCCGATCCCTGGTTCGGCCCGGACAAAGCATTGCACTTCGGGCTCTCCGCCGCGCTCGCTGCGAGCGGCTACGCCGTCTCCAGCATCTGGCTCGACACGCGCACCGAACGCGCCATCGCGGGCGGCACCTTTTCGCTCACGCTCGGTGCCGGCAAAGAACTCTGGGATCTCTCCGGCCACGGCGACCCATCGTGGCGCGACTTCACCTGGGACGCGATCGGCACCGGCGTCGGCCTCGCGCTGGCAGTGACGGCCGACGCGCTACTCAGCAGCAAACAAAATCAGCCCGTCCGAGCCAGCGCCCAAGGCCTCGTACTTCGTTTTTGATTTTTTGATGGTCACGTGTCACGTCGCGTGCCGGCAAAGCCTTCGGCGTCGCGTCTCGGCTTTTTTTGCTGAGAAGCTTGGCGCAAGCAGCGCGACGCTGTTTCGAACCTCGTGCTTCCGGTGCAATCGACTGATGCGCTCGGCCGCTCGCGCAAGCTTCGAAGCAACGGGAACGGGTGCTTGTCCGGTCAGACTCGCGATGGCCTGTGCCTACTCGCCAGAACCGTGATCAGTCGCGCGAATCTGGATTCGGAGCGTTCGCGCTCTTGCGACTCACTCCCACGCGTGAAAGAACCTCTTCACTCATGGGTCACCTGGACAACAAGATCGCCATCATCACCGGCGCCGGCAACGGCATTGGCCGTGCCACCGCGCTGCTCTTTGCGCGCGAGGGTGCCAAAGTCGTCGTCAACGACGTGGGCGGCGCTCGCGCGGGTGGCGGCGAAGATCGTTCCGCGGCGGACGCGGTCGTTGCCGAGATTCGCAAAGCCGGCGGTCTCGCCGAAGCGAGCTACGACAGCGTCGCGACGCAAGAAGGCGCGCGCGCGATCGTCGACCAAGCGCGCTCGGCTTTCGGTCGCGTCGATGTGCTCGTGAACAACGCCGGCATTTTGCGTGACAAAACCCTGCTCAAGCTCGAGCTCGCCGATTTCAGCGCCGTGCTCGAGGTGCACCTCACGGGCACCTTCTTGTGCATGCAAGCCGCGGCCGAGCAGATGAAAACCCAAGGCTCGGGCTCGATCATCAACACCACGAGCGTCTCCGGCTTGCTCGGCAATTTCGGGCAATCGAACTATGCTGCGGCGAAGGCCGGCATTTACGGGCTCACGCGCACCGCTTCGATCGAGCTGCAACGCTACGGCGTGCGCGTGAATGCGGTCGCGCCGATCGCGAAAACGCGGCTGACCGAGGATCTACCCATGTTCGAAAAAATCGGGGACACGCTATCCCCCGAGCACGTCGCACCCGCGCATTTGTTCCTCGCGAGCGATTTATCGCGCGATGTCACGGGCGTCGTGCTCGCGGTCGCGGGCGCGCGCATGAGCGTGTACAAAGTCGTGGAAAGCGCAGGCAAGTACAAAGAGAGCGACGACGGCGTGTGGTCGGCCGAAGAAATCGCCGAACACTTCGAGTCGATCAGCAAAGTGTGACGAACGCGCGCGCCGCCCCTTTTTGCCGCACTCTCGAAAGCGATCGCGAGATCTCACGGTAATTCCCGGCGAAGATTGCTGGGAGGGGTTCGCGATGTTAGCATTTTTCACCCGATCGGGGGGCTCACTCCCGTGTTTTTCCGATGCGCCGCGAAGCGAACATCCCGCTCTTTTTGTGGATCATGACCGCGGTCGTGGTGCACCTCTTATGGAGTGGCGGCGCCGACCAAGGCGCGAAGATCATCGAGCAGAAGCTCGACATTCAACGCTTCGCGCGCGCGGTTCGCAATCACGTGCGCGGCGTCGGCGTGCCGATCGAAATCGCGCTCGTGGACGAACAGAAACCGGAAGAGAAAGACGCGGAGGAGCAGAAGCCGGACGAGCCGGAAGACAAGAAAGAGCCTGAGCAGCAAACGGCGGACAAAGACGACCCGGAAGCCAAGAAAAAGCCGCCGGAAAAAGAGCTGCTCAAACCGGAAGAAAAGAAGCCCGAGCCGCCGAAGAAACCCGAGGAAAAAAAGCCGGAACCGAAGAAGCCCGAGGAAAAAAAGGCCGAAGCCAAGCCGGTTCAGCCGCCGGAGCTCACGATTCCCAAGAAAATAGCGGTCAAACAAGTCGTGGACGACGACAAGCAGCCGGACAACCCGAACGCTGCGTTCATCGCCGACCAGGCAAACCACGTGTTGCAAGAGACCCAAGCGCGCATCACCAGCGCCGATCAAAACGAAGCCAAGCCGACGCCGGGCGGCGATCACTCGAACGCAGACAAGAATCCGGGCGATTCGGATCACTCGCGCGTGATGCAAGCCGAAGACAAGCCGGGCGAGAAGGATCACGCGCCGTCGGAGACGCCGCAATCGACTCCCGACAAACTCGCGGCCATGCGTCCGCCGTCAGCATCGGAGAGCGCGCATCAGCGGGCGCTTCCCGCGCAGAGCGAACCCGGCGCGCGCACGGGTTCGGATACGTCGCAGACGTCGGCGCCGGCACAAGAGGGACAAAAGGCTCAAGCAGCTTCGAAAGCCGCGGACGAAATCCCCGAAGCGCTGGCCTCGGAAGCCGGGCGCTTCACCGTGCCCGGCCCGCGCCAAGCCATGGTCGATCAAGCCGAAGCCAAAGCGCGCAAGGCGCATCCGCTGCCGAAGCGACGCAGCTCGGGCCAAGCCTTGCTCGGCTACGGTTCGGCCGGAACCACGGCCAACGGCATCAATTTGAATTTGATGCCGCGCACGGCGGTCGCCGCAATTGGCGTCGATCAACTCGCGCGGGAGCGCGTGATCGACGGCGAGCGCCGAAAGAGCGCGCACCTCGGCTCGTGGCACCCGACCGATCCGAGCCGCTGGAAGAGCGCGATCGAAAACTACGTGCCGAGCGTGCGCCCGGGCAATCAAACCGCGCTCAACACCGCGCGCTCGGCGTTCGCCGGTTACTTGAACAGCATCCACAACCGGATTCATCCGATCTTCGCCGACGATTTCCTGGGCTCGCTCGACAGCCTCGGCGCCTCTCACCCGATGAACAACGAGTCCTTGAGCACCGAGATCGAAATCGTGCTCGATCAAGAGTCGGGCCACATCGTGCGCATGGGCGTGACGAAGTTCAGCGGCATCACCGCCTTCGACATCGCGGCGCTGGAATCGGTAAAACGCGCGGCGCCCTTCGGCACGCCGCCGCGCGAGATCGTCTCGCCCGACGGCAACGTGTACCTGCACTGGGAATTTCACCGCAATACCGAGGCCTGCTCGACGTTCAACGCTCGCCCCTTCTTGCTCAAAGTCCAGCCCAAGACCGCGCCCACCGAGATCACGCCGCCAGCCGCGCCGAGCGATCCGAGTGAAGCGAGCCCGCCCGAGCGTCACGGCTGGAATTCGCAGCGCCGTAGCGGTACGTTCGCTCAGGATTGACCGAGGATCGGTTGCAGAGCTCTGAGCGAAACGTACCGTCGGGCATCTCTCTAGCTTCACTCGCGCGAGTTGCTCTGCTGGCGACGGTACTTGGGCGCGGAGTTGCACCCGCGATTCCAGGCCTTGCCGTCGGAATCGCGCCGTTCATTGCTATGAGCGCGAAGATCGCCGCTTTTTTGAGTCAGTTGGTCGCAGCGGGTGGAGTCGCCGCCGCGGTATTGCTCGCGGCGCACGCGCTTCGTTTGCCGAAGCTCGATCTCGGCTACCGCTTGGTTGCTCTGCCGGCAGCGGCGATCGTCGTGTTGCTCGTCGCGGATGCGTGGGCGCGCCCGCTCGAGCCAGAGCTATCGCGCATGATGGCGCTGGCGGCGATCGCGGCGTCCCTCGCCGCCGCGGTCGCGAGTTTGCGCTTGGTCGAGACGCGAGCGAGCGGGTTCGTGCTCGCCGCCGCGAGCATGTCCGCGTTGTCGCATTTGATTGCGCGCGAGCTGGTCAGCCGCGCCGCGGAACGGCTCGACGCGGGCACCGCGAACTGGGCCGTCGCGGTCGCGACGCTCGCGACTTTGCTCGATCTGACTGCGCTCGGCGTCGGGCTCGCCTTCATCGGCCACAAGCAAGCGCGCCGCTCGCTGATCGTCGCTGTCGCGGTGATTTTGCCGGCCGTGCTGATCGGGATCTTCGCCGCGCACGGCACTGCGCCCGGCGTCGGGCTCACGCGCGTGTTCACCGAGCGAGTGCTGGCACAACTGTCGCGCGCGCCAGCGGCCGCGCTGCCGCCAGCAATTCGCTTTGCGGTGACGGCCGCGCTCTTGATTGGCACCGGACTCTCACTCGGCATTCCGAGCGAACGGAGCAAGACCAGCGTGGTATTCGCGCTGTGCTTGCTCTCACTCGGCGCGCCCGACATTCCGCTGCCCGCGCTGTGGCTGGTGGTCGCGTCGCTGCTCGCGCCAAAACATGCCGAGCTGACGCGGTTGAAAAGCGAAGAGAGCGGCTCGGCGCCGCCCGCGACCGGTTGAGTCGCGAGCGAAGCGACCGCACCCGCCGACCGAAGGATGCAAAAGTGGTCGCCTGGTGCACATGAAAAATCGTCCAGTCTCACACGAAGTATTTCGGGTTAAACCCCGGAATTCAGGTGGCTTTGAGCGTGAGATCCGAGGCATATGTTCAGTCGACACTGGATTTGATAGTGTCCACCCGTCTCGCGCAACGAATCGGGAAAAAGGCATGCAGACCTCGCCGCAACGGCTGCTCGTAGTCGAAGACGATGTGACGATTGCTCGTGCCGTTTCGCGGATGCTGGCGCGACAAGGGTTCGCGGTGGCGATCGGGCGTTCTTGCGCGGCGGCGCGCGCGCTCGCGCTCGCTCAGCACTTCGACTACGCGGTGCTGGATTTGGATCTGCCAGACGGTAACGGTGTCGATCTCGCGCGCGATCTGCTCGCGGCGGATCGCGTGCCGAACGTCGTGTTCTTCACGGGCTCGAGTGATCCGAGCCTCGTCGCGCGCGCGCGGCGTCTCGGCAATGTGGTGATGAAGTCGAGCGGGACGAGTGAGATCCTCGCGTTGCTCACCCAAGAAAATCTGGATGCGCCGGAGAGCCGCACCGCGCCGAGTCACAGCATGCAGCGAATCCGCGCGCATTCCGGCGTGACCACGACGAGCAGCGTAGCGACGCCGAAATCACGCGCTCGCTAGTACTTACATCGCGCTGACGACGAGCGCGGCGTAGACCAAGACCAAATACGGAAGCGAGGCGAGGAACAGCGTCTTCGCCCAGCGTTCGGGCGTTTGCGCGCGCCGTCCGAAAGCGGCGTAGCAGAAGAACGCGACGCCGAGTGCGACCGCGACCATGCCGTAGCAGAACCCGGCCATGCCGATTGCGAGCGGCGTCAGGCTGACCGCGAGCAAGAGCGCGGACCAAACCAAGATCGAACGCCGCGTCGCTTCCAAGCCGGCTGCGTTCGGTTGCACGACGAGACCGGCGCGCGCGTACTCTTCGCGCCGAAAGGTAGCGATCGCGAGAAAATGCGGCAGTTGCCAGATGAGCAGGATCAAAAAAAGTGGGAACGCGCGTGGCGCGAGCGATCCGGTCATGCTCGCCCAGCCAATCAGCGGCGGAATCGCGCCCGGCACGGCGCCGACGTGAAGGGCGTAGCTGGTGCTGCGCTTGAGCGGCGTGTATGCGAGCACGTAGCTCGTGAGCGCGAGGAGCGCGAGGCCGGCGCTGAGCCAGTTCACGCACAGCGCGAGTACGCCGAGTCCGACGCCGCCGCAGCCGAGCGCGAACCAGAGCGCAGCCTCGGCAGACAAGCGCCCAGTCGGCAGCGGTCGCGACGCGGTCCGACGCATCAGTGCGTCCGTATCGCGCTCGATGTACATGTTGAGCGCGTTGGCGGATGCGACGACCAGCGCGGTGCCGAACATGGCGATCAAAAGCCGCGCGAGTGGACGCGGGCCGGGAGCAACCAGCGCGCCGCAGAGCATCGTCACCATCACGAGACCAGCCACACCCGGCTTGCCGAGCTCGAACAGCGCGGACCAAGTGGAGCGAGCGCCAGCGCGCTCGAGGTCATGGCGTTCACCGCTAATTCCGGGCACGCTCGATTGCATCCTTCAGCACCTTCAGGCCTTTTGCTTGGCTCTCGGTCGCGATGAGCTCGCGCTGCTTCGGCGAAACGCGCGAAGTGCTGCGCCTCGTACCACCTCACGCAACTTCCAGCAATCAAGACGACAATTGCTCGTCTTGATTGAGGATTTTCACCCAACGCCGAGGTCAGTCGGACGCTCGGCCCAACGCAACCAAGCGCGACGGCCCGCGTAAAGCGCGAACGCTGCGATTGCGAGCGCCGCGCACGTCGAGGCCGGCAGCGCGAGGTAAGCGAGCGGTCGCGTCTCTTGTCGTTCGAGCCACGCCACGGCGAACCACGACGCGCCCGCGACGAACGCGCCGACCCAGGCAGCCCCCCAAACAGGAAGCCAAGCAAAGCGTGCTGCGAGTCGACCGACGCCGCAGCCGGCAATGAACGAGCAGAGCACGAACAGCACGGCGCGCAGCGCGAGCGGTGTGCGACGCGAGCGGCCCCACGGCGGTAAGCCACGCAGCGTGGCGCGCTCCGCGTGAAGACGAACCGGAAACAGCGGCGTATCGAAAGCGAGCGCGAAGTGCGACAGCGAAACGCGTTTCAAATCGTCGCTGAGCTCGAGCGCGGAAGCGTCGAATTCGGCTTGTTTTCCGAGCGGAACGCGGCCGTGCAAGCGCGGCGCGCGCTTGCCTTCGCAGAACCACGAGAACCTGACCAGCGGCACGCTCACTTCCGCCGGTGGCGCTCTTTCGATGCAGCTCGCGCGTGCACCCGCGAGCAACTCGGTCGCGATGCTGCCTGGCGTGGCAGTGTCGCTTCCGAGCGAAACCGAGCTGCCGAAGCTGAGCGCGCCGAGCAGCGCGACCAACACGCAAGTCGAGAGCACGGTCTCGCGCCAACTCTGCGGATTATTTCCGCGCTTGCCTTGGGTGCTCGCTATGAGCGCGAGCGCGACTGGCGTAGCGAGCAAGAAGGCGAGCTCGAGCGCGACGGCGAGCAGCGGGCGCGCGAACGGCCAAATCAGCGAGAGCGGCAAGTGCTCGCCCGCGACGCGCGGCCAGAGCCGCGTCGCGCCGATGCTCAGGCAGAGGAGCAGCGCCGCGCCAAAAGCCGCGAGACCGAAAGCGATGCTCTGCCGGATGACGGCTTTCGCAGAGCCGGACAACTCCGTCACAGCGCGCGAGCTTAGCCTGAACGAAGCCAGGAAACGGAACTCCGGACCGTGGGCCAACCAGCCAAAGCCCTGCCGCGCGAACGAGGCGCTTTGCGCGGGCGACGCTGATGTTATGCTCCGCGAACATTCGCGCCGGGTCGGGCAACCCAGCTACTTACGGAGACTCGCGGAGGATTCCATGCGCTTTCAGACTTCGTTCCTTGGCACGCTGACGCTCGCAACGCTTGCAACGCTCTCGCTTTCGCCGCGCACCGCGCACGCGACGGGAGTTTCGGAGGTTTCGACCACAGGCAAGGGCGCCGTCGGCGGCGCGCTGATCGGTGCCGAAGTCGTGCTCGCCGCGGAAGCCGCGTTCGACACCAAGCCGACCTGGGCCTACGTCGTGGGCGGCGTCGGTGGCGGTATCGCGGGTGGCATCGGCGGCTACTTCATCGAGCGCAACGCGAATCCGCGCACGACCATGCTCATGCTCGGCGCCGGCATGGCGCTCGCGATCCCGACGACAGTCGCCGTGCTGAGCGCGACCGCATACGAACCGCCCGCCAATTACACGCAAGATCGCGCGCCCGTGGATGAGCCCGTCGCTGAACCACCGCAACCCACGGCGGCGCCCCCGGCGGCACCGATGACGTCACCGCCGCCCCCTGGCGCGACTTCGCCGACTCCTCCGCCCGCGCCAACACCAACGCCGTCCACGAGCTCGGTGCCTCGGCGCCAGCGCGCCCATCGTGTTGCGCACTTGCCGCCGCTCGACTACCACCTCAGCCCACCTGCGCTGTTCGGCATCTCGTCACAATCGCTCACGCTCAATATCCCGGCGATCGAGCTATGCGATGTTTACAGCCGAACCGAGCTCGCGATGTTCGGCGTCTCGCAAGCGACCGAAGTTCGCGTGCCAGTACTAAATTTCGTCTTTTGATGCCTACACGGCCGCCGTTGCGGGGCCGGGGGTTTGTAGTGCTAGTCTCTTAGGTTGCGGCTAATCTCAGCCGTCCATCCCAACGGGATTAGACGACAAATGGCACAGCCTGCTCCGCAGAAGCCCGTCGTGGCTCCGCGCACCAAAAAGGCCGACGATCCGGCGCTCGGCAAAGTCATCGCGGGGCGCTATCGCCTCGAAGCCCGTGTCGGGGAGGGCGGCATGGGCATCGTTTACCGCGCCCGACACGTGCTCATCGATCGTGTCGTCGCGGTGAAGCTGATTCGCCCCGACTTGCGCGGCGAGACGCACCTCCGCGCGTGGATGCTGCGCGAAGCGCGCGCCGCCAATCGCGTCGATCACGCGCACATCATCGACATCCACGACATCGGCGAGACGGACGACGGCGAGCTCTATCTCGTCATGGAATACCTGGTCGGTACGCCGCTCTCGAACGAGCTCGCGCACGGCCCGATGCCGCTCAATCGCGGCGTGGACATCCTCGAGCAGATGGGCGCGGCTCTGTCGCGCGCGCACGATCTCGGCGTCGTGCATCGCGATTTGAAGAGCGACAACATTCTCCTCACGCACCGCGGTGGCCGCAAAGACTTCGTGAAGATTTTGGATTTCGGGCTCGCGGCGCTCGCGCACGACCCGAGGCTCGCGCCGAAAGGCGCGGTGTTCGGCACGCCCGAGTACATGTCGCCGGAGCAAGCGCGCGGCGAACAAGCCGGACCGCACTCGGACTTGTACGCGCTCGGCGTCTTGTTCTTCGAGATGCTGACCGGCCAATTGCCTTTCCGCGCCAGCGATCGCGACACGCTGCTGGAAATGCAGCGCACCGCGCCCGCGCCGCGGCCGACCAGCATCCGCAAAGATTGTCATCCAGCGGCGGAACGCATCGTGCTCCGCTTGCTCGAAAAGGATCCGAGGAAGCGCTACCGCGACGGCCATCATTTGCTCGAAGAGCTGAAGGCGTTGCAGCGCTCCTTGCCGAGCGCTTCGTGGGAAGAAAAGAGCGGCGGTGATTCGGCGCCTGCGGCTCCGCCTCCGCCGCCTCCACCGCGCACGCCCGGCGTGATCGAGTGGGCCGCTCGCGCAGGGCTCTTCGCGCGCATGGTCGCGCGCGCGTATCCATCCGCGAACGCGGCGCCCGAAGTCGCGCAAGCGCTCGCCACGCTCTGGGATCTGGCCGCAAAGGCCAGCGGGCTCGAAGGCGAAGTCGCGAGCCACACGCGCAAGCTCGAAGCGCTCGAACGCCGCGGCCGCGCACTGCGCGCCGAAATCGGCCGCAAAGTGGAAGAGCTCGCGCACGAGGAATCGCGCGTTTTGCGCGAAGCTTCGGCTTACGGCGAAGAGGAAGAAGCCGCGCGACGGGAGCTGCATCGCGCCGAACAAATCGCCGAAGAACGCGTCGCGAACGCGGATCGCGCCGAGCGCGAAGGCCGCGGTTCACGCTCCGTCTACGAGCAAGCCGGCGCCGCACACGCGATGGTCGAAGCGCAACGTCAATGGCTCAAAACGCGGGAGACGCGGCGCACCGGCCGCGAAGCGAGCGCGGCGGATCTGCGCCGCCAAATCGAAGAGCTGCGCGGACAGCTCGCGCGCTACGCCGAAGCACTCGAAGAAGATCTCGCGACCGGTCGCGAGAAGGTCGCCGGGCGCGCGCGCGAAGGCCTCAAATTCGAGAAGAGCTTCTTCGAAGCTTCGAACGTGCTGATGACGCACTTGAAGGGCAAGCCCGAGTGCCGCGAGCTGATGAACGAGCTGATCGCGTCTTCGGGCGAGCACGAGCCGAACCAGCCGACGCCAGGTCCTTCACGCGCCGCGGACGCGTGAACCCGCGGCGCCTCTGCGTCAGCGGAGTCGAGCGCTTGGCGCTCGGCGAAGCGCGCGTGTTCGAGTTCGAGCGCGACGGCGAACAGCTCGAAGGCTTTTTGCTGCGTCACCGCGCGGGGCTCTTCGCGTACGTCAATCGCTGCCCACACTGGGCGGTGGATCTCGATCTCGGTGACGGCCGTTTCTACGCCGCAGACGTCGATCGCATTTACTGCAAAAACCACGGCGCGCTCTTCCGCGTCGAAGACGGCATGTGCGATCTCGGGCCGTGCTTCGGCCAGGCGCTCGAATCATTCGCGGTCGAGCTCGAAGGCGACGACGCCTTCATCGACTTGGAGCGCCCGCGATGAAACCGAACTTCGTCGCCATCGGCGCGGGCGCGGCGGCGCTCGGCGTGATGCTCGGCGCGTTCGGCGCGCATGCCTTGCGCGGCTCGGTCGGCCCGCGCGAGCTCGAACTCTGGGAAACTGCGACGCGCTATCTCTTCATCGGCGCGTTCGGCATGACGCTATACGGACTCTTTCAACGCAGCACTGGTCGCGGCTCACTCGCCGGCTGGTTCTTGCTCGCGGGCAGCGCGCTCTTCGCGTCGAGCCTGTACGCGCTCGCACTCGGCGCGCCGCGCGCGCTCGGCGCGATCACCCCATTCGGCGGCGCGAGCCTGATCGCCGGCTTCATCTGTTTCGCCATTTCGGCGGCGCGCGCGAGCTAGAGAGATTTTTGGGGGTTCAGCGCGTACGTCGCGCCGCGAAGCTGGTAGCTCGAAACCCGCGCTTCCCACCGCGCAAATGGTCACAGTTGCAGGAAATTTGCGTTTGGACCGGCGTTTGGTGTCTACCCAACGAGGCCATGCCCGCGCTGTCCTCGCATCCGCTGCCTCCGCTCGAATTCAGCGATTCGAAGCGCGGACTTCGGCTGACCCCGCTCGCGCCGGAGGTCACGCCGCGCCCGACCTTGCGCGAGCTCGGCTTGCAAGTGACGCCCACGCCGTCGAACGTCCGCGCTACGCCCGTGCCGCCCTCGGGTGTGCGACTGACGCCATCGCCGCCGTCCACGTCGGCCCCGCGCAGAACGACGAAGCCGCGCCTGCCTTCGCTGCTCGCTGGTCGCT
>DATATR010000266.1:0-8156 GCA_036268695.1 Polyangiaceae bacterium | reverse complement strand
CGGCGATCGACGTGCTGCCAGCCACCGTGCCGTCACCGCCCGAGCTCGTACCACCCGACGGAACGATCGCGCCGCTGCCCGCAGTGGTGGTGCCCGAGCCGCTCGAACCGGTGTTCGTGCCGCCGTTCGACGGATCGTTCGAGCTCGAACAGCCGACGCTGCCGAACCAACAAGCGGTCAGTAGCGCGAGCGCGGAAACTGGGATGATTCGGGTCATGGCTTTGATTCCTTCTGAAAATGTTTCGACGATCGCGTAGCGAGCGTGCGCGGACCAATGGGCCGGCTTCGCAGCTGCTGCTGATCGCCTGCGTGCGAGCGTTTAATGCAGCGCGGGCGGAGATCGATCGCAGAACCAATGACTTTTGCGCCGCAGGGCGGTGCGATTTCGAATCGTCCGACGTGCGACGTCGCGGTCTCGCGAAACGGTGATCGAAATCCCCTCCCCGTGCATTAAAGGGAGATCTCTGCATTCCCGTGGCACGCCATTGACGTCTCGTACGGGATGCGTGATTTAGCGGATTCGCGGCAGCGGGCAGTTTTACGCTGTGCCGCCTCAGGCGCAGCGCGCGAGCAAGAGAGCCACAACAGGAGAAACGATCGATATGGAACCGAGTTCAGACATCGCACTCATCGGCCTGGCGGTGATGGGGCAAAACCTGGTCATGAACATGAACGACCATGGCTTTACCGTATCCGTGTACAATCGCACGAGCAGCGTCACTGACGAGTTCCTCGCGGGTCCGGCCAAAGGTTCTCAGGTCGTCGGCTGCAAGACAGTGAAAGATTTGGTCGCGACGTTGAAGTCGCCGCGCCGCGTCTTCATTTTGGTGAAAGCCGGCGCCGCGGTGGACGCGGTGATCAACGAGCTCACCCCACTGCTCGACCAGGGCGACATCATCATCGACGGCGGTAACTCGCACTTCCCAGACAGCCAGCGTCGCTTCGACGAGCTGAAAACCAAGGGCATTCGCTTCATCGGCAGCGGCGTTTCCGGCGGCGAAGAAGGCGCACGCCGCGGTCCGTCGATCATGCCGGGCGGCGATCCCGAAGCTTGGCCGCACGTGAAAACGATTTTACAAAGTGTCTCGGCCAAAGTCGGTGACGAGCCGTGCTGCGATTGGGTCGGCGAAGGCGGCGCCGGGCATTACGTGAAGATGGTGCACAACGGCATCGAATACGGCGACATGCAGATGATCGCCGAAGCCTACGACTTGATGAAGAACGGCATTGGACTCAATCCCGAAGAGCTCAAAGGCGTATTCGAAGATTGGAACCAGGGCGCGCTCGACAGCTACTTGATCGAGATCACCGCCGAAATCTTCGGCGTCAAAGACGAAGACGGCTCGCCGCTGGTCGACAAAATCTTGGACGCCGCGGGCCAAAAAGGCACCGGCAAATGGACCAGCAACTCCGCGCTCGATCTCGGCATGCCCGTGACGCTGATCGGCGAAGCCGTGTTCGCGCGCGCGCTCTCGTCGCTCAAAGGCGAACGCGAACGCGCGAGCCAAAAGCTCACCGGCCCGAAGCCCGCGTTTTCGGGCGACAAGAAAGCGTTCATCAGCGACGTGATGCAAGCGCTCTACGCTTCGAAGATCGTGAGCTACGCGCAGGGTTACATGCTGCTCCGCGAAGCCAGCCAGGAATACAAATGGAAGCTGAATTTCGGCTCGATCGCGCTGATGTGGCGCGGCGGCTGCATCATCCGTAGCCGCTTCCTCGGCGAGATCAAGAAAGCCTTCGACAAAAATCCCGAGCTCGAAAATCTGTTGCTCGACGATTTCTTCCGCAAAGTGATCGACGAAAGCCAAACCGGCTGGCGCAAGACGATCGCGAACGCGGCGCTGCTCGGCATCCCGACGCCGTGCATGAGCTCCGCGCTCGCCTTCTACGACGGTTACCGGCGCGACCGCTTGCCCGCAAACCTCTTGCAAGCGCAACGCGACTACTTCGGCGCGCACACCTACGAACGCACCGACAAAAAGCGCGGCGAATTCTTCCACACGAACTGGACCGGCCGCGGCGGCAAAGTCAGCTCTCGCTCGTACAACGCGTGAACGACCGCGCCTAGAAAAGGCCGGTTTCCCTCGAGGAAATCGGCCTTTTTGCTTTTGTTTTTTTGATGGTCACGCGGCGCAACGAAGGTCGTCAAAGCCTTCGGCGTCGTGCTCCGACTTCCTGATTGTGCTGTCTCGCGCGTCGCGGCGCGGGCCACGCCGTGCCAAGCGAGCCGAGCGCTCCTCGGCGAAAAAAGCGAAAAACGAGACGGCAAGAATGAGCCCGGTGCCGAGGCCCTAGGCGTCGGTCGCAATCCGGTGAGGCTCCGGCGTGTGGCTGGGTGAGCCAACACCAACCAAAAAAACTCGCGCGCGTTTCGCTGGGGCGTGCGGCTTACGGCGCGCTGACTTGAATGTCGTCGAACATCACGACGCCGGTGCCGCTGCCGACGCCGATCGCGATGCCGCCGGCTGCGATGGGCGTGGTGGCGAACGTGCCGCTGTCGATCATCGTGCCGTTCAGTGAGGCGGTGAGCATGTTGCCTTGGATAGCGACTTCGATGTTGTACCAGGCGCCGGTCGCGAGCGCGGGTTTGGTGCCGGTCGGTACGATGTCGTCGTTGGCGCTGGTTCGATCGCGCAGCTTGAAGTCGCTGTTGGCGAACTCGAGATAGTAATATTCCTTCAACGCGTGATAGCGAAACGCGATGTTGATTTTCGGGCTGCCGGAGACGACCTGCACTCGCAACGTCATTTTCAGATCCGTCCAGCCGCTGTTGCCGCCGACCAAGAGGCGCGCGGTGCCGTCCGAATTGAGCTCGGCCGCTTTGCCCGTGTCGTCGGTCACGATGCTCCAATTCGCGTTCGTGGGATCGGCCACGTTGTCCGCGGTGGCGAGCCAAATGTTCGTGTTGATCATGCCGCTCTCCCAATTTTCGCTGAATGGGAGATCCACGGTCACCGGTCCCGTGTTGCCCGTGCCAGCCGAGCCCGCGCTGCCACTCGACGTTCCAGCGCTGCCGCTGCCCGCCGAACCCGAGCTCGTGCCCGCACTGCTCGCGCCCGCACTGCCCGTGCTCGTGCCGGCGCTGCCCGTGCCTCCGTTCGTCGTCGTCGAGCCGCCGCTCGGGTTCGCCGTGCCCGCTGAGCTGGTGCCGGCACCCGAGCTGCCACCGGTCGAGTTCGCGCTGCCGCCCGTGTCCGTGTCGCTCGAATTGCCGGGTATGTCGGTCGTGCCCTGCGCCGCACAGCCGATCGCGGCGAGCAAGAGGCCGAGCGCCGCGGAGCGGCTCAGTGCCGTCGGGAACTGCGGGAGCTCTGAAGCGGAGTGCGGGTGTCGTCGATTGAGCATCTTGTGCTTAATCCCGCTGGCCGAGCGCTTCGATCACACCTCAGGCGGAGGTTTGTCGGGTTCGAGCTCGGAATCTTTGAGCGATCCGGGCACGCGGGAAAAATTTGCCGGCGATCGGCAGAATCAGAATCGTGCGGCGAAATCGGTGATCGGAGCGCCGGAGGCACGCATTAAGCGCGGATGCCAACGCTTCATTCAATGCGAGGGTTGCCTTTGTTCCGAACGGCGCTGTGCGCCGGCCTGCTCGCGATCGCGTGTGGGAGCAGCAGCAACGACGGCGGCTCGGGCAACTCGGCCATCGGTGGAACGAATTCGAGCGGCGCTGGTAGCGGCAATGGCGCGAGCGGTAGCGGGACCTCGAGCGCCGGCAGCGGCACGACTCCGAGCGGCGGCAGTGGCAACGCGACAGCCGGTTCGAGCAGCGGCGGCACGGGCGCCGTTTCCGGCGGCGCGAATAGCGGCGGCGCGAGCGCGGGCGGCGCGAGCGGTGGAACGTCGAACGCCGGCGCAAGCAATGGCGGCTCGACCAGCGGCGCGGGTACGGCTGGAAGTGGCGGCACGGCGCCCGCCGGCGATCTCTGGATCGCGACGAACGGCAGTGATTCGAATCCAGGCACCGAAGCCTTGCCGATCTTGAATCTGGCGAACGCGATCGCGCGGCTCACGGCGGGTCACGGCATTTTCATCAAAGACGGCACTTACAAGTACACGAACGTGATCTCGATCTCGAAGCGCGGCACTGCCACCGGCACGTACACGATCTCGGCCGCGCCAGGCGCGCATCCGATCATCGATTTCACGGGCCAGGCGCTCGGCACGCGCGGCTTCGATTTGCAAGGCGACTACTGGCACATCGTCGGCTTCGAAGTCGAAAATGCGGGCGACAACTGCATCGCGATCAGCGGTTCACACAACACGATCGAGCTGATGAAGATTCATGGCTGCCAAGACACCGGTTTGCAGATCACCGTCTCGACCGCGGATGTCGCCGACAATACGCGCGGCGCTTACAACACGGTTTTGAACTGTGACTCGTTCGAAAATTTCGACCAAGCGACGGGCGGTGAAAACGCGGACGGCTTCGCCGCGAAATTGCGGATCGGTCCGGGCAACGCATTCAAAGGTTGCCGCTCGTACAACAACTCGGACGACGGCTGGGATTTCTTCGCGGCCGACGACGTGGTGACGATTGACAGCTCTTGGGCGTTTTCCAACGGCAAAGGCGTGAACGGCAACAACCCGGACGGTGACGGCAACGGCTTCAAACTCGGCGGCAAGCCGACGAGTACCGGTGAAGGCGGCGCGGTGCACCTCGTCACGAACTCGTTCGGGTTCGAGAATTTGGCTTGTGGCTTCACTCAAAACAGCAATCCGGACGTGCCCAAGCTCACCGGCTGCGGCGCGCGCGGCAACGGCGAAGACGACTATTGCCAAACGCTTTCGCGCTCGAACACAGTGGCCATGACCATGACCGCCGCGCAGGCCAAAGCCGCCGCGCGCAACGCCGACGGCAGCTTGCCGCCAATGAAGTAGAATCGCCTCCTCGCGCCACGCAAGGATCCCCAACCCAAATGTTCGACGAAGATTTTCTGCTCGAGACCGACACCGCGCGCGATTTGTACGAGAGCTTCGCGCGGCCGCAGCCGATCATCGACTATCACTGCCACTTGCCGCCGGCAGAGGTCGCGACCAACCACCAATTCCGTTCCATTACGGGAATTTGGCTCGACGGCGATCATTACAAGTGGCGCGCGATGCGCACGAACGGCGTCGCCGAGCGGCTCTGCACGGGCGACGCGACGGACTTCGAGAAATTCCAAGCCTGGGCCGGCACCGTGCCGCGCACACTGCGTAACCCGCTCTTTCACTGGACCGGTCTCGAGCTCAAAAATCCGTTCGGCATCAAGCAGCTCTTGAACGAAGCGACTGCGCGCGAAATCTTCGACGCCTGCAACGAAAGTCTGAAAAAGCCGGAATTCTTCGCGCGCGGCTTGCTCGAGCACTTCAACGTCGCGGTCGTGTGCACCACGGATGATCCGGCGGATTCGCTCGAGCATCACCAGAGCTACGCCGCGAGCGCGCACACGTCGCGCGTGCGCATGTACCCGACGTTTCGGCCCGACAAGGCGCTGCGCATCGAGCAAGGCGCGACGTACAACGCGTACGTGGATTCGCTCGAAGCCGTGTCGGGCCAGAACATTCGCAGCTACGGCGAGCTCTTGGCGGTGCTTTCCGCGCGTCACCAAGCGTTCCACGAGCTCGGCTGTCGCGCCTCCGATCACGGCCTCGACACCGTCTACGCCGATGATTGCACGCCTGCGGAAGTCAGCGCCGTCTTCGCGCGGGCTCGCGGCGGTGCGGAAGTGAGCGCGGCCGACGCACTGAAATTCAAATCCGCGCTGCTCCACGAGCTGGCATTGCTCGACCACGAGCGCGGCTGGGTGCAGCAGTTTCACCTCGGCGCGATGCGCAACAACAACTCGCGCTTGTTCCGCGCGCTCGGCCCCGACACCGGTTTCGACTCGATTGGCGATTTCGGCTTGGCCGCGTCGCTCGCGCGCTTCCTCGATCGACTCGACGACGGCAATCGGCTCGCCAAAACCATCTTGTACAACTCCAATCCACGCGACAACGAAGTGCTCGCGACCCTGATTGGCAGTTTCCAAGATGGCTCGGTGCCCGGCAAAATGCAGTTCGGCAGCGGCTGGTGGTTCCTCGACCAGCTGGACGGCATGGAGCGCCAATTGAATGCGCTCTCGAACATGGGTTTGCTCTCGCGCTTCGTCGGCATGCTCACCGATTCGCGCAGCTTCCTCTCGTATTCGCGCCACGAATATTTCCGTCGCTTGCTCTGCAACCTGCTCGGCCACGACGTACGGCGCGGCCTGATCCCGAACGATCGCGCGCTGCTCGGCGAGCTCGTCACCGATCTGTGCTTCCGGAACGCGAATAATTATTTGGGTTTGGGGTTACCCGAGCGCTTCAAAGCGCACGCTTGAAGGACGGGGATTTTGGGGGTTCAGCGAGGTTCGCGCGCTCAGCACTGGTAGCTCGCAGCCCGACGAATGTTCGAGCTACCAGTGCGCGCCGCGCCGCCCGCGCTGAACCCAAAATCTCCGGAGCTCGTCAGCGGGTGAACGCGCGGACGAGCTCGGGCATCTCGGCGAAGATCGCATCCGCGCCTTCGCTCGCGAGTTCTTCGCGCGAACCGTAGCCCCAGAGCACGCCCGCCGAACGCAAACCGTTTTGCTTCGCGCCGCGGATGTCGTGCAAGCGATCGCCGATCATCCACGTGTCGCCGGCGCGCAGGCCTTCGCTTTCGAGTACGTGCGCGATCAGCTCGCCTTTGTGACTGCGCACGCCGTCGAGCTCGGAGCCGTACACGCGCTGGAAAAACGGTCCGAGCTCGAAGTGTTCGACGATTCGTGTCGCGAACACGTGCGGCTTCGAGGTGACCACCCAAAGCCCGAATCCGGCCTCGCTGAGCGCCCGCAAACCAGCAGAAATCCCGGGATAAACGCTGTTTTCTGCCCAGCCGCGTGCTGCATAGTGCTCGCGATAAATTCGGATCGTGCGCGCGTTCAACTCAGGATCTGCCGAGCCGAGCAACGCGCGAAACGCGTCATGCGTCGGTGGCCCGATGAACGGCAAGAGCGCTTCGTCCGACGGCTCTTCGCGCCCAATCGTGCGGAGCGCGTGACGCATGCCGGACATGATGCCGGGGCGCGAGTCCGTCAATGTGCCGTCTAGGTCGAAAAACAAATGCATCGACGTCACTCGGCGCGTCCGCCAATAAAATTTGGCGACCTCCGCACTCGTGGCGTCTTGGCGGTGAGCTCTCTCTTCTTACTAACGCTCTTCGCGCGGTCCAATACGCGCGCCAGGTATTGGCCGGTGAAGCTCTTTTTTACGCGCGCCACGTCTTCGGGCGTGCCTTGCGCGACGATTTGGCCGCCTGCGCCGCCGCCTTCGGGGCCGAGATCGATCACCCAATCCGCGTGTGCGATCACGTCTAAATTGTGCTCGATCACGAGCACGGTGTTGCCGGCTTCGACCAAGCGCGAAAGGACTTCGAGCAGCTTTTCCACGTCCGAAAAATGGAGGCCCGTGGTCGGTTCGTCCAAAATATAGAGCGTGCGCCCGGTGCCCACGCGCGAGAGCTCGCGCGCGAGCTTGATCCGCTGCGCTTCGCCGCCTGAGAGCGTCGGTGACGGTTGCCCGATTTTCACGTAACCGAGGCCGACATCCGCGAGCGTTTGCAGGCCGCGCTTGATATTGGTGTGCACGCTGAAATGCTCGAGCCCTTCGCGCACGCTCATCTCGAGCGTGTCGGCGATGCTCTTGCCTTTGTAGAGCACGCGCAGCGTGGCTTCGTTGAAGCGGCGGCCCGCGCATTCTTCGCAAGTCACGTACACGTCGGGCAAAAAGTGCATTTCGACTTGGCGCACGCCATCGCCCGAGCAGGCTTCGCAGCGGCCGCCTTTGACGTTGAAGGAAAAACGCCCCGCGTCGTAGCCGAACGCGCGCGCTTCGCCGGTGCTGGCGTAAAGCTCGCGGATTTGATCGAACACTTTGGTGTACGTCGCGGGGTTCGAGCGCGGCGTGCGCCCGATCGGCCGCTGATCGATGCCGATCACTTTGTCGATCTGCTCGATGCCGAGGATTTTTTCGTGCGCGCCGATCGGAGCGCGCGCGTCGTGCAGCGCGCGCGATAATGCGGGCTGCAGAATGCCGTTGATCAGTGTCGATTTGCCGGCACCGCTCACGCCCGTGACGGCCAAGAAAGTGCCGAGCGGAAAGCGCACGTTCAG
>DATATR010000265.1:0-15513 GCA_036268695.1 Polyangiaceae bacterium | reverse complement strand
TGCACGCGCCGGCAATCGACTCTGAGAGGAGCGTGCCGCGTGCCGCGCTCGGGTCCGGGAGCTCGACCACGACGCCCGCGCCGGATCGCGCGCGCAGCTTGCGGTGTAGCGCTTCGATCAGGGCGAGCTCGCCGTTGTCCCAGCGCGAAATGCCGCGCAAGCGTACGGTCGTCACGGCGTCGAGCTCGGGCAGCGAGAGTTCGGCGAGCGCGCGCGCGGCGAGCCAAGCGCTCGCGCGTTCATCGCGCAGGCCGAGCGCCGTCAAACGCGCATCCGTTTGCCGGAGCGCGCGGGCGAGCAGCGCGCCGCGTGAGCCGGCCGCAAGCAAATCTTCGGCGCGCGTCCCAGCGCGGCGAAGTTCGCCCAGTGCGTCGTCGACGGCGAGTGCAAGCGCTGCGGGCGAATCGCCGAGCTCGCGACGCGTGAGCAACCTCGTCGTTTCGCGCGACACGGCACGGAAGCTCGGTGCAGCGAACTCCGCAGCCCGCGTCACGAAGTCGCGCAGCGTCAGCGCGCGCGCGCCGCGCGCGGCCTCGACTTCGACGTGGCGCTCGCTCGGGACGAGCACGAGCTCCGATCGACTCTGCCGCGCAAGACTCACCGCGTCGAGCTAACCGCGCGCTCGAACTCCGTCAAGGCACGCTGGGCGTGCACGGGCATTCAATGTCAGTGCGGTTTGCGCTTCTCGGCTTCGTCGCGCGAACCTTCGACGGCTTTCGCGGCGGCGTAGCGCACTTCGGGCACGACCAACGAATCGGGCACCGGCATGTCTGGCACGATCAAGAGCTCGAGTACGACTTGCGTGCTCGAGTCGTCGAGCTTCTTGAGCCGCCAGGTCGCGTCGAGGTGCTTCACGTTGCCCTTGATCATGTGCCCTTCGACGACCTCGCTGCCGTTCAGTTGCTTCGGCGGTTCGAAGCGCACGATGGCCCAGACTTTCGCCGCGCCTTTCAAGATCGGCACTTGCAAGTACACGTCGGTCTTGTCGCCGGATTTGCCGACCACGCGCGACTTCTCGAAGCGCGAGATGAAGCTCGCGTAATTTTTGTAATCGAGCACGACCGAGCGAACGACATCGACCGGCGCATCCACGTTGCCGCGCGCCGCGCCCGCGTTCGTGTCGGACCAGGGCGTCTTCACGTCGAAGCGATCGATCTGATGCCACTTGTCGCGATCCGGGCCAGCCGCCGGCGCAGCTGCGACGGTCACGCTCGAAAAGAGCATGCACGCGGCGAGCGTGAGCGCGCTGGTTCGAGCCGAGTTGCGTAAGGAACCAAGGAATCCGGACTTGTTGGAGTTCATGCCGACCTTCGAATCGCTGCCTGGTTGTACTGTCAGAAACCGCTGAAAGTTCCGTGGCGAGTCAGCAAATTTCGTTGCTGCTCGCGTTGGCCAATGAATTGAAGTGCAGGGCGCGTGCCGAGTCCCTGACGCCTGCAAAAAACGCCGAATCCTGACCGTTTATTCGCGCTCCGCCTAGTTCGAACACGACAGCAATGAACCTGCGTCAGCAGGGCGGCCCTGTCACTGACGCAAAAAAACGACAGCAGTGCGAATGACGATTTACGCTTCGTCGAGCGGGGCCATGGTGCAGGTACCCGAAAACTGCACGCCCTTGTCCATGAAGATCTCCGGCGAGTGCAGCGTGCCGGAGACGCGCGCCGGCACGTAGAGTTCGATCGCCCGCGCCGCGCGCACGTTGCCTTGCACCGTGCCGCCTTTGATGATCACGGTTGCAACGTCGATCTCGGCTTCGACCTCGGCCCCGTCGCCGATCACGAGCGTGTCCGAGCTACGGATTTCACCGCGGAAGCTGCCGTCGATGCGCACGCGGCCATCGAAGGCCAATTTCCCCTCGAAATGGGTGCCGCGGCCAAGCAATGCGGTGATTTCTGTTGCGGGAAGGGGCGCGGGCATAGAGGCATCCTAGCGAAGAAACAGGGACAAGAGTAAGGTCCTGCCGAGCTTCGCGTGGCGACCCCCCCGAATTTCCGGCGCTTGCAGGCGGCGCTGGCCTGCGTCGCGGTCGTGGCGGCTCGCCCCGCATTCGCACAAGCGCCTCAATCTGCGCCGCAGCCCGACGTGCCCTTGGGAAGGACGGTTGCCCCGGGTGTCGAGCAGACTCCGTACGCTTGGCACGACACCTATTTTTATTGGGACAACGCCGTGACCGCGAGCACGGTCGGGATCGGGCAAAATTATCAAACTCGCGACCCGGTCTACGAGCTCACCTTCGGGCTTCGACCTCGCTACTACTTCGTCGACACGAGCCAGGCGACGATCAGCGCGCGCGCCGACCTCGGCATCGTCAGCGAGCGCACCAACAGTGACACCACGACCGAAGAAGGCGAGTGGTCGGCGACCGATTTCGAGCTCTACGGCGCGTTCAGCTACAAGCTGCGCGAAAGCGCCGACGACCTGACCGAGCTCGCGTTGCGCTTGCCGCGTTTGACCTTGCCCACGTCGCGGGTCAGCTGGGACAGCGGGAAATTGCTCGGGCTCGGTCTACGCGCCGGCGTGCGCGAAGACGTCGCGCTCGAAGGCCGCGGCGCGACCTTCCTTCCCAACATCGAGCTGATCGTCAAAGCCGAATACAATTACTTGTTCACGCGCAGCGAGGTCCCGACCAATCCCGGGCTCGAGCGGATTCGGCTCGATGCAGACGGGCGCTCGATCGTCTCGGATCAACTCGGCGGCGCTAGCTTCGCGCGGCATTCCGCCGTGTTCGGTGCGGCGAGCTTGCTTCACGTGCATCGCGACGTGCTTTGGACGACCGCGCTCGAAATCAGGCCCGCGTGGAAGTATCCGGTCGACCACGATGTCGAGATCTGCGGCGTGGTGCTCACGGGTTGCACCGAACCGACCGGCGTCGACGATCCGCAAACCCGATCCGTGCTCACGTTTTTCCAAACCGACTTTTGGATCACCATTAGTAACTCTTTTGGGTTGTCAATCGGTTACGCGAATCTGACCGCGCAGCTCGGGCCCGATGGCACTCGCCGCAGTGTCTTCTACAGCCCGGATGCGCGCTTTTATGCGACGCTCAACGTCGGGCTCGATCATTTGTATGGCTCGCTCGCGCACCGGAGTGAGCAGGCGAGTCGCGAAGGCCAGACACGAACGCCTTAACCGTGCTGCTTGCCGATTCGTTCCGCTGGGTTGGTGTTTCGGGCCTGTTTTTGGCTGTGAATGCGCTTTCGTCGAGCGCGCTTGCGGTCGAGTCCGTGCCGCGCGCGACGCGCGAATACCGCGTCGAGTTTTCCGCCGATCGCGTCGAAGTCGACGGCGAACTCGGCACGCTCGACCTCGCGGGTCACGTGCGCGTGCAAGCGCAGCGCTATCTTTTGAAGAGTCCGCACTTGCAGCTGAAGCGTGGCGCGCGTGGGGTCGAAGTCGACGGCGCCGCGGCGGTCGCTTTTTGCGCTTGCGACGATCCTCCGCTTCAGCTCCACGTGCACAAGGCACTGCTCGCGCCGCCGACCGACGCGCTCTTCGGTAGCACCACGCTGCTGCTCGGCGGCGTGCCGATTTTTTGGTTGCCAGCTCTGTGGCTGCGCGCGCCGACACGCAGCGCGCTGATTTTCCCACGCCTCGCTTATCGCGGCGCGGACGGCTTTTTCGTCGGCGACGGCGTCTATTTCCCGCTCGCGGTCGACGACGGGCGCGTCGTGAAAAGCCTGACGCTCGACGCGGGCGCGTACCTCGTGAAGGGCGCGCGCATCGGCGCCGAGCTCGACACCGAGGCGAGCACTTCGCGCGTGGCGTGGGATCACGTCGAGCACACGGCGCTCGAAATCGATGCGCACGGTAGCGCAGCGCTTTCGGATGCAAATTTCGCCTATCGCGTCGATGCGCTGCGCGGCGCGCGCGCACCGGTCGAATCATCGTCGCTCGAAGTCGCTGCCCGGCGCATGGATCGCGCGCGCGTGGCCGTGTCGCACGTCGATGAATTCGCGCTTGGCTTCGGCGTGCGCGCCGACGCTCCACGCGCCGGCGCATTGCGTGATTTCGGCGCGGCCGGCCCAGAGCTTTACCTCGGGGCGGCCCAAGCACTCGGTGACAGCGCGACCTACGACGCGTTCGGCACCGCGCGCACCACGGTGCTGAGCGGAAATCACAGTCAAACCGCGCTCGGCGAACGCGCCACGCTGAACGCGACGGCGCGTCCCGGCCCGCTTGGCGTGGCGTTCACCGCGGCACAGTCCAGTGAGCTCCAAGTCGGCGAGCTGCGCACCGACGGTACGTTGCGCGGCGGCGCGCAGGCTCGGATCGGTTTGCCGCTGCTCCGTCGCTTCGGCACCTTGGCGCATTTCGTCGAGCCGGTGCTGATCGCGCGCGGATTGGTCGAGTCGAGTCCGCGCGGCTCCGAGTTGCACGCGACGAGCACGGCACTCGCAGCCGGCGGTGTCGATACGTCACTCGGCGATCATACCGTCCGCCAAGCAGCATCGCTCTCGCTACGCGCGGGCGCGATCGAGCGGTTGGGGGAGAACCCGAGCAACGCCGCGTTCGTGAGCACCGCGAAGGCGATCGCGGATGCGCGCTGGATCGGCCTCGCGCAGTCGTTCGCGCTGCTCGGCGCGACGCCACAAATGATTTCGCTGTCCCGATTGCGTCTCGGTGCGGCGGACGCCTTGCACTTGCTCTTGCATGCCGACGGCGCGAGCAACGGCTCGCCCGCCGAAGCGCGCGTCTTGTTCGACGCCACCTGGTTCGACCCAGCGCAGCCGTACCTCGATCGCGACGGCTGGAGCGCCGGCTCCGAGCTCTCGGTTCCGTGGACACGCGCCCTGACCACGACGGCCGCGCTCGACTACGATTTGACCGCTCGGAGCTTGCTCGCAGCCTGGGGTGGCATCGGTTTCCGACATCCGTGCGGCTGCTTGGCGCTGTCGAGTTTCGTGGGCCACAGGGTCGGTCGCCCTGGCGTCGATGCTTGGCTTGGCTTCGATTTGGCGCCCTGAGCCGCACAGGAGCACCCCCAAACAAAAGCTCTGCCGAGTAGACCTACCTCGTCGCCAGCGCTCGGCGAAGCATGGACCGTGTCGTGGCGAGGATCGGCTTCTTGCCAGAGAGTCGCGGCGCTGGCGCGATTCTAGTAACATCGTTGCCATCGTGCCGGAGAGCGAACCGCCGACCTCCACCCGATCCGTGCCTCGGTCTTCGCACGGATCGACCATCGTCGTTGCCGAGGACGATCGCATCACGCGTGAGCTCCTGGTCGGGATGCTGCGCGAGCAAGGCTATGTGGTCGAAGCGGTCACCGACGGTCAGCTCGCGGTCGAGCGTGTCGCGCGCGGCGGCGTCGATTTAGTGCTGCTCGATATTTTGATGCCGCGCCTGTCCGGGCTCGAAGCGTGTCGCTTGCTGAAGGGCATGACCAGCGACAGTTTCTTGCCGGTCGTGCTCGTGACCGTGAAGACCGACAGCGCGAGCCGCGTCGAAGGCCTCAAAATCGGCGCGGACGACTACGTCTGCAAGCCATTCGACAAAGACGAACTGACCGCGCGCGTCGAAGCCATGCTGCGCATCAAGCGTTTACACGATCATGTAGTCGAAGCGCGAGCTCGGCTCGAGCAACTCAGCCTGCACGACGACCTGACCGGGCTCTACAACTACCGCTACCTGCACACGCGGCTGAGCGAAGAATTCAAGCGCGCCGAGCGCTATCACGATCCGCTCGCTTGCCTCGTCGTCGACATCGATCGCTTGCAAGCGCACAACGACGCGGGCGGCCGCGAGCTCGGCGATCGCGTGGTGCGCTTCGTGGCCGAAACCATTCGCCGTTCCGTGCGCGAAGTGGACGTGGTCGCGCGCTTCGGTGGCGATGAATTTTTGGTGGTTTTGCCTAGCACTCACTTCGCGGGCTCGGTCACGGTCGCGGAGCGCATTTTTCAGGATACCAATCAGCGCATCGCGTTCGGCGAACAACGCTCGCCCTTGCCGGTCACGCTCTCGCTCGGCGTTGCACTTTTCCCCTCCCGCGACGTGCGCACCAAAGACGCGCTCTTGCGCGGCGCGGACGCCGCGCTACACGCTGCCAAGCGCGACGGCGGAAATCGCATTTGCGTTTACCAACAGCAAGGTCACATGTACACGCCAGTGAGTGGCGGCGCGAACGCGGAGAGCGAAGCGCAGAGGCGCTCGGGTATCCGCGGGGACGCGGCCATACGTCGCTCGGATCGGCCGACGGCGCCGCCTTCGAACCCGCCGCTCGAGGCCGCGCTCGAACCGGGCGCTGGGCGAAGGAAAACCGAGTGACACTCTCCGCCCGCCCGCGTTCGGGTGAATATGGCTCGGTCAAGATCGAAGAAGCGCCGCCGCGCGTGCTCGTCGTGGACGACGAACCGACGCTACGGCGCACGCTCGCGCGGTTGCTCAACAGCCGTAACATGACCGTGCTCACGGCAGACGACGGCGCTCAAGCCATCGAGCTCCTCGGCCGCGAGCAAGTCGACGTCGTGCTGGTCGACCTGATGATGCCGAAAGTGGGCGGCCTCGAACTGCTCGATCACGTGCGCACGGCGCACGTGGGCGTCGAAGTGATCATGATGACTGCGTTCGGTGACGTCGAGACCGCCGTCAAAGCCGTGCGCGCGGGCGCGTATCATTTTCTGACCAAGCCGTTCCGCTCGAACGACGAAGTCGTGCTCACGGTGACCAAAGCCACCGAGCGCCGACGCCTGGTCGATCGCGCGCTTTTGCTCGAGCGGCGGCTCGAGCAAATGGAAAAATTCGGTGAGCTCATCGGCAACTCGCCCGCGATGCAAGAGGTGTATCGGCTCGCGATTGGCGTCGCGCCGACGTCGTCCACGGTGCTGATTTTGGGCGAGAGCGGCACCGGCAAGGAGCTCACCGCGCGCGCGATTCACAGCCACTCACCGCGCATCAGCAACCCGTTCGTGGCCGTCAATTGCTCGGCGATCCCGGTCGACCTCGTCGAGAGCGAGCTGTTCGGCCACGTGCGCGGTGCGTTCACCGGAGCCACGGCGACGCGCGCGGGTTTGTTCGAGTCGGCCGATAGCGGTACTTTGTTTTTGGACGAAGTCGGCGATTTGCCGCCACTCGCGCAAGTGAAGCTGCTCCGCGCGCTGCAGGAAGGCGAGGTCAAGCGCGTCGGCTCGAACGAAACGCGCACGGTGGATGTGCGCGTGGTCGCGGCGACCAACGTCGATCTGCGGAGCCGGATCGCCGCGGGTCGCTTTCGAGAGGACCTATTTTATCGTTTGAACGTGGTGCCGATCTCGCTGCCTGCGCTGCGCGAACGGCGCGAAGACATCCCGTTGCTCGCGTATCACTTCTTGCAAAAATACGCGGCGCGCTCGGGCAGCCAAGTCAAGAAGATCTCGCCGGACGCGATGCGCTTGCTCTCGAACCACCACTGGCAAGGTAACGTGCGTGAGCTCGAAAACGCGATCGAGCACGCGGTCGTGTTCTGCCGAGACGATACTTTGACGCCCGCCGAGCTGCCCTTCGGTCGCGTGGCGAACGGCGCCTCCGCAGAGCCAAACGCCACGCCGAGCGCCGAACCGGTCAAGCAAGTGCTCTATGATTTACCGTATCGCGAGGCCAAGGAGCGCTCGCTGGAAGCCTTCGAAACGGCATATTTTACCGGGCTTTTGGCGCGAACGCAGGGCAACGTTTCGGAAGCGGCGCGGCAAGCCGGGCTCGACCGGTCGAATTTTCGCCGCGCCGTGAAGCGAGCTGGCGTAAGAGTTCGCGACGAAGAATGAGTTGCGGTCGGACCACGGTTTTCGCGGCATGCCTCGTCGGCATCGCCTCGGTCGCGAGCATTGCCCGCGCGGACGCCACCGAAGTGCTCAACGCCGCTGCGGCGTCACTGCCGCCTTCGGCACCGACGCACTCGCGCATCTTATCGCTGAAGCGCTGCCTCGAGCTTGCCGCGCTCAACTACCCGAAAGTTCAAGAAGCGCGCGCGAAGCTCGACGAGAAGCGCGCGCAGCTCGATCAGGCGTACACCTCGCCGTACAGCGATTTCACGCTCACGGGTGGACTCGGGCCCGCACCATCCGTGCACGGCACCGCGGTCTACACGCCGGACACCGACAGGGCCTTGTCCGATCACATGGGCCTCGCCTGGCAGCTCGGCGTCACGGGCGCAATTCCGCTCTGGACCTTCGGTAAAATCACGAACTTGTGGGACGCGGCGGACGCGCAAGTCAAAGTCGGCGAACACGAAATTCGAAAAGAGCAAAACGAAGTCAAGCTCAACGTGCGCCGCGCATATTACGGCGTGCAGCTCGCGCGGGACGCGCTCGCGCTGTTACGCGACGCGGCCAGTCGAATCGATAAGTACGTCGGCCCGCTGCAAAAAAAAGTCGACGACGGCGACGGCGATGACATTCAGCTCTTGAGGCTCAAAATGTATCGCGCCGAGCTCGACGCGCGCGAGAGCGAAGCGGTCAGGCAAGAAGCGATCGCGCTTTCCGGCCTACGCTACCTCGCGGGCGACGGCCCGGACGTCGACGTCGCAGACGAACCATTGCAGCAGAATTCGCACCGCCTGGGCCCGCTCGCGCACTACCTCGCGGCCGCGCAGCTCTATCGCCCCGAGGTGAACATGGCGCGCGCCGGCGTGCGTGCGCGCGAAGCGCAAATGCGGCTCGAACGCGCCAAATTCTTCCCGGACTTGGCGCTCGGCTTGAGCTTCGCGTACTCGGCGGCGCCGTTGGTCGAAGATCAAAGGAACCCCTTCGTGCGCGACGGCGCGAACTACTTGAGCTACGGCGCCGCGCTGGTCTTCAAATACAAACTCGATTTTTTGCCGCAATCCGCGCGGCTCGCCCAAGCCAACGCGCAGCTCGAAGAACAACGCGCGACCGAGCGTTACGCGCTCGGCGGTGTCGGCACCGAAGTCGAGCAAGCGTTTCGCGAAGCCGAAGACGCCGAACGCCGGCTCGACGCATATACGCGCGCCACGTCGTACGCGAAACAATGGCTCGTCCAAGTCCAAGAAGGCATCGACGTCGGCACGTTCGAAGACCAAGACATCGTCGACCCCGCCAAAGAATACGCGACCAAGCGCTTTTTGCAGATGAACGCGACGTTCGACTACAACATCGCGCTCGCCAAACTCGCGCTCGCGACCGGCTGGGACGTAGTCACTGGCGACGACGAGTGACGCGCTTCAAATTTTATTTTATTGATGGTCACGCGTCGCCGCGCGCGCCGGCATAGCCTTCGGCGTCGCGCTCGGGCTTTTCCTGAGCGCGAGGCGCGTCAATCTTCGCCGCCGTCGTCGTCCGAATCCGATTCCTCGCTCGACTCCGATTCTTCGAGCTCGTGATCGAGATAAAGATCGGCGTCGAGATCCGCGTCCCGCGCCGTCGTCGCGGCCACCACCGGAGAAGGCGGCTTTTCATCCGGCTTGGGCGGCGAAGACGAGCGCGCCTTGCTCGCGTCGTAATCTTCGATCCGCTTTTCGATGCTCAAAAGCGCGTTCATGATCGACTCGCTCACCATCGACACGATCACCGGCAGCTGACCTTTGAGCGCTTCGTAGTAACGCTGACGCTCGGTCGAATGGATGATCGCCGGCGGATGGCCCGCGCGCATCAAGAGCACGTTCATGAGCAGGCGCGCAACCTTGCCGCTGTCTTGCGGGAAGGGGAACACGCGCAATAGATCGTAGTGCACGCGCGCGGCGATCCGGATCGGGCTCTTCAGCTTCTTTGGCTCGGGCCCATTCAACCAATCGATGACTTGCCGGGCTTTGTACGCGATTTTGTCGGGCGCGGCGTACTCGTGAAAATACAAGCGGTGCTGCGGAATGTCCTTCCGATACTTCACCGTCTTCACGTCGCCCTCCTCCGGATGGAGGATGCAGTAAATCTTTTTGATCGTGTCGACGTTGATCGGCACGCGCTTCTTCTCGGACAGCTCGCGCACGTACTCGATTGCCTGACGATGACGACGGATCTCGTCGCACACCGGCTGCAAGCCCGAATCCGCGACCACGCTCATGTTCGGATCGATCGCCGTCTTCAGCTCTTGAAACGTGTAGACGACGCCCTCGAGCGCGCTGTCGTGATAGACCCACGACATCTCGAAGCTCTCGCGATATTCGCGCTGGAACTGATCGTCCAAGCCGTTCAGCCGCTCGTTGATCAGCGCCCAACGCTCTTCGATCGATAGCGGCGGCGGAGCAGGCGGTTGCGGCGGCGGCGCGGGAACGGCAGGCTGCACCGGCGCTGCCCGCGGCGGATCCTGCGCGATGTCCGGCATGCGCACGCCGACCAATTTTTGCCGCTCGTCCGCTTCGTGACGGCGAGTCGTGCCGGATTGATTCGGAATCGTGTCCGGGCGGTATTGGCGTGTGGTCACGCCTCGGCCAATGCCGTCTCCACGTTGGGCGCGTTTGCTCGCTCGTGCGACTTTGCCTTCGAGCGCCCGGCGAGCGGCTTCTCGCTCGGCGCGAATCCGCTCGCGCTCGGCTTCCTTCGCTTTGCGATAGGCTTCGCGTTCGGCCTCCTTGGCTTTACGCTCTTCCTCTTTAGCGCGTCGTGCTTCTTCGCGCTGAGCGTCACGCTCGGCGATCTTTTGAAGGCGCTCTTCTTCCTTGGCGCGGCGCACGCGCTCGCGCTCTTCGTCCTTCGCCTTTTGCGCGGCGAGCTTCGCGGCCTTCTGTTCGGCCTCCTTGCGCGCTTTCGCCGCCTCTTTTTCCTTCAGCGCGCGCGCGCGTTCTCGATCGCGCTCTTTCTTGAGCCGCTCGGCTTCTTTGGCCTGTTGCGCTTTGAGTCGCTCGGCCTCCTTGCGCTGCTTAGCCTTATCCCGCTCTTTCTTGAGCCGCTCGGCTTCTTTGGCCTGTTGCGCTTTGAGCCGCTCGGCCGCTTGGGCCTTCTTCTCGCGGTCCCGCTCCTTTTTCTCTTTCGCGCGCTCTCTTTGCTGAGCGAGCTTCAGCCGCGCGGCGTCCTTCTTGGAAGCGGCTTTTGCTGCCTTCGGAGAGATCTTCTTTTTTGCCGGGCGCGCGGCCGAGCCTTTCGAAGATTTCTTCTTCGCCGATTTGGCTGAACGCTTGGGCTTCGCGGCCGGCTTTTTCTTTGCCGGCTTGCGGGCCCCCTTGCGTTGACTAGCGGCGGCCTTCGCTTTTGCGCGGGCTTTTTTCGGGGTGGCTTTCTTACTTCGGGCGGACATCGCGGAGATTCAGCGGGAAAATGTAGCTGGACCCGTACCCGCGCCCGTCCTAGCGAACACACAGTGCTCCCTCTACCGGGCGCGCCTGCGAGCCTGGATTTCAAGTCGAGGCGGCGGGACCGGAGTCCCTAGGGCAAAGCTCTCGGCAACCTAGTCGGCTCGCGTGCAATCCGTCAAGGTCCAGCTGCGTGTCTTTTGGACCATCGCGACCGCCCCTCGCCGGGTATCGACAATCAGTGCGTAGCGCACTTTTGTCCGGCCCGACCACTCGGGATCACTGGAAATAGTCCGGGAAGAGCTCGCTGCCGGCGAGCGGCCGATTGCGCTCGGTCAAGACCTCGACTCCGCTGTCCGTGACCAGCACCGTATGTTCGAATTGAGCTGACAACGACCCATCGGCGGTGACGGCGGTCCAATCGTCGTCCAAAACATCCACTTCCCACGACCCGAGGTTCACCATCGGTTCGATGGTGAACGTCATCCCCGGCTTCAAGCGTTCGCCTTTGCCCCACTTGCCGTAGTGCATCACTTTTGGCTCATCGTGGAATTTTCGGCCGATTCCGTGTCCGACGAAGTCCCGGACCACCGAGCAACCGTGGCCCTCTGCAAACTCCTGAATCGCGGCACCCACATCCCCAAGGCGAGCACCGGGCTTCACCTGCGCGATGCCGAGCGCCAGGCAACGGCGTGCGACCTCCACAACGCGCCGCGCGTCCTCAGAGACCTTGCCCACGTAGAAAGTCGCGGACGTATCGCCGTGGAAGCCCTTGTAGATGTGAGTCACGTCGATGTTGATGATGTCGCCTTCGCGCAGTACGCGGTCGCCCGGGATGCCGTGGCAGACGACCTCGTTGATGGACGTGCACACGCTTTTCGGGAAACCCTTGTAGTTGAGCGGCGCCGGGCGCGCGCCCTGCTTGAGCGTGTGCGCGTGCACGAACGTGTTGATCTCTTCGGTCGTGATCCCCGGCCGCACCAGCTCGCCAACGGCAGACAGCGTTTCCGCGGCTAGCCGCGAAACTTCGCGCATTGCCTCGATTTCTTTCGGGCCCTTGATTTCGACGGAGGTACTTCGAAGATGCATGTCCATGGCGCTCGCTCGCGTTGAGAAGTTCGCTCGAATGTATCATTTTCGCGCGGGCGCGGCCCGGCGGATTTCCAAGATTTGCTGACGCAAGGCAGCGCTGTTCGGCTCGCCATGAAAGTGCAAAACGATGCGGTCGCCATCGCGATAGCGCCGCACCATCAGCAAGACTTCGTGTCCGACCCAGCCGCCCTGCGCGCGGTCCAACCAATGAAATGACGGATCCTTGCCGGAGACGCTGAGCGAAATCGGTTCCGCGGGCAGCGCGCCAACCAGGCTCTCGAGCGGACGAAACGAGAGACTGTAGCTGCGGCTGCTCCCGAGCGCGCCCTCGCTGCCATTGAGTGAAACGGTGGCTACCTTGACCAACCAAATATTTTCCGATCGCGAGACCCGATCCGCGAAATGCGGATCATCGCCGGCATTTCCCGGCACGAATGCGGTGTCGAACAAATGCCCGGAGAGACCATCGTCGAGCAGTGTCGCGTCTTCTGCGCCGTAAGTGGGCAGACCTGCAGCCGGTGAGCGCACGGGCTCCGCGCCGCACGCCCCCGCGCAGATCGCCAAGCAGACGAGACCTATCGCGCGCTGAGAAGGCACGGCAAGAAGCTTCGGGGAAAGCGGAAAATGGCGGCGCTTTGAGTTATTGTGTGAGCGGGTTCGTCGAACTCGATGCTTGAGTGGTAAACCTGACAAGTGTTAGCTTCACGCGCCGCCCGCCCGGCGCGCACGCTCAAGGATTTCCGGAGGATAGCAATGAGGCCGAGACTCTTCGTCACGCTTTTCGCGGTGGGTATGGCATCGACGGCGCTCGTCGTCGAGCCCGGAGTGGCACAAGGCAAGGATAAATCTGCGGAAAAATCCGCGCCCGGCGCGGGTGCCATCGAAAAGACCGTCGGCATTCCTCCGAAAGGTTTGCACTGGGACCTGACGCTCGAGGGCGTCGCCAAACTTTATGACAAGGTGTTCGACGAGGAATATCTACCGCTTCTAAAAAAGGCCGAGCCCGGCAACGAAATGACGGCGCTCGAAGACGAGCTCAAGACCAAGCAAGGCATCCTGCGCCGCGGTCGGATCGACTTCGGTAATATCCCGACCGGCGTCGATCAATCGCCACTCAAGGGCGAGTACAGCTATCGCAACGGGGAAAGCATGGCGAGCCTGCGTTTACGCAGCGGCACCGAGCGCCACTTTTTCTTTTTCAGCGACAAGCTGTGGAAGGTTTACGACGAGCACAAGCTCAGCAAAGGCGGCGCGCTCGGCGAGAATTTCCAAGAGGCCGTGAAGATCTTGGAAAAGCGCTTCGGCGCGCCAGGCAAGGTGGTGCCTGCCAACTACGACAAGGGCCAGCCCTTCGACGAAGTGCAGTGGCACGATCCGGACAAGTACATTCGCGCGATCGATCGCGGCAATATCCTCGGCGTGGTCTACATGTCGAAGTCCGTTTGGGACAACATCGGCACGTACCGAAAGAACCAACCCGAAGACTTGCACGAGATGGATAAGGACGTCGCTGCGGCGACCGCTCATCCGCCGACCGATCCATCGAAGAATCCCAACGCGAACGCCGACAAAGACAAAGACAAGAAGGGCAAGAAGTGACCCGCGGCGAGCGCGCGGGTCAGCCTGGCGCGCTCGCAATCGCGGACGTCAGCCGAGGCGTGACGCGCCGCTCGGGATGAGCGGACCCGACGTCAAAGTCACGGTGATGCCGGGCGCCACTCTGTTCAGCGGTGGCTCGAAAATGCGGCGGCGCGTGAGCGTATTTCCAGGGCAGCCCGAGAAGCGTCCGGTGACGTGCAGGGAAACCCCCGTATCCTCTACGGAAACCAGGTAGAGGTCGCCTCCGTCTGCCCGGACGAGCGGCGCGAGGACCTCGCGCAAGACCCGGACAATTTCGTCTTTGGCTAGCGCCATCCGAGCTCGCAAGCTACCACGACGCTTGACCAAACCGCGAGGCTTACTCTAGGTTCCCGCCCGCTTCGGCAGCCGGGACACGAGTCTCGGGCGAAGCGGCCGCGGGCGAACACGCTTTTGCTCGCCGCTGGCAACCGCGCTACCGGGTGCTAACGTTTGGTTAGTCCGGGCTTTCACGTAGTAGAGGATAGTATGGCCGTTCACATTCGCCTTGCCCGTCATGGCACGAAAAAGGCTCCGTTTTTCCGTATCGTCGTTACTGATCATCGCAACCCGCGTGATGGCCGTCACCTCGAAAACATCGGCACGTTTCATCCCGCTGCCGAAGGCGTGCTGAACCTGGATCGAACGCGCCTCGAGTACTGGCAGAAGCAAGGCGCTCAGCCTTCCCACACGCTGTCCCAGCTCCTGAAGAAGAACCCGGCGCCGCCTGCTCAAAGCTGAGCGCGCTGCCTCGGGTGAGGTGCTTTTCTCCTCCGCTGTTTTTCCCCTTCCTGCACCTTTATCGGGCCCAGAGCCCGACGATACCGGAGTTGCCGAGTCATGGCTCTCAAGGAATTGATTGCAACGATCGCCCAGGCATTGGTCGACGACCCTGACAGCGTCGAAGTGACCGAAATCGAGGGCGACCACAACTCGCTGATCGAGCTGAAAGTCGCCAAAAGCGACATCGGCAAGGTGATCGGCAAAGATGGTCGTACTGCGCAGTCCATGCGCACGATTTTGACCGCGGCCTCGACCAAGATCGGTCGTCGCGCGCACCTCGACATCGTCGACTGAGCGCACTCAGCATTTGTGCCGCGATGTCGACTGCGAGTGACTCGCGAGCAACAGCAAACGATGCCGGAGACGCGCTCGAGATCGGGCGTGTCAGCAAAGCCCACGGCATCTTGGGCGAGCTGAAGATCGTGCCGCATTGGTCTGCGAGCGACGCATTGCTTCACGCGCAAAAGCTTTGGCTCACCCGAAACGGTCAACGCTCGGTCTACGCCGTCGAGCAGGCGCGTGCGGTGCCGCGCGCATACTTGGTCAAGCTCGGCGGCATAAACGATCGCAACGCAGCGGAGGCATTGCACGGCGCGACGGTGCACGTTCCGCGCGCGCTCTTACCGCCGCTCGAGCCCGGTGAATACTACTTGGTGGATTTGATTGGGGTGCGCGTGGTTGGTCCGAACGGCGACGTGGGTGAGGTGATTTCCGTCGAGTCGCACCCGACCGTCGATGCCGTCGTGATCAAGCTCCAAAACGGCGACACGGCGGAACAAGCACTGTCCGCGCCGTGGCTCGCGAGCGTGGACGTCGCGGAGCGCCGCATCGTGCTTCACTCACTCGACGGCCTGATGTAGCGATGGAGCTCG
>DATATR010000264.1:0-9775 GCA_036268695.1 Polyangiaceae bacterium | reverse complement strand
CGGACCGCCGGCGAGCGGCGGCGGCAGCACGTCGTACGGTTTTTGATCGCGCGGACTCAAGCGATAGCCGTCCGGTTGCGAATCGACGGCGGACTTCTGCAGTGAAGCATCGAAGTTCGGACCCGGCGAGCCGTCGTCTTTGATGATGCGCTTCGAGAGCAAGTTCGAAACTTGCTCGCCGCGCTTCGGTTTGTAAGTGGCGAACACGTGGTCGAACGTGCGATTTTCGCCGATGATCACGATCACGTGTTTGATCGGTGATGCGGTTTGCTGCTCGCGTGGCGGCGGTGCTGCTTTGAGCTCCGAAGCCGTTTGGTCGACGTTCTCGCCGCTCGCACTCGGATCTTGCGAGCTGCACGCAGCTGCGAGCAGCGGCGCCGCAAATACACAAAACGCTTTCTTCAATCGCATGATGTTTCTCCGGGTATTCGATACAACTTCGCGTAGCGCGCTCGGAAGTGAGCCGCGTGTCGACGTTTCTTCACCAGACGCGCACGCGCTTCGCGCCGCGCGTCACTTTCAATGCAATGTCGGCGAGCCCGGCATGCGCTCGTCGGTCAGAATCTCCAAAAAGGCCACGATGCTTTGAATCTCTTCGGGCGTGAGCCGCGCTGCCTCGTGCTCGCCGCGATCGTACGGCGGACGCCGCGAGTTCACGTTCGCGCGATACGGCTTCGGCAGATCGTCATAGCGCTCACCGGACGGATACCAGCGCTTCGGATCGGTGCCGCGCGTGGCGTAGAACTCGACCACTTCGCGCAAGCTCGTGAACGCGCCGTTGTGCATGTAGCTCGAACGGAGCGCGACATTCCTGAGCGAAGGCGTGCGGAACGCGCCGCAGAAGCGCGTTTCATCGTGTAATTGCGCGGGATCGCGGCGTTCGCACAAGCCGAGATCGCGCGGCTTTTCAGCGCCGCTCTGGCTTCGTTCGAGTCTGCGATTCCGGGGCACGGCGACTACTTCATAGCCGTAGTCGGTGAAGAGTGAGCGAGCAGGTTGTGGTATTTTATCGTTCAGCTTGTGACAAGATGCGCAGTTGCCCTTGGCCGGATCTTTGAACAACGCGAGACCGCGTTGCTCTTCCGCCGTGAGCTCGACCTTGCCGCGCACGAAGTCGTCGTACTTCGACGTGAACGGCGTCATCTCGTCACTGAGTAGAAACGCTTCGATCGCGCGCCCGAGCGAGTCCAGCGCGACCTTCGTTCGATCGAATTTTACGTCGAGCAACGTCGCGAGCTCCGCCGCGTAATCGCTGGCGCGCATTTTATCAGCGACCTGATCCGCGTCGCGATTGCCCATCTCGTCCGGATTCGTCAGCGGTTGCACCACGAGCTCGGTGATCGAATCGCTGCGCCCATCCCAAAAGAAGCCGCCCGCTGCATCCGGCAAGGGTGCGTCTTCTTCCCAATGAAAATGAAACGGCCGCACGTACTTCAGGTAGAGCACGCTCGGCGTATTGCGGCGCGCAAAATGCGCTGCGCGACTACCGCGCGCGAGCCCATTTTCAGAGCCATTTTCGCCCGCGAAACCGGATTTCGGATCGTGACAGCCGGCACAACTCAATCCGGGCGGCTCGGACAAATTCGGATCGAAAAACGCGCGCTTGCCGAGCGCAGCCAGCGCGATTTGTTTTTGGGTGGGTTGCCCTGCTGCACTCTGCGCCCGCGCATTGCCGGCGCTCGCCGACACCGCGACCGAAACCGCTGCCGTGCGCGCGCCCGCACTCGGCAGCCCGCTGGCACGCGCATGCGCCAGCGTTCGCGCGCCGCGAAACGCGCCCACGAACCCGAGCGAGAAAATTGCGAGCGTGGCGGCGACACCACGAAGAGCGAACGCTGCGGAACCCCTTGCCATCATCTCGCGATCGCTCAGGGCTGCTTCGTCGCGCCGAAATCGCGCGTTGAGTCCGCGAGCCGAATCGAGCGCGGCGCGGCGCCCGTAAACGGATGCGCGCTATCGACAGCTCCGCGCGCGATCGGCGGCTGCACTGCGGGAGTCGGCGGTGGTGGCGGCGGCGGCAGATCGTATGCGGGCGGTGTGTCTGTATCCGCGGCCGGGCTTGGCGCTGCGAGCGGCGCGCCCGCCGTGTCCAGCTCCGCGAAACGTGGAGCTGGAGTCGCAGCCGTCCTTGGGCCGTTCGCATCCGACACGAGCTTCCGCTCGTTCGCGATTTCTCGATTTTCTTCGGATTTTGCCGGCGAAATCGTGCGCTCCGCGATGTGATCCGGAATCACGATCACCGCCGCAATCACGCCGCACAATGAACCCACGAAAAGCGTCAACGGCGCTGTCCAGCGCCAGCTCGTCAACGTTTGCCACGACCTCGACGGTTGTTGCATCGCCCGACCTCGCCTTCGACGTCCGCTACTACTCCCTCGTACACGAGCGCCCATGCGAAATCGGCGTGCGCGGTCGAGTGTTTTCCGCGTCGTCATCTGCGCGTGATGCGCGCGACGACTCGAGCGCATTCGTCATCGCAATTTCGCGAACGCGGCGTGGCGCTCTTCCCCACGCCGCAAAATCAACTCAGCGCGACGTGTGCGCGGAAATCTCACGACCCCAACGTTGAATCGCTTCCGCAACGTGACCGAACGCGCGGCCCTGCTTGGTCAATTCATAAGCGACGCGCACGGGCGGCCCCGCATCGACATGTCGCTCAATCAAGCCGCGCGCTTCCAAATCTTTCAGCCGCGCGGACAAAATCTTGGTCCCAAGACCGGGCGCGGTTTCGGCGAGCTCACCGAAGCGCTGCGCGCCCGACTGCAGCGCGGTCAGTATCATTGCCGTCCACGGGCGCGAGAGCACCTCGATCGCGCTTTGAAACGCCTGACACTGACAATCGACTGCCTTCGCCACGAGAATGTGAAGAAAAGCATAGCCATCTACTTTCCAAAAGAAAGTAGGTTGACAGAAGAAATCGCAGTCCCAGATTCAGCCTGTTGGAAGTAAACCGCGCCGGCGCGCGGCAAAACGAAGGACTATCCATGGCATTCAGCATCGCTCCTTTGCTCATTCACAGCCACGCGGTTCCTGCCAAAGCGCGCGAAGCGCTGCGCTACGCCAGCACCGCACCCGCCGAGCATCGCAAAACCGCGCTGGCCAGCGCGGCCCGCGTGCTCCACGCGGAAGCCGCCCTGGATTGTGATGACGCGCTCGAGATCGTCGGCCTGCAGGGCGACTGCGGCTGCTCGTGAAGCACTCGCGGCGGCGGGCCCGCGACGTTGGCCGAGGGCATTTTACCAACCCGATTCTCAGTTGCAATTGCAACTGAGAATCTCTCATTGAGCGGCACACCCGCTCGCAGCAGTTCGGGAGTCACTTGGTCGCGGGGGCGGTCGCGTACGCTTGGCCCAAGTCGGTTAAGCTGCCGTCTGAATTATTGAGAGCGAGATTCGTCGACCACGGATACCAGGCGTAACGCGCGACGCGCGGGTGCTTGGAAAAGACTGCGAGCGCGCCGTTGTAAAAGTCGACCACGCCGGCCGCGGTCGGCGCGCTTTCATTCAAGCAGCCCCACTCCGTCAGCCAAATCGGGCGATTGCCGGGAAAGCCCTCGGCGTATTTGATGTAGCTCTCGAGCTGCGAGGCTTTGGCGTCGCACGAGCCCGCGTTCCAGCCGTACCAATGGATGGCGATGAAATCGGCGCGCAACGTCGCGTTTGCGGCGACATCGCCCATGTACGACCTGAACCAAGCTTGGCCGGTGGTGTTCGCTTGCGTCGCCGGAGTGCCCACCGAAATCGCGGCATTGTCGAACGACGGCAAGAGCGAGATCGCTGTATCGACTCCAATGTTCGATTGTCCGGTGTTGTCCGGCTCATTGAAGCCGAGCACGTATTTGTAACCCTTACTCACGAACCCTGCGATCGAGCTCTGAATGCTGCTCGCGTTTTGCTCGGCGCCCGGGTGACCCCAAATCATCGGCACGAACGTGCCGCCTTTGCCGCCGGTGCACGGGTCGTCTTCGCTTTGCTCCCAATTGTAATACCAAGACACGTTCAGCAACTGGCGCGCGGCGCACGGCGAATTCGCGACACCCTTGAACGGTTGCGGGCCAGAGCTTCCACCGGTCGCTCCAGCGTTGCCGGCCACGGCCACGCTGCCGGCGTTTCCTGCGGTATTCATCCCACCGCCATTCGCGGAGCCGCCATTCGCCGAGCCGCCACTTGCGCTGCTGGTCGCGCCGCCACTCGGGCCCGCCGCGCTCGACCCAGCAACACTATTACCCGAGCCCGTGCCCGAGCCCGCACTCGAGTTGCCGACCGCATCGCTCGACCCAGCACCGGAAGACGAACTGCCGCCGCTCGTCGCGCCGGGCGCCGACGACGAAGTGCCGCCATTCGTCGTCGAATCAGCCGGTGAACCGCTACCCGCGCAACCAACCAAAAAAAAAGCAGTGAGTGCGAAGCAGCGTGTCGTCGAGATCATGCGTGGTTTTCCGTTTGCCTCAGATTTTTCGCGCGCAAACGCGGCGCGCAGCAGGCAAATGAGATCAGGGGCCGCACGCGCGAAAGCTTCGAAGAAAATCGGCGCTGCCGATCGAGCCCGAATGCCGCTCGGGCATCGTCAAAACTTCCATTGTCGCGCTAGCAGGTGTTGAAAAACACCCTGCTCAATGCGCGACGTCACCTCGATGCGGGCTGCGCATCACGAAAGCCCATAAAAGTGAGGCTTTCGTGATGCTTGCCCTTGCCTCTCGTGTGTGCCTGGCATTGGTCTGTCGTGACGCAGGTTTTTTTTCAACACCTGCTAGCGTGGTTTTCCGTGAGCGCGACTGAATTCAATCCAGGCGAAGCCGGCGAAGCCGGCGAAGCCGTGCCGGACTGGGCCGCGTCGTACGCACGAGCCGCGCTCTATGGTCTTTACTCGATCACGCTCGGCTCTGGCTTCGCGCTCGGCAGCGGCGGCGCAAAAAATGGTGCGCTGAAGTTGCTGACGGCATTCGCAGTGGGCTGGGCGATCACGTTTTATTGCGCACTCGATGCGCGCGTTCACCGAAAGGTGTTCGTGAGGACATTTTGGTACGTTACGTTCTTGCTCTGGCCGATCGCACCGCTATTTCACTTGCTGCGCACGCGCGGCAAACGAGGCGCGCTGGTCTATGCATTGCACGCGTTGCTCCTGGTTTTCTGCATTACGACGAGCAAGGCGATCGGCTCGCTCGTGAAGTGAATGGAGAGACAACGCTCGATATGACCGACACACCCGATCTAACGCGCTTCCTCGAAGCCCAAGCTTCGATCTACGCCGCAGCACTCGCCGAGCTCAAAGCCGGGCGAAAGCGCACGCACTGGATGTGGTTCGTCTTTCCCCAGCTGCAGGGGCTCGGACACAGCCAGACTGCTCGCTACTATGCCATCACGTCGCTCGCTGAAGCACGCGCGTATGCCGAACATGTCGTGCTCGGCGCGCGCCTGCGCGAATCGACGGAAGCCGTGCTCGCGCTCGAGAGCAAAACCGCACACGAGATCTTCGGCTCGCCCGACGATCTGAAATTCAGATCGTCGATGACGCTCTTTTCGCTGACCTCGGCCGAGCCCTCGCTGTTTCAGAATGCCCTGTCGAAATACTTCGAGGCCGGGCCAGATCCCAGAACCATCGAGCTAGTGCGCTCGCTTTGACGAAGGCGGCTCGTGCGATACTCAAGTCATGATTGCCGAAGCCGGACTCACCGTAGTGAAGAGCTCGAGCTCCTTCGAAGCAACCGTGACGCGACTCGAAGCCGCAATCGCGCATCGCGATTTAACGCTGTTCGCCAAGATCGATCACGCGGCCGGCGCACGCGAGGCCGGGCTCGTGCTCGCGCCGCTCACGCTGCTCATCTTCGGCAACGCGCGCGGCGGCACGCCGTTGATGGCCGCGAACGCGCTCGCCGGCATCGACTTACCGCTCAAATTGTTGGTTGGCGAAAACGCGAACGGCGTGTTCGTCGCGTACAACGAGCCGGAGTGGATCGGAGCGCGTCACGCGCTCGCCGACCAAGCCACGCCGATTCTGAAAGCGATGCACGCGCTGCTCGCGTCTCTTGCAAAGGAGAGTGAATGAGCACGGGCGCTCAGAGGTGCTTTCTCAGCGCCTTCGCTTTTTGCCTTCTTTGACGTCACCGAACCGCAAATAGCCGCCGCTCAAGAACGTGAACATTTGCTGTGTCAGCACGTCCGCGCTTTCTTCGGCGAAGCCGAGCGTGACGGCTTGGAACAAGAGCTCTTTCAAGGCGCCGATCGTCAAGTAAGCGAGCACGCGCGGCTCGCCGTCGGCGACGATGCCGAGCGCTTGGCCGTCTTTGAGCGACTCGGTGAGGAGCTGCACGACCGTGTCGTAGAAGGTTTGGAGCTTGCGATCGAACGCGGGATCGATGCCGACCGCGTCGGTAAACAGGATTTTGGTCATCGCGCGATCAGCGAGCGCGGTGCCGATGATGGCGCGGATGTTTTCGCGCACTTGCTCGACCACCGAGCGGCCCGGGTCGTCGGTGACGATGCGCACGATCGCGACCGAGATCTGGCCCGCGAAGCGGTCGACCAAATCCGAAAAGATCCCCCGCTTGTCCTCGAAGTAAAGATAAAACGTGCCGCGCGCGACGCCCGCTTGAGCGACGATGTCGTCGATGGTGGTTTGGTGATAGCCACGCTTCGCGAACACCTCGCGGGCGACGCTGAGGATTTGCTGGCGTCGCTCGTTCTTCGGCAAAGCTCCGGCTTTCTTCCCCCGCCGCGGATCAGGAAGCGTGTTCTTCGCGCGCGTCGCCATCGGCGCCGAGTGTAGTCACACGAGCGAGCAAAACGGCGGCGGCTCGTGATTCGATCCGGAATTTTGCTTAAGCCACTCTAGCGCGAGGCCGTAAAAGCCGTTGATGCGACTCGTACGACGTTTCCGGCTCGTCTCCACTTCACTTGCGTTGATTGCTGGGCTCTGCGCTGGTTTTGCCGACGCGGAACCGGCGCCGACACGACCACACGTCGTCTCCGGCTCGGGCACGAACGCGGGCGGGCTGTTCACCGCTTCCGCGGCCGGTGCGGTGTTCGAACTGCCGAGCGGCGCACTGATTCGCCTCGCGGCGGACGCCACCGTGCGCGTATTGCCGGAGTCGCAGGCGCTCGAGCTCACCCATGGACCGGCCACGACGACCTGGAGCCTGGCGATCGCGCGCGGCCGCGTCGACATCGAAATGCCAGCCAACGGCAGGAGCGCGGTGCTCGCCAACCTGGGCAAGCTCGACGCGATCGTTACGCGCGGCCACGTCGCGCTGTTCGTGAAGGACGACGCCGTGACGGTCGCGAACAGCGAAGGCGAAGCCAAGACGTTGCTCTCCGGTCATTTTCAAACGGTGCCCCTCGGCTGGGTTGCGACACTCAGCCACGAAAATCCGAACGCGACGGCGAAGCCCGGCTTGGCGTTTCCGATTTTGAGCGGCGGCGCGCGCGTGTTCTTCGCCTCGACGGACACGGTGGCGCTGCGTGGCATCCGCTGGAGCCCGGTGCGCGGCGCGGCACGCTACGACGTGCGCGTGCGCCGCCCCGACGGCAAAGTGGTGGCTCAAACGCGTGTCGCCGGGGACGAAGTCGATTCCGGACTCACGCCGGTTCAGCCCGGCAAATACACCGTCGCGCTGCGCTCGGTCGATCCGCTCGGACTCGAAAACCGCTGGGGCCCCGAGTTCGAGCTGCGCGTGATCGGCGCGGTGTTGCCGCCCGGCAGCTACAGCACCGATCGCGCAATTTTTCTGGCCACCGGGCAGCAGGTGTCGTTCACCAACACGAACGGCCTCGAGATGACCTACGCCGGCGCGGGCCGCTATTTTCCGGCCACCGAAGCCGCGGGCCTGCACCACGACGCGACCACCATGATCGGCTTTCGCCTACCGGGCACACTCGACACCGCGACCGCGCGGCTCGAACCGCGCGGCATCTACGCGGATGTGCACATCGGTCCGAGGCGCGCGATTTGGCCGCGCGACCCGGTGACGATCGACATCGAGCTCAAGTCGAAGAGCGGCGAGCCAATCCCGCCGTTTTTGCACGCGGTGCCCAAGGTCACGCTCGGCCTCGACACGATCTCGCCGAATTTCACCCAACGCGGCTCGACGCTGCACGCGATCGTGGCGCCGAGTTCGAAACCCGGGCCGTGGGTCGTGCGCGTCGAAGTGGCGGATCAATTCGGTTTGCCGCTGGGGCGCGACTTCCTCGAGGTGGCGACCGCGCCGGGATCGAAGGCGCCCGACGCGCGGCATGACATGGCTCCGCCAAAAGCGCCGAGCGTTCCGAAGCCGGACAACGCGGTCGCCAGCTCCGACTGAACCACGCTCTGCTCGAAGCCGAAGCACGACGCCGAAGGCTGGGCCGGCCGGCGTGTGCCGCGTGACCATCAAAATCCAAAAAACCAAAGGCGCTGACTCAGCCGGAAATCGCGATGATTTGTCGCGTCGGCCGGGAGACCAATGACGTTTGTTGCGGATTGATTGCGCTGACATGCGCGTCACCGCGCCGAAACAGTCGCGCGCCTTGCATTACGCCCCCCGAATGGGTCTAGACTGACACGCGCGTCAGTCGAGCTGCCGGCAATTTCGCCGCGCGGCTGCCGGAGCGAGGGCAGAGCGAACATGAGCGAGCGCCGTGAGTTGGTGATCGGGATGGACGTGGGTTCGACGACCGTGAAGGCCGCGGTCATCGACCCCGAGAGCAAAGACATCCTCTGGCACAACTATCAGCGCCATCACACGAAGCAGCCGGAGAAGGTGCTCGAGCTGCTCGAGACGATCTTGGCCGCGTTCCCGGATCAGCCGAGCGATGCGTGGAAGATGTTCGTCACGGGCTCGGGCGCGGGTCCGCTCGCGGCGCCGACCGGCGCGAAGTTCGTGCAAGAGGTGAACGCGGTCACGCTCGCCGTCGAGTACAAGCACCCGGACGTCCTCAGCGTGATCGAGCTCGGCGGGCAAGACGCGAAGATCATCATGTTCAAGGAAGACGCGCAGACCGGTCAAAAGACCGCCGGCACGTCGATGAACGACAAATGCGCGTCGGGCACCGGCGCGACGATCGACAAATGCATGATCAAAGTCGGCGCCGAGCCCGGCTTTGCGACTTCGCTCCGGTTCAATGACGAAAAATTGCATCACGTCGCAGCCAAATGCGGCGTGTTCGCCGAGACCGACATCGTCAATCTGGTGAAGACCGGCATCCCGAAAGACGAAGTTTTGAACTCGCTCGCGGACGCGATCGTGCTTCAGAATTTGAGCGTGCTCACGCGCGGCAACACGCTGAAACCGCGCGTGCTCTTGCTCGGCGGCCCGAACACGTATCTGCCGTTCTTGCAGGATTGCTGGCGCAAGCGCATTCCCGAGACGTGGCGCGATCGCGGCTACGACTATCCGAAAGACGTGCCGATCGAAGAATTGATTTTCGTGCCGCAAAACGCGGAGCTCTACGCGGCGTTCGGCGCGGCGATGTTCGGCATCGCCGAAGGCGGCGAAGCCGGGCGTTTCAACGGCGTCGAAGGCTTGCGCGATTTCATCCAAAACGGGCGCCGCGCGCGGCTCGGCGAGCAAGCAGGGCCGCCATTATCCGCCAACGCGGACGAGATGAGCACGTTCAAGGAAACCTACAAGATCCCGAAGTTCACGCCTGCGACGTTCGCACCGGGGCAGCACGTGCGCGGCGTGATCGGCTTGGATGGCGGATCGACGTCTTCGAAAGCCGTTTTGATCGGCGAAGACGGCGAGCTCTTGTGCAAGGCGTATCAGCTTTCGAAGGGCAACCCGATTCAAGACACGAAAGAG
>DATATR010000263.1:0-12501 GCA_036268695.1 Polyangiaceae bacterium | reverse complement strand
CTTCACGCGGCCGCTCAAGCATGGCGCGCGTCACATCAGCTCGGACGCCGTGGTGTGTCCGGCCGACGGCAAACTCTCGTCGTGTGGCCGAGTGGATTCGGGTTCGCGAATTTTCGTCAAAGGCCAACACTACGACGTCGGAGAATTGATCGGCGACGCACGTGATGCAGCGCGCTACAGCGGCGGCGAATTCGCAGTCGTGTATTTGGCGCCCGGGGACTACCATCGAGTGCACTCGCCGGTGGATGGCGAGGTCACCTTGGTGCGCGGCATGCCCGGCGATCTTTATCCCGTCAATTCGATCGGAGAGCGGCACATCCCGCAGCTCTTCGTGCGCAATCATCGCGCCGCGATCGTGATCGACACGAAAGGGCTCGGACGCGTGACGGTGGTGATGGTGGGTGCGGTGATCGTCGGGCGAATCACGGTCACGGCGTTGCCCGGGAAGCCCGCGGTGCCCCCGGGCGTACACTCCGTCGGCCCCGCGCTGCGCGTCGCGCGCGGCGACGAAATCGGCATGTTTCACCTGGGCTCGACCGCTGTCGTCTTGCTCGAGCCGGGCGTGAGCGTCGGGCGTCCGCTCGGCAAAGTGCGCTACGGCGAATCACTACTGAGAACTGGATGACGATCGACAACTCGGACGAGACTGCGCGCGCGAGCGCGAGCGAAGCGGCAGAGGCGCCGGCAGCCGAGCTATCGTCCGTGCGTGCGACCGCGGACGCGGAAGATGTCGATTTGAGCGTGCTCGACGCGCCACACGCGCAGCACGTGCTCGAGGTATCGAAGGCCAGCGGAGCGAGCGAAGTCGTCATGACGCACGATTCGGTTTCGCCCTCGCGCAAACTCGCGCCACCGCCGAAGCCGCGTCGTGATTCGGGGCCCACGTCGGGACCGCCATCGGTCAAGCCTCCGGCGGACGCGAGCATCGACAGCGCGTTTGCCTCGAGCGCGCTCAAAGCGCCGATCGCGCCGACAATTTCGTACTCTGCCGAAGGAGCTAGCAACGCCGTCGAAGAACTCGCGGACAGCGCGAGCGACGTGCCGGCGTTGCCGCCAGTGCCGGGCTCTGCGCCGCTCAGCTCACCACCGCCGATCCGCCGTCGTTCGAACCCTGGAATCGCGATCGCAGACGCCGCCGACGGCGCAAGTCCGTCGACCGCGCGTTCGCCTTCGGATCCGAGCCTCACGAAAAAAAGCGATCCTGCGATCGCGCTCGGCGCGTCGGACGGCGCGCAAAAATCAGCAGCGAGCCCGCCGCGTCCTGTCGCGGCACCGCCGCGTCCGGCATCGAATCCCCCGCCGCGTCCTGCGTCGAACCCGCCTGCGCGTCCGGCATCGAATCCTCCTCTGGCAGATGCTTCGAGCGAGCCGCCGCCGTCTTCCGCGCCGCCGTCTTCGTCGGCGATCTTCGCGATGCGCATCATCGCGGTCGGCGAATCGCGACAGTCGCCACCCGTCGTCGCCGATCATTCGGCGGATCCGACGGCGTATCCTGCCGCACTCGGCAAGCGCCGCAGCTCGCGGCCAGCGCCCGCGCCTGCTGCCGAAGCGCCGGCACCGCTCGATTCTTCGCCGGACATTTCCGAGGGCAGCGTGCCGGCGCCGATCGTTGATCTTGCGCCGACGCGTGATGCGGTGCCGGAGCCCGAAGTCAAAGCCGCACCCGCCGCAGTGCTTGCACCCGCTTCGCCGTCCGACGAAGTCACCGAAGAACTCTCGGACGAAGACGTTTCGCCTGATTCGAGTGAAAAGAAAAAGACGGCGCCCGAAGTACCCGAGCCGGATCGCGAAGAGCCGATCTCGGTCCCCCCCGAGGAGCTCGCGGCGCTTCAAGAATCAGATCCCCAAGCGCAGCCCAAGTCGGACGCGAAGCCTCCGCCGCCACCGAAGCGTGCGGCGCCCGCGGTGCCGCCTGCGCCGGCGCTCGAGTCCGTGGTCGCGCCGTCGCAAGCGCCGCCGACGCCGGATCCAGCCGCAGCAAAGGCCGCGCAGCGCGCCAAAACGCGACAGCCTTGGTGGGAAGATCTCTTCAACGAAGACTTCATGCGCGCAAGCTTCAAGGTGAACGACGAGCAAGTGCGTCGCGAAGTCACGTTCATCGAGGACTCGCTCGGGGTGGCGGCGGGCGGCATCGTGCTCGATCTCGGCTGCGGCGCGGGGCATCACGCGGTCGAGTTCGCGAGCCGCGGTTACGGCGTCGTCGGTTATGATCTTTCGCTTTATCAACTCGCGCTCGCCGCGGATGTCGCGCAGGAACGCAGCCAGAAGATCAATTTCTTGCAGGGCGACATGCGCGAGATGGCGTTCGAAGAGATGTTCGACGGCGTGTTCTGCTGGAACACGAGCTTCGGTTACTTCGAGGAAGACAAGAACCTCGCGGTCGCGCAGCGCGTGTTCCGAGCGCTCAGGCCCGGCGGTATGTTCTTGATCGACGTGGTCAATCGCGACTTCGTGGCCGCGTCCGCGCCGCAGCAAGTTTGGTACGAGGGCGACGCGTGCGTGTGCATGGACGACATGAGCGTCGATTACATTTCGAGCCGCTTGCGCGTGAAGCGCTCGATCATTTTGGATGACGGCCGCACCAAAGAGTCGATGTTTTCGCTCAGGCTCTACTCGCTGCACGAGCTCGGCAAGTTGCTGCACGAAGTCGGCTTTCGGGTCACCGAAGCGAGCGGCCACCCCACGACGCCGGGCGTGTTCTTCGGGCCGAATTCACCGCGCATCATCATCCTCGCGCAGCGCCCGTGAAGCGCGCAGAAGTCGCGGCGCGACGCCGAAGGCTCGGCCGCTGCGCGCCGTGACGCGTGACCATCAAAATAAAAAAATCACTTGCACTCGACGTGGAGCCCGCCGCCCTGCTCCGTACATTTGCAGCCCGAACCGAGCGCGCGATCGATGCAGCCGCAGCTCGACTTTTGCGCGCATTGCGGGAGCCAACTGCAGGCGGCGCCGCCGCTCGCGGATTCGTCGCAATACCAGCCGGCGAGGCACATGCCCGTGCCGCACGGGCTGCAGCTGCCGTCGTCGCAAGCGGAGCGTGGCGGTGCGCTTTCTTCTTCGGCGGGCGCGTCGTCGTCGGCGCTGTCCTCTGCGGCCGTGCTTTCGTGACTCTCGTGCGGCGTTTTTGCCGGCGCGTCCGTGGCCGCGGCCCCGCCGCAAGCGCCGAGCAGCAGAGCGAGTCCTGGGCCTGAAAATCGTTTCGAGAGAGGTCCCACGTCCTCCACGTATACGTCTCGGCGCGCGCGGGCTACAAGCGTTTCGTGGATCTCGGGAGAGCTCTCGAAGAGCGCGTGCCGGGTCTCGGCAGCAGCACGAACAGCGCGGATCTGGCGGCCGCGGCGCGTGATTTGTGGCCGCGCGGCTTGGTCGAAATCGAGAGCGGCGTGCTGCCCGCGAGTCGTCCGGGCGCAGTGGTTTGGCCCGAACGCGCGGAAGAGCTCGGCGCGATTTTGGAATTTGCACGGAACGAAGGGCTACGCGTCGTGCCGTTCGGCGCGGGCAGCGGCGTGTGCGGCGGCATTTTGCCGGACGAGCGCACGATCGTGATCGACTCGAAGCGGTTCACTGATTTTCGGATCGATCGAGCTGCGCCAGTCGCGCACGTGGGCGCAGGAGTCTTGGGGATCGAGCTCGAGAACGCGCTCCAGAAAAGCGGCTACACTGCGGGACACTTTCCGTCGAGCATCGTGTGTTCGACCGTGGGCGGTTGGGTTGCCGCGCGCGGCGCCGGTCAATGCTCGAGCCGTTACGGCAAAATCGAAGACATGGTTGCGGGGCTCGAGTGCGTGCTCGGCACGGGTGACGTCGTGAGCATGCGCCGTCGTCGCTCGGCGCCGGATTTGATTCCACTCGTCACTGGCAGCGAAGGCACGCTCGGTTTCATCACGAACGTCACGTTGCGCTTGCATCCGGCGCCGCGAACGCGACGCTTTCTTGCTTATTCGTGCTCGAGCATCGAGCGCGGCTTCGAACTCATGCGCACGCTGATTCAAGCCGGGCTCCGTCCGGAGGTGGCGCGGCTCTACGATCCGATCGACTCGGTTTTGCTCGGCCAAAGCTCGGACGCCAAGAAAGCGCCGAAGAATCGCAGCGAATTCGTCGCACGCGTATTCGGCGCCGTGGCGCGACGCGCGCTCGCCGAGCCGCGTGCTTTGCAACGCGCGATTCGCGCGCTCGAAGGCAACGTGCTCGGCGGCGCAACGCTCTTGCTGATTTTCGAGGGCACGCCGGACGAAGCCAACGCGGACGCCGCGCGCGCTCGTCATTTCTGCGAACGCGCGCAAGCTCGCTCGCTCGGCGAAAAGCCGGCGCGTGCCTGGCTCGCGCACCGTTACAGCGTGAGCTTCCGGCAATCGTCCGCGTTTCGCCTCGGCGTATTCACGGACACGATGGAAGTCGCGGCGCCCTGGTCCAAGCTCGAAGCCGTCTACAACGACGTGCGCGCAGCATTGTCCGAGCACGCGCTCGTCATGGCGCACTTGAGCCACGCTTATCCGGACGGTTGCAGCATCTACTTCACGTTCTCCGCGCTCGGCAAAGTCGCTGCTGACGCGCCCGCGCGTTACGACGCAGCTTGGCGCGCCGGACTCGCTGCGGCGCTCGCTGCGGGCGCGAACCTCAGCCATCATCACGGGGTCGGACGCAGCAAAGCTGCGCGGCTCGCAGCCGAGCTCGGACAGGGCACGGAGCTCGTCAATCGCCTGCGTTTTGGCTGGGATCCCGCGGGCTTGTTCAACCCGGGTGCGCTCAGCGCGCCGCTCGAAGTGGAAGCCGCGCGCGAACGCGCCGGCCGCGCTCGGTTCGCGCTCGATGAAATGTCCGAACTCGTCGAAGTCGATGCAATGCTCACGCTCGGCACACTCGAAGCGCTCTTGTCTCGAGCTGGCTTCACGCTCGCATTGCGCGGCGCGGTCGATTGGTCTTCGTCGGTCGCAAGTTGGATTGGTTTGGGTTTTCCTGGTTCGACGGACTCCTTCGCCGATCCGGTCTCATCACGCAGCGCGGGCTTCGAAGCGCGCGCGGGTGGCATCGAAGCGCGCGTGCGCACCGCGCCGCGTCGCGCGACCGGTCCCGATTTACTGGCGCTGTTCGCGGGAGCCCGCGGCGCAATCGGAGTCGTCGAACGCGCGAGTTTAGTCGTTCGCCGCCGTGACGCGCCGGAGCCGCGCGTCGAGCCGTTCGATTGGGATCGCGATCCGCCGCTGAATGCCGGCGAAGCGCGCGCGTTCGAGCTCGCCCGCCGCGCGCTCGTCGGGTCGTCGGGAGCCGAGCTCCCGCCCCGCTGAAGTGAATTCAGCGGCCCCGCCCTCAGGTTTCGGGGCCCCAACCCGAAACGATTGCCACTATTCGGGCGCAATCGAATCAGGCGTTTGCGCATTCGCCAAAATGCCGTGCGGCAGATTCAAATCCTTGCCCAGGCGTTCGAGCGCGCTCTCCACCAATTCTCGATCTTCGGGCTCGACGCTGCCTGCGCCAGCGCGAAACAAGGCGAAGCGCAGCGTCGCAGCTTCGAGCTTCGAAAGCGCGGCGGTGCGCGAAAATCCGAGCTCTTCGACGCGGTAACGGAGCAGCACTTGGCCATCCTCGAGCACTTGCTCTCCGACGATTTCAGCCTTCACTCGGCCGGCCCCGCTCAGCTGGCGAATGATCCCTCGTACGCGCGACGCGCGGCGCCGAACCTTGAGCGCCGCGGGATTTTCGAACAGCGAAAAGAAACGATTGCGCGCGAACGCCGTGGGCACGAGGATCAGCGCGCACAATAGCGCGTCGAGGTCGACGTTCGGCTGCGCCGCCCGGCGCGTCACTTGTGACCTGAACCGTTCGGATCGTCGTGGTCGAGGTCCTTGTTCGCGTCGAGTAGGGCGGCCTGGTGAAACGCGCCGACCGCGTCGAGCAGCTCGGTCAAATCCCCGTCCATCACGCGATCGAGCTTGTACAACGTGAGCCCGACGCGATGATCCGTGAGGCGATTCTGCGGGAAATTGTAAGTGCGGATCTTGTCCGAACGATCGCCGCCCTTGACCATGCCGCGACGCTCGTCGCGGATCGCCGAATCTTGCTTCTCTTGTTCGATCTCGAGCAAGCGTGCGCGTAGGATCTTGAGGCCCTTGGCCTTGTTCTTGATCTGGCTGCGTTCGTCTTGGCAGCGCACGACCATGCCGGTCGGCAAATGCGTGATCTGCACCGAGCTGTTCGTCGTGTTCACGCCTTGTCCACCGGGGCCACCGGAGGCTGCGATGTCGAAGCGCAGATCTTTGTCGTCGATCACGAGCTCGACTTCGTCTGCCTCGGGCAGAACCGCGACGGTCGCGGTCGAGGTGTGAATGCGGCCTTGCGCCTCGGTGGCCGGCACACGTTGCACGCGGTGCACGCCACCCTCGTACTTCAGGCTGGAAAACACGCGATTGCCGGTGATCAAGACGATCACCTCTTTGAGCCCGCCCGCAGCTGCCTCGCTACTCGACATGAGCTCGAGCTTCCAGCCGCGCGTTTCGGCGTAACGGCTGTACATGCGAAACAAATCCGCGGCGAAGAGCGCCGCCTCTTCGCCACCGGTGCCGGCGCGGATTTCGAGCAGCGTGTTTTTCTCGTCGTTCGGATCCTTCGGCAAAAGCAGAACCAGAATCTTCTGCTCGATCTCGGCGAGCTTCGCCTCGAGCTCGGGCAGTTCTTGCTTTACCAGCGGGCCGAGCTCGGGATCGTTCAGCGCTTCGCGATCTTCCGCCACGTGTCGCTCGATCGAGCGCCACTCCTGAAACGCCTCGACTACGCCAGAGAGCCCGCTGCGCTCGCGATTGAACGTGTTGAGCTTCTGTGGATCGCCAAATACCTTGGGATCACAGAGCAGCTGATCCAGCTCCGCGTACCGTCGAACGATCGATTCGAGCTTTCCGACCGGGATCATGTCGCCGGGACGGACGCGCGAGTCAGTGTCGAGAAATCATCGAACGTGCGTTCGCTGGTAAATTCCGGCGATTTGCCGAGCTGCTCGCGCTCGACCGTGACGAGTAGCGCGGACAGCGCCACTTCGAGCTGACGATCGTCCGGCTCGATCGTCGTGATCTTCTGCACCAAGAACCCCGGCCAGAGCAGAACTCGGCCTGGTCCTTTGCTGCAATATTTGGCGAGCAAGCGCTGCAATTCGAAGGTGAGCGCGGCGATGAACGGCAAAAACGGCAATTTGAAGGCGAAGAACAGCAAATTGTCGACGAGCTTGCCGACGCCGAAGCGCGGCAAGAGCGGACCGAGCCCGCTGAACACGAAAATCGAAACGAGCGCGACCATGACGATGAACGTCGTGCCGCAGCGCGGGTGCAATGTGGTCTTCGGGCGCGCGTTCTCGAGCGTCAGCGCTTCGCCCGATTCGTAGGTGTAAATCGATTTGTGCTCGGCGCCGTGATACTGGAACACGCGATAGATTTCCGGAATGCGCCGGATCATCAGCATGTAGCCGATCAGGATCGCGAGCTTCGCGCCCCCGGTGAGCAATTGGAAGCTCACGCTGCGCACGTCGAGCCCGAGTCCGAGCAAGCTGCTCGCGCCCGCGGCGAACGCTTGGGGCAACGCGACGAACACGCCGATCGCGAACACGACCGACAAAACGCCGAGGTAACGCTTGCGCGAATCCTCAGCGGCCGGTTTCGGACCTGCGCCGAAATCTTCCGGCGCGTTCGTGAGCAGCGCGATGATCGGCAATGAAAGCGCGGCCAGCGTGCTCGGGCCCGCGCCGCGCGTGGGCGCTTTTGCCGGCGCGCCCTCCTGATCCAAATCCTGCTCGAATTGTTCGGCGGAAAAACGCAGCGCGGCGCTGCCGAGCTTCAAAGCTTCGACCAGCGCGACCACGCCGCGGATCAGCGGCCAAGCGCGTTTGCCCGTGCGCAAATCCGACATGGGCTGCTCGCGCACCACGAGCGCACCACTCTTGCGTCGAACCACCGCGGAGAAAGAATGCGGCGATCGCATCATCACGCCTTCGATCAGCGCTTGACCGCCGATGTAAGGACGCGCCACGCCGTCAGGGCCCAGGACCGCGGGTTGGTTCGACATCAGCACCAGTATAGCGCCGCGTCCGCCGCGGCGAAGCTTCGGGCGACGCCTTTTGACGCCACCCGAACGGCCTTCACTTGCTCGCGCCCGCTTGCCCGTAGCGACGGCGGAAGCGATCGACGCGACCTTGCGTATCCATGATGCGCTGCTTGCCCGTGTAAAACGGGTGACACGCGGCGCACACGTCGACCGTCAGCTCGGGCTTGGTCGAACGAGTGGCGAACTTATTGCCGCACGCGCACTGCACGGACACTTCCTTGTAATCCGGGTGAATGCCGTCTTTCATCGTGATCTCCGGGCCTTCTCGGCTGGCCCGGCGAAAGCGCCAGGGTGTGCGAAAAGGACGCGGAACCTAGCTTGCGCACGCCGCTCGCACAAGCAAGAGGCCGCGAATTGCCGAAGCGCGGCTCGAGTCACCGGACTTTCGGCCGAATTCGGGTTTTGATTTTGGGTTGGGGGTTGCCCTAATCGGCAATTATATCCATTGGTTGGGCGTTCTGCTCGGAGGCCGGCCCGGAACTTGACCAGCGCTGCCTTTTCCTTCAAGGATCGCGCCCATGGCTGATTCGTCGCGTCGCGATGCGCTTCGGCGCATTGCTCTGTCGGGCACCGTGCTCGGCGGCGCTGCGCTGACGGCGAAATTGGCATTCGATCCCGGCAGCTTCGGGCTGTCGCAAGCCGAGGGCGAGCGCCAAGTCCGAGATTTCCGGATTCACACGCCGAACGCGCCGGGCCAAAACAATATCTTCGCGATCGCGAAGAGCAGCACGGATCCGGCCGAGCTCGTGCGCCGCGCGGTCGACGCGATGGGCGGCATGAAACGATTCGTGTCGCGTGGCGACATCGTCGCGGTCAAGCCGAACATCGGTTGGGATCGCATGCCCGTGCACGCGGCCAACACGAATCCACTCGTGGTCGCCGAAGTGGTGAAGCTTGCCTTCGACGCGGGCGCCAAAGAAGTGATCGTGACGGATGCTTCGTGCAATGAGGCAAACCGCTGTTTTCAACGCTCGGGCATTTGGCGCGCCGCGTATGCTCTCGGCGCGACCGTGATTTTGCCATCCGCGCACCGCTTTCGCGACATGCGCATGAAGGGCGAAGTGCTCGACCAATGGCCCGTGTACACGCCGCTCGTGAACGCGGACAAAGTGATCAACGTGCCCGTCGCGAAGCACCACAACTTGGCGAAGTTCACCGCGGCGATGAAAAATTGGTACGGCATTTTGGGCGGCCGCAGAAATCGCTTGCACCAAAACATCGACGTTTCGATCGCAGATTTGGCGACTTTCATGCGCCCGACGCTGACCATCGTCGATGCCACGCGCGTCTTGCTGCGCAATGGGCCGCAAGGCGGCAACATGGATGACGCGAAGGACATGCATCAGGTGATCGCGAGCCTCGATCAAGTCGCGGCGGACGCGTACGCCTGCACGCTCATCGGCGAACATGCGTCGAACGTGAAGTACTTGAAGCTCGGACACGAACGCGGCATCGGCAACATGAACTGGGCCGATTTGCCGCACGTGGAGGTTTAGGCGTGGAGCCGGAACTAAACGGCGGAGATTTCCCTGCGCCGATCCCGTGGCTCGGCCAAGTCGGGAAAGTGGCGCCGCTCGATCGCGTGGCTTTGCCGGAACTCGATGCTGCGCGCGCGGCCGAGCCGAAGCTGATTCAGATCCGCAAATCGAAGTCGCTGCCGACGCGTGACGAGAGCGCGCCGCGCGCCGCCGAAACGCGCATCTTTGCGAATGCACCGAGCGATGCGCCGAAGCTCGAGCTGACGCGCGCGCTGAGCGCGGCGTCCGCGCCCGCCACCACGACGAACACGGGCGGCCCGCGCGCCCCCACCCAAACAAAAAAACCGAAAAAGAAATTACCTGGGTCGGGGATTCCCGCGCGAAAGGTGATTCGCTCTTTGGTTTGGGTGCGGCGCGCGGCTCAGATTGGGTTCGTGTCGCTGTTTTTGTTTTTTCTCGCGCACACCGCGTTTCGCGGCACGTTCGCCGCGAGTTCGAGCGAGCCGGTGCGCTTGCCGTTGCCGGTCGAAGGATTTTTGCTCGCCGATCCGTTCGTCGGCGCGATGACGCTCTTGAGCACGCACACGATTTATCGCGGGCTCGCTTGGGGCTTGGTCGTGCTCGCGCTCACGCTCGTATTCGGGCGCGTGTTTTGCGGTTGGATTTGTCCGTTCGGCACGCTGCATCACTTCTTCGGTTGGATTTTTCCGAGTCGGTATTTGCGCGGCAATAAACGCGTCGAGTCGAACAAGACGCATTGGTGGCAAGCGGGCAAGTACTACATCATGTGGGGCTTCCTCGGCGCTGCGCTGGTCGGCAGTTCGATCGGCGGCTTGCTCGATCCGATTTGCGTCGCGGTGCGCACGATCGGGCTCGGCGTGATTCCGGCGTTGCAGTACTTCGGCGTGCGCTCGGCGACGGTGATCGCGAACAGCAACGTACGCGCACTTCAAAATGCGAGTGACGGCGCGCAAGACGTGCTCGCGCGCACAGTGTGGACCGCGAACCAGTCGTACTTCCACCAAACATGGTTGATCGTCTTTTTCTTGATCGCGAGTCTGTTCATGAATCGCTTCATTCCGAGGTTTTGGTGCCGGGCGCTGTGTCCGCTCGGTGCGTTTTTAGGGGTGGTTTCGCGGTTCGCGCTGTTCGGCATGGAGAAGGATCATGCCAAATGCACCGACTGCAATTTGTGCCTCGTCAATTGCCAGGGCGCCGATAGTCCGCAAGGCGGTGTGAAGCATCGTCAAGACGAATGTCACATGTGCTTGAACTGCGAGAGCGCGTGCCCGGAAGACGTGATCAAGTTTCGCTTCTTGCCGAAACGCACGAGCACGATTCAAAAACCGGATTTACAGCGGCGTACGTTGGTCGCCGCGACGGCCGCGGGCGCGGTTTGCATTCCCGGCATGCGGATCGCGAATTGGCCGGACAAGGCGTACAGCGAAAAAGTGATTCGTCCGCCGGGCGCGGTCGAAGAACGCGCGTTCCTCGAGCGCTGCATTCGCTGCGCCGAGTGCATGAAAGTGTGTCCGAACAACGCGCTTCATCCGGCGTTCTTCGAGGCGGGCATCGAAGGCTTGTGGACTCCGATCCTGATTCCGCGCATTGGATACTGCGAATTCTCGTGTGTGCTGTGCGGCCAAGTTTGCCCGACTGGCGCGATTCAAAAGATCACCGAGAAGCAAAAGATGGGCATCGGTCAAAAACCGATCGCGATGGGCACGGCGATGTACGACCACGGGCGCTGCTTGCCTTGGGCGATGGCGACGCCCTGCATCGTTTGTGAAGAGTTTTGCCCGACTTCGCCCAAAGCCATTTGGCCCGAAGAAGTCGAGGTCCCGAAGCGTGACAGCAAGTATCAAAAAGAAGGCGAACAGGCGGCGATGCTCACGATCAAGGTGCAGCGCCCACACGTCGACCCGAGCCTGTGCATCGGCTGCGGCGCGTGCGAAAAGGTCTGCCCGATCGTGGATAAGCCGGCTGTTTACGTAACTAACGCCGGCGAGACGCGCAGTAAGACGAACGTCATTCTTTTGGAAAACACGCGCTACGGCCAATCCTAGCCACACGCGCGTTCAGGCTTCGATCGATTCTCACGCGGCGCGACATGGACGCCGTGACTTGTGCCAAGAATTAATCAAAGAGAACTGGCACACTGGCCACTGATCCTGCAAAAATAGCGGGCATCGAGTTGGTGTGCGGTCGCGCCGGTGTGTCTCGCGTTCGTGGCTTGCAATTTGCGAGGGGAAAGTCGGAGTCATGGCTAAGTTTTCGCAGCATCTGGTGAGTGTGGTCGTCGCGGGAGTATCGTTGCTCGGGTTGGTCGCGGTGGGTTGTGGTCGCAACGAGCTCCCGTCTTACGGCGGAGAGCTCGGCGGCACCGACTTTGGCGGCACCAGCTTCGGCGGCTTCGCTGGCAGCAGTGCCGGCTCGAGCTTCGGCGGCAGCGCCGGAATTGGCGGGGTCTCCGGCAGCGCAGGCATGACGTTCTGCGGCAACGGCATCTGTCAGCCGAACGAGAACGCGGTGAATTGCCCGCTCGACTGCACCCGCTGCGGGGACGGTGTCTGCAGCGGCAGCGAGAACAGCTCGAACTGTTCGAGTGATTGCCGCTCGAGCTGTGGCGATGGCATCTGCAACTCAGGTGAGACCAGCAATAGCTGCCCGCATGATTGTGCCGCTGGTTGCGGTGACGGCTTCTGTTCGGCTGCCGAAAATTACAAAATCTGTCCGATTGATTGCGTTTCTCCGAGCTGCGGCAATGGCGTGTGCGACGGCGGCGAACAGGGTTGGTGCCACGACTGCAGCACGAGCACGGTCTGCGGGGATGGCGTGTGCGGCGCCGGCGAAACGATCGACAACTGCGCGCGCGATTGTTGGGGTGGCTGCCATGACGGCTTTTGCAACCTCACGTACGACACTCAGGTTTGTCCCG
>DATATR010000262.1:0-9491 GCA_036268695.1 Polyangiaceae bacterium | reverse complement strand
GCCGTCGACCGTCTTCTGGGTCGCCGTGGTGGCGTGGATGGTGGTCATCAGGCCGCGCTTGAGGCCCCAGTTGTCGTTCAAGACCTTGGCGATGGGCGCGAGACAGTTCGTGGTGCAGGAAGCGTTCGAGACGATCGCTTGGCCGGCGTACTTGTCGTCGTTCACGCCGATCACGAACATCGGTGTGTCGTCCTTCGACGGCGCGGAGAGCACGACTTTCTTCGCGCCCGCCGTGAGGTGCGTCTCAGCCGTCGCCTTGTCGAGGAAGAGGCCGGTCGCTTCGAGCACGTTGTCCGCGCCGACCGCGTCCCAGGCGAGCTTGGTCGGATCTTTTTCCGCGGTGCAGCGGATCGACTTGCCATTGACGACGAGCTTGCCGTCTTTGACTTCGACCGTGCCCTTGAAGCGGCCGTGCACCGAATCGAACTTGAGCATGTATGCGAGGTAATCGACCTCGAGCAAATCATTGATGGCGACGATCTCGACGTCGCCGCGCCCGATGGCGGCGCGGAAAACCATGCGACCGATGCGGCCGAAGCCATTGATACCGACCTTGATCATTTCTTCGTTCCTTTTGTTTTCTAACGCGGAGGCGTCAGAGAGAAGCTCGCGGTCCGTTGCTACAAAGCCGGTCCGAGGTTCCAGCTTTCGCCGCCGAGAGCCGAGCGGGCGTGGCAGAACGGTGCATCCATAGCTCCGCTCGGGCTCCTCGCCCAGATCGATGCGCGCTTCGCGTCGATTCGCGGTACAAAAAAGTGGAGTGCCCGCGGTGCGGCGTTCCGTTCGCGCCACCGGTCGCGCCGCGACGCGCTGCACTCTCGCTGAAAAAGGCGCGATCCGGCGCGGTTTTTTGTTGACCGCCGCGTTCGGTGCCCTGCCGCGCTGCTCGAAACAAAGTTTCGAACCGAGACTCGCGAGCAGGGCACTTTCCGAGTTCAGTCACTGTACGCGCTCGCTGGCGTGCCGATCCGTTCCGCGAGCGGCGCGGAACAGACGCGGACGGCCGCTTCGATTGCCGAAACCAGCGGCAAGACGCGCTGGGCATCGGCGAACGCGCGCTCGGTCACCGTGCGCTCGTTGGCTTCGCGTGCGCCCACCACCCAGAGGAGTGATACGCCGAGCGCATGCCCTTCCGCGACGCGGCGCGCCAGGCTCTGATTGCTTCCGTCTGCACTGGCGCGAAGGCCGCGTTCGCATAGTCGCTCAGCGATGTCTCGGGCGTAGCCGCGTTGCTCGGCATGGACCGGCAGAACTCGCACCTGTTCCGGCGCGAGCCACGCCGGCAGACGACCCGCGTGGTGCTCCAGCAAAATACCGAGGAAGCGCTCGAGGCTGCCGACCATCGCGCGGTGCAGCATGGCCGGTTGCACGCGCTTTCCGGAGCTGTCGTCGTAGCTGAGCTCGAAGCGCTCGGGCAGCACGAAATCGAGCTGAATCGTGCCGCACTGCCAAGCGCGACCGAGCCGATCTTTGAGTTCGAATTCGAGCTTCGGGCCGTAGAAGGCGCCCTCACCGGGTTTTTGCAAGCAGCCGAGCCCAGCGCGTCGCGCTGCGTTTTCGAGCGCGCGTTCGGCGCGATCCCAGGTTTGGTCCGAGCCGGCGCGCTGCGCAGGCCGCGTCGCGAAATGCACGGCGATCTCCGAGAAGCCGAGCGCGCGATAAAAATCGTGCAACGAGGCGCAGAAGCGCGCCACTTCGCTTTCGACGTCGGCTTCGGCGAGAAATACGTGGCCGTCGTCTTGGGTGAATTGGCGGAGGCGCAACAAGCCGTGCAAGACGCCGCTCGGTTCGTCGCGGTGCACGATTCCGAATTCGGACAACCGAAGCGGCAAATCGCGGTGCGAGAGCGAGCGTTTCTTCACGATCTGCGCGTGCCCGGGGCAATTGACCGGTTTCATCGCCGCGCTCTTGCCGTCGTCCGAAAAGGCGAACATGTGCTGGCGGAAGTTTTCCCAGTGCCCGCTTTGCTGCCAAATCGCGCTGCGGATTAATTCGGGCGTGCGCACTTCCTCGAAGCCGTCGCGCAAGGTCCAAGCGCGGACGGCGTTTTCGAGCGCGCGATACACGGCGTAGCCGCGCGGGTGCCAAAACACCATGCCGGGTGCTTCTTCTTGTAAGTGAAATAGATCGAGCCGCTGTCCAAGGGCGCGATGATCCGATTCTTCGAGCATGACCAATTCCGTTTCGTGTTGCCGGCGAAACGGGCGCTCGAACCATTCGAAAGCCCGCGTCTTCCGGCGGGCTTTCGTCGTTTTTTCGTGCGCTAAGCGTGCGCGCGCAAACGACTCGAAGCCCGGGAATTTCCCGTCTTCTTCGTCGTGTTGTGCGTGCAGAGAGCGGACATTGCGAAACTGAGCGTGTCACGACTTTGCTGCTCGAGCAAGTGACGAGCATTGCGCCGCGCGCGAAGCGCGCTCGTCCGCGACGCCGAAGGCTTGGACGAACTCGGTCCGCTTTCCGTGACCATCAAAAATCAAGCCAAAAAAAGCGAGGCTTCGCGCTTATGCTTTGGCGATGACGTTCACCTATCGCGAAGTCGCGAAAATGATCGATCACTCGATGCTTGCGCCGAGCATCACGCCGGCGGAGTTCGAGGCTGGCATCTCGCTCGCGCTCGAGTACGACGTGGCGAGCGTGTGCATCGTGCCTTCGTATTTGCGGCGTTGCGCGGAGCGGCTTGCGGGGTCGGACGTGAAGGCGAGTACGACGATTGGGTTTCCGCACGGCGGACAAACGTCGAAGAGCAAGGCCGCCGAAGCGCGCATCGCACTGGACGACGGCGCGGTCGAGCTCGATATGGTCGTGAACGTGCATCGCGTGCTGGGCGATGATTGGGCTTACGTGCGAGCAGACATTCGTGCGGTGCTCGACGAAGTGCGCGCGCGCGACGCGAAGCTCAAAGTCATTTTCGAGAATTGCTATTTGAACGAGGCACAGAAGATTCGGCTCTGCGAAATCTCGAGCGAACTCGGCGTGGATTGGGCCAAGACTTCGACCGGCTTCGGCTCTTCCGGTGCGACGCTCGACGACCTGCGACTGATGCGCTCGCATTGTCGCGGCAGCGTGCAAATCAAGGCTTCTGGTGGAATCAAAACCCTGGACTTCGTTTTGGCTGCGCGTGAAATCGGCGTGACACGTTGTGGCTCGAGCCGCACGCGCGAGCTGCTCGACGAATGCGAGCAGCGGCTGCAAAGCGGCGCATGAATCGCCGCCGTTTCGCGTCGAAATGGCCGTGAGCGGCGCGGTACGGCTGGTTCTGGAACCGGTTGCGGCACGACGCGCTTTTTGCCCAATTTTCCTCCGAAGGAACCGTTACCAACCGAACTTCGTTTGCTCGGAGTGACAATCGCCGCGTGTAGCGTAAACAAGGCGAGCCAGGTAGCGTAGGAGAGGCAACCATTGCTTGGGAGCAAGAGGCTCGCGAGTCTGGCGCGGTTGGGATTTTCCAACTTGGCAATCAGGGAGCAAATGCGGGACGGACCAATCGGATCGACGCCAAGTACCGCGCCGCCGGCGGCTGACCCACTGGTCGGGAGGCTGATTGCCGGAAAGTTCGCGGTCGAAGAGCGCCTCGGCGCGGGCGCGATGGGCATCGTCTATCGCGCGACGCAAATCGCGCTCGAGCGAACCGTCGCGATCAAGGTCTTGCACCGCGAGTTCGCGGCCGATTCGGAATTTGCCGAGCGTTTTTGGCGCGAAGCCAAAGCGGCGTCGCGTCTCGATCACCCGAACTCGATCCGCGTGCTCGATTTCGGGCAAGAGCCGGACGGGCTTTTGTACCTGGTGATGGAATACGTCGAGGGCTCGGATTTGTTCGAGTGGCTCTCGCAGCGACGTCCCGTCTCGCCACGGACGATCGTCGAGCTCTTGTCGCAAGTGCTCGCGGCGCTCGCCGTCGCGCACGACATGTCCGTCGTGCATCGCGATTTGAAGCCGGAGAACATCATGATCGTGCGCGGCATGAGCGACGACGGTCGCCCGGTGGACATCGTCAAAGTCTGCGACTTCGGCATTGCGAAGTTTCTCGATACGACGCGCTCGCAAGACGAACGCCGCAAGCATTCGACGACGGGGCTCGTCGTCGGCACGCCGGCGTACATGTCGCCCGAGCAAGCGCGCGGCGAGAAGCAAGACGTGCGCAGCGATTTGTACTCGGTGGGCGTGGTTTTGTACGAGCTTTTGGCCGGGCGCGTACCGTTCGAAGCGGAGACGCTGATCGGCGTCGCGCTCAAGCACGTGAGCGAAATGCCGGAAGCGCCGTCGGCGCGCGCGGCCGGTGTCGATCCGCTACTCGAAGCCATTTGCTTGAAAGCGATCAGCAAGACGCCGGCCGATCGCTTTCAAACCGCGCGCGAGATGCGCGTCGCGCTGCTGAAAGCCGCGGAGAGCGCGGGCTTTGGTTTGGATCTCTCGCCGTCGCCTTCCGGCGCAATGCTGCTCCACCGCTCACGGCGCAACGACTCGAGCAAGCCGACGCTGGTCGGAGTCACGCCGGGCACGCCGGCACCTCTCGTGCGTCGCTCGCGCGCGTGGTTCGCGCTCTTGCTTTTGCCGGCGCTCGGCGTCGTCGCGTTCGTGCGCTATCGGCCGGCGTCGAGCGCCGAGCACGCGAGCGTCGAGGCCGCGACGGGCACGGCGTTGCCCGCGCCGGACAGCGCGAGCGCCGCGATCGAAGCCGAGCCCGTCGCTGCCGCCGATTCGGGTCACGATCTGCCGCTGAATTCGCCGCGCGCGGGCGCCGCGGGTCGACACCACCACCATGCAAGTAGCGACAACGGCGCGCGCGCGACCGTGACGCCCGAGCAAGTCGATCTCGATCCGCCGCCTTCGCCCGCGGCAGCCGCGCCGGCGATCGCGCCGAGCCCAGCAGTCGACGTTCCGACGCCGGTTCCAGCGCCTGCGCCCGCGCCGGCACCCGTCGCGCCGAGCGTGCCCACTTCGGATCCAGCGCGCGCCAGCGTCGCCATCGGCAGCGCGCAGAACGCGATCGGCGCGACTGCGATCAGCGTCACGCGCGCGATCGCCCCCGCCGCGGCGCGCCTCACGGCTTGCTACAAGTCGGCCTTGCCCGGACTCGGCAGCAGCTTCGAAGGTACGGACACTTTACACATCGAGACCGACGGCGCGGGCATGATCACGGGAGCGCGCCTGAGCGGACCGGTTCGCGGTACTATCGCTGCGTGCATCGCCGGAGCCGTGCAGGGCAGGCGCGTTGCCAACGTCGACACTGGGATGGCCAGCGCTGACGTGTCTTTGTCATTCAGGGACCATTGAGTAAGTTTTTTTATTTGGGTTTGCTCTGTGCCGCATTCGTCGTCGCGGCCTTCGGCTGTACCAGCACTCGCGAGGTCGACGTCGCTTCGCTGCCGCCGGACGTGCGCGCCGACTACGCCGTCTTCGCGCAGCGCTGTTCGAAGTGTCACTCGCTCGCGCGCCCGCTCAACAGTGGCATCGACAACGACGACTACTGGAAGCTCTACGTCGAGCGCATGCGCCGGCAGCCAGGCAGCGGCATCAGCATCCCGGATACCGTGCCGATCTTGCGTTTTTTGCACTTCTATTCGCTGGAAGAGCGCCGCAAAAAAGGTGAGCTCGCGGATGAGCCCGCGCCCGCCGCGCTGCCCGCGACGGACGGCGGAGCAAGCGAGCCTGCGCCTGCCGCGGCGTCGCCAGTGTCGAGCGCGGAGCCAGCGCCGGTATCGGCTACCACGCCGGGAGCGCGCTGATGTCGTCGGCGCGCGCCTTGGTTTGGGTTTTGATTTTGGTGGCGCTCTTTGCGTCGATCACGTCGCGTTCGGCGCGCGCCGCGGAAGAGTACAACTTCGCCGGTTCCGCGCAGGTCGACTATTTTCTGGTGCCGAACGGGCCGCGCGCCGAGCAAACTCCTGGCCCGAGCACGACCTTCCAAGGCTTCACCATGGAAGCCGGACTCAAAGTCGCGGTCGATATTTCCGAGCACCTCTCAGCGAACGTGAAGGTCTGCTACGGCTGCCACGGGCTCGAGCTCGACATGGCTTACTTCGACTACCGCGTGGTCGATGAGTTCAACCTGCGCGCGGGTCGCTTCAGCCCGACCTTCGGCGCCTTCAATTTGCGCCACGATCCGGCCAATCACATGCTGAGCGACAAGCCTTTGCCCTACGACATGGGTCGCATGCTCCGCAAAGGGGATTGGAACAACGGCGTTCTGCCATCGCCATTTCCGAGCAACGGCGTCGAGCTCGACGGCACGCATTGGCTCGGGAATGTCGCTCAATTCGACTATGCGCTCTACGCCGTCACCGGCTTCAAAAATACGGTCGATCCGAATCCGACCGATTTCAATTTTCAAGAATCCCATTTGCCGTACTTCGTGGACACCGCGGTGCGCCCAGCGACCGGCGCGCGGCTCGCCTTGACCGTGCGTGGCGGCGCGGCCGTCGATTCGACGCTCGGCGCGAGCGCGATGCTCGGCACCTACGACGCAAAGAGCGACCTCACCTACGCGATCGGCGGCGCGGATTTTTCGCTGCGCGTGGGGCGCACCGCGTTTCGCGCGGAATATTTGATCCGCCGGCAACAGTTCGATCGCGCGAACCCGGACATTTTCAAATACTCGCTCGCGGCCGAGAACGGCGATTTCTTCGTCAAGCAAGGCGCATTCGCCGAAATCGAGCAGCCGCTGTCGGATTCCCTGGACAGCACGCTGCGCGCGGACGGCATGTGGCGGCGCGGCAACGTCAGCGACGTGGCCGTCGGCAGTGCCAGCGCGGTCGCGACGAGCGTGAGCCCGCTCAGCTATCAATCTTACGTAGTGCGCGAGACACTCGGGCTCGAGCTCGCGCTCGAACGCAATTTCCGGCTCAAGGGTTCAGCCGAGCTCTGGCAATTCAGTTATGCCGATTCGCTCGGCGACAAGAACGCGCTCGGCTTTCACTTCGGCGCGGTGGGGAGCTTTTGAAATGAGCTTTTCGCGATTCGTTCTTGGCGCAAGCTGGCTCGCGACGTGCCCGGCTTGCTCGTTCGTCGATCCGCATGCCGGCCCAACGCAGACGGAGTGCGGCATCAGCTTCGGCGGTTCTGCGCAAACCGGAGCGGGTTCGAGTTACTACGGCTCGACCGCGCACCCGACGGCCGCGGGACCGAGCTGCGCGCTCTCCACCGACAACTCTTGCGACCAATGCGAGACCACGCATTGCTGCGCAACGCGCAGCGCGTGTTACGGCGATCCGAGCTGCGCCTGCGCCGATCAGGCGCTCGACGCGTGTCTCGACCAAGCCGAAACGAGCAGCAACCAAGGCGCACAGCAGAGCCTATGTTGGAATGCGTTCTCCGCGCGAGGCACGGCCGAACAAGCGCGCGTCGCGTGTCAGCGCGCGTGGTGTCAAAGCGAGTGCGAAGTGCCGTGAAGGGCGCTCAGCTCTTGTTCAGATTATTGGTGATCGGCAGATAGATTTCGCGAAACGCAGGTAGCGCTTCGGCGCGCGCCGAGAGTGCGCTCAGCGCCGGAAATTGGCTCGCGTCGCAAAGTGAAGGCTGGGCTTCCTGCACGAAGCGATAGGCGCAGGCGACCGCGATGTCCGCGTGGAGCAAGGTGTCGCCGAAAAAGAATGGCGAGCTGCGTTTGGATTTGTCGCTTTCGAGCCGCGCGAAGGTTTCTTGGATTTGGGTTTGGCAGCGTTTTTTCCACGCTTCCGACGGCGCCATCAAGTCGAGTGACGCATAGAGCAGGTTCACGGCTTTGTCGCAGATACCCGAGGCAAATGCGGCGATGCGCGAAGCGTCGTGACGCGATGGACCGGGAGCCGGGCTGAGGGCTCGCGCTGGGCCCACGAGTTCGTCCAGCGCTTGCAGGATGGGAAAAGTTTCGACGAGCACACTCCCATCATCCCAGATCAAGACCGGCACGCGGCGGAGCGGATTATATTGGGCGATCTTGTCCGCGTCCGCCCAGACCGACCAGGGGCGGTGCTCGAACGCTAGCTCGCAATGACGAAGCGCGATGCCGACGCGTCGCACGAACGGTGAATCGTATTGCCCGATCAGGATCATGGCGGCGCTTACGCGACGAACGCGCCGAGTTTGCGGAAGCGTTGATAGCGATCTTCGCGCACGCCTTCGCGGGACAAGGACGAGAGTTGGGTCAGGGTGGCGTAGAGCGCGCGATCCAGGCGTTTTGCCGCGTCGTCGTGATCTTGGTGCGCGCCGCCGGGCGGCTCTTCCACGATTTGATCGGCGATGCCGAACTCGAGCAGGTGTGGCGCGGTGATTTTGAGCCGCGCCGCGGCGTCCGGCGCGCGTTCCGCGCTCTTCCACAGGATCGCTGCACAACCCTCAGGGGTGATAACCGAATAGTAGCTGAACTCGAGCACGAGCACGCGGTTCGCGACGCCGAGCGCGAGCGCGCCGCCGGAGCCGCCTTCGCCGATCACGCTGGTGATGATCGGTACGGTCATGCGCGACATCACTTCGATCGCGGCGCCAATCGCTTCGCTCTGGCCGCGCTCTTCCGCGCCGAGGCCCGGGTACGCGCCCGGCGTGTCGACGAAGGTGAAGATCGGCAAATTGAAGCGCTCCGCGAGTTCGTACATGCGGATGGCTTTGCGGTAGCCCTCCGGGTTCGGCATGCCGAAATTGCGCGACACTTGCTCTTTGGTGTTGCGCCCTTTTTGGTGGCCCACGACGACCACGCTGCGGCCGTGGTATTTGCCGACGCCAGCCACGATCGATGAATCTTCGGCGAATGTACGATCGCCATGAAGCTCGACGAAATCCTCGATCAAACGCTCGATGTAGTCTTTCGTGTACGGGCGATTGGGATGGCGCGAGAGCTGCACCTTCTGCATCGGTGACAGCCTGGCGAAGACTTCGCGCGCGAGCTTCGCGGCTTTGTCTTCCAGTCGATGTAGCTCGGAGCCGAAGCGATCGTCTTCGTTCGCCAGTTCACGCAGCTCGCGCACGCGCGTGATGAGCTCGACGACGGGCCTTTCGAAGGCAAGAACATGCGCCATTCAGGGCGGTGACTCTGGCGTGAGTTCTCGCTTGTGTCGAGGATTTCGCGCGGCGCGGCGCGTCAGCGCGAAGCGCGCCGAAATTCGGCCGAATGGCGGTCTTTGACGCCTCGGGCGCAGGCCAATGAGCTTTCGCTCGATGACGTCGGCCTGTTCTGATTCCCGAATCTCAGTTGCAAATGCAACTGAAAGCGAGCGGGCGAAGGACGCCAGCTCGATGCGGGCGGCTCGTTCCGAATCTCAGTTGCAAATGCAACTGAAAGCGAGCGGACGAAGGATGCGTGCTCAATGCCGGAAGCTTGTTCCGATTCTCAGTTGCAAATGCAACTGAAGCTGGGAGCGAAGGATGCGGTTCGAGCTCGAACTGGGCCATCGGCGCGTGTGTGCGCCCGCTAAGGGCCCTCGAATGGCTAAGTCGATCGATGATCGCGGTCGAGGCGCCCGACTGGCGAGGCGCGACGAAGGCGCATACTGCTGGTATGTAACTGAGGAGCAACGAAG
>DATATR010000261.1:0-4634 GCA_036268695.1 Polyangiaceae bacterium | reverse complement strand
GCTGACCGTCGAAGTGCCCGGAGCGAACGGCGATGCCGTCTTCGACGTACGGCTCAGCCACCGATTCGAGCAGCGAGCCGTCGGCACTCACGACTTGCACGATTGGCAATTCGAATTTTTTGGCGAACTCGAAGTCGCGTTCGTCGTGCGCGGGCACGGCCATGATCGCGCCGGTGCCGTAAGCGCCGAGCACGTAGTCCGCCGTGTAGATTGGGATCTCGCGGCCACTGAGCGGATTTGTCGCGAAAGCGCCGGTGAAAATGCCGGTTTTTTCCTTGTTGAGCGCGGTACGCTCCATGTCGCTCTTGCGCGCGGCGGCTTGCGCGTAGGCGCTCACTCGGGCGCGCTGCTCTTCGCTGGCAATGGTCAAAGTGAGCGCGTGGTCCGGCGCGATCACCATGTATGTCGCGCCGAACAGCGTGTCTGGTCGCGTGGTGTACACGGTGAGCTTCTCGCTCCGACCGACCAATGGAAAGTCGACCTCGGCGCCCTCACTGCGGCCGATCCAATCGCGTTGCTTTTGCTTGGTCTCGGGCCAATCGAGCGATTCGAGATCGCTCGCAAGACGATCGGCATAGGCCGTGATGCGCAATTGCCACTGCCGCAGCGGTTGGCGTACGACCGGGAAATTGCCGCGCTCGCTGCGCCCATCGATGACCTCTTCGTTGGCCAGCACCGTGCCCAGATCCGGGCACCAATTCACTGGAATTTCAGCCTGAAATGCCAGGTCGCGCTTGAAGAGCTGGAGAAAAATCCATTGCGTCCAGCGCAGGTATTCTGGGTCGGTCGTGTTGATTTCGCGCGACCAATCGTACGAGAAGCCGAGCGCCGTGAGCTGCCGCTTGAACGTCGCGATGTTCTTGGCGGTGGTGCTGGCGGGCGGATTGCCGGTTTCGATCGCGTGCTGCTCGGCGGGCAAACCGAAGGCATCCCAGCCCGTGGGATGCAAAACGTCGAAGCCGTTCATGCGCTTGTAGCGCGCGACGATATCGCTCGCGGTGTAACCCTCCGGGTGACCAACGTGAAGCCCGGTTCCCGACGGATACGGGAACATGTCGAGCACGTAGTACTTCGGGCGGCCGGGGTGGCGTTCGGCTTTGAACAGCTGATGTTCGGCCCAATACCGCTGCCAGCGCTGCTCGACGCTCTTGTGATCGTAAGCCATTCGGCTCGCTCCAATAGCAGAATTTCCCCGGGACGGCGTGCTCAGGCTGGGGATTTCCCGCCCTTTTTCGCGTGGCTCGCGGCACGCGCGGCTTTCCGTTCGAGCCGAGCGCGACGCCGCTCGACGAGATCTTGCGACTCGCCGGTCCCTTGGGCAAGCCAGCGGAGCGCGCTGGCCGGTGCGCGCAGGTGATGCTCGTAAATTTTCGCGAGCTCGAGGAAAACCGCGGGGTCGTCGATTTCGGCGGCGAAGGCTTCGAAGTGCAAGAGTGCAGTTGCGCGGTCGCCGCGTGCTTTGGCGATTTCGGCATGCGCGCGGTGCGCTTCGACGCCCGCGCCGCGAACGAGTGCGGCGTTCGCGGCGCGTTCTGCCTGCTCGAATGCACGCACGCGTTTGAACGTGCGAGCCAAACCCAAAAGATCTCGCTCGTGGAGCAGCTCGAAAGGCTCGCCGTACAGGCCGACCAAGGCGGCCATCGAAACCACGTCCCAGGCATTGTGCTCGATCACCGGTTCGAGTGCGCTGTCGTCGCCCGAGCGCAAGAAATGCGCGTAGCGCGGCGCGATGTCGACACCGGCGATGTCGGGGCCGCGCTCGAAGCCGAGCACGTCGCTTTCGAGGCTGATCAGGCGGCATGGGCCGAGCCGCGCTTTGTGCAACCGACGCGCGACATGGAGCAAATCGAGGTGCGCACGCTCGGGCAATTTCGCGCGCCGATTCATCACCATGCGGCCGTTCAGGAGCGGCAAGTCGAAGGCTTTGCCGTTGTACGATACGAGCAAATCCGCGGCTTCGACGCGCTCGGCGAGGGCTTCGAGCAAGGGCAATTCCTCGCTCGGGCTGCGCAGTAGGAATTGCTCCGAATGCAAGCGGAGCTCGCGGTCGAACCAGCACAAGCCGACGAGAAAGGCCAGTACACCGGCGCCGCCGCCAAGGCCGGTGGTCTCGGTGTCGAAGTAGAGAGCGCGGCGCGGATCGCTTTGGGAGATTTTGGGATCGAGCGCGAGCAACCCCAAAATCTCGGAGCTCGAACTGGCCGCGGCATCCACCGGCATGCGTCCGACGTGATGCGAACGCGCGAGCACTTGATGGCGACGAAAGAGCGGCCCGCTCCTGGTTTCTTCGCGCTCGAACGGTAGCGTCGAGGCGCCCGGGGTTGCCGCGAGTTCGAGCTCGCGTGGCGCTCCGAAATACGCTGGCTGAAACGCAGAATCCCGCAGGATTTCTGCCATTTTATGACGCAGCTCGTGCAGTGTGTCGGCCAGTACCGAGCGCTCCGGCAGAGTCTGAGCAGGCAGAGCGTCTGCTCTTGGCGGCGAAAGCAACGAAAGCCGGCGCTTGAAATCCATGATTTATGGTTCGCCCGCGCGCGATGCCGCGAACGCGACGACCAAGCCGTCGCGCGCACTCACGAGCATCGTGCGCGTTGCGCTGGACCAAACTGGGGCAAACAACGGCGCGCTCGTGAGCTCGATCGCGATCGGTGCGGCTTGGCTGGCTGCGCGATATTCGAGCACACCGTCGTCCCGAGTGTGCCATTCGTGCGCATCGGGATCACGGAGGAGATCGGGCAAGCCGAAATCGAATTCGAGCGGCGCCCGAGGAGCTGAGCGCCGAACGTCCTGCCCCGCGACGCGGATCAGGTTTCCAGCCGAATTTTCGGCCCAAACGGAGCCGTCCGCCGCGGAGACCGGGCCAGCTTTCAGTTCGCCGAATGGAGCGCGCAGGGCCACGCCACCATGCGCGGACACGCCGTAGAAAAAGTGATCGGCCGCGACGAAATAGGCGACGCCGCTTTTGTCTTGCGCGAGTTCGCTGACGGGAGGGCTCGGCGGACGAAAAACCCAATACAATGTACCCTCGGTCGTGAGGGCGTAGATTTTTTCGGCGCTCGTCGCGATGAACCAAAGCTGGCCGGCGAGCACCGGGCGATGCGTGACGGCACCGTGCACGCTATAGCTCCAGCGATAATCTCCGTCCGGCGTGAGCAGATGGATGTAGCCGTCCGCCGTGCCGACGCAGACACTGCCGTCCGCGCCGACACCCGCCGGCGCTAAGAGCCGCGCGCCAGCATGGAACCGAAAGCGCTCGACCGGCCCTTCTGGCATTGCAGCGCGCGCGCGGCCTGTCGAGGCGGCTCCGAAGAGCAGCATCGAAGCGGCGACGAGCAAGGCTGAACAGCGTTTCACGGCCCGTAATCTACGGGGAGCGCGAGCGCGGCACCACCCGAACCGGAGGTCATTTGCGGCATGGCGGGTTCGGGTACATTTTGGCGCGTGGCGCTCCGCGTATTCGGTCTCACCGGCGGCATTGGCTCGGGCAAGAGCACGGTGGCTCGACGGTTACGCGAGCGTGGCCTGCCGGTCGTGAACGCCGATGAGCTCGCTCGAGTTGCCGTGCTTCCAGGCAGCGACGCACTTCGCCAGTTGATCGCCCACTTTGGGCCGAAGATCCTGGACGCGGAGGGCGGGCTCGATCGCGCGAAGCTCGGCCGGATCGTCTTTGCCGATCCCGAGGCGCGCCGCGTGCTCGATGCAATCACCCATCCAGTCGTGCGCGCGCTCGCGCGAAATCATTTCGCGGAGCTGGCCGAGCGAGGCGAACCCCTCGCCTGCTACGAGGTCCCGCTGCTCTACGAAGTGGGGCTCGAGGGCACGTATCGGCCCGTGATCGTGGTGAACGCGAGCGACGAGCTCCGACGAGCGCGTTTGACGGCGCGCGACGGGCTCGGAATCGAGCAAATCGAAGCGCGCATCGCGGCCCAATTGCCGCTCGCGGAGAAGGTGCGCCGCGCCGACTACGTGATTGAGAACGACGCGACCGTGGCGGAGCTAGAAGCGCAAACGGACGCCGTGTTCGACGCCCTGTGCCGTTCGCTCGCGCTCGACTCGGAGCGTTACCCGAAGCCTGAACTCAGGTAGCCACAGCGCGGGCAGCGCGCTTCACCCGAGCGCGCGCCGCGTTGAGCGTATTTTCGAGCAACATCGCGATCGTCATGGGACCGACGCCGCCGGGCACCGGCGTGATCGCGGAGGCGTTGCGCGAAGCCGATTCGAAGTCGACGTCGCCGCACAGCTTGCCGTTTTCGTCGCGGTTCATCCCGACGTCGATCACGACCGCGCCCGGTTTGATCCACGCACCGGGGATCATTTTCGCGCGCCCGACGGCGGCAACCAAGACGTCCGCCTCACGACAGACCGCGGGTAAATCTGCGGTTTTCGAGTGCGCGATGGTCACCGTCGCGTTCGCCGCGAGGAGCAAGCCGGCGATCGGCTTGCCCACCAAATTGCTGCGCCCGACTACGACCGCTCGCGCGCCGTCGAGCTTCGTGCCCGTTTCGGCGAGCAGGCGCATGCAGCCGCGCGGGGTGCACGGTACGAGCCCGGGGATACCCGCCCAAAGCGCGCCGATGCTTTCCGGATGAAGCCCGTCCACGTCCTTCGAAGCCGCGGTGGCTTCAATCACCTTC
>DATATR010000260.1:0-10963 GCA_036268695.1 Polyangiaceae bacterium | reverse complement strand
GCTTGGAGCGCGCGTAAACCGGGCGTGTTCGGCGAGCTCACGTTGACCACGACGTAATCGGCGAGCGGGCCGAGCAAGCGCGCGCTCGCGACGTAATCCGCGATCGCTTCGGCTTCCGGCGTGACTTTGCTTTTGCCGATGTTCACGCCGAGCGGCAGGCTGCGCTTTTGCGTCAAGCGTTCGCGCACCGCGCCCGCGCCGAGGTTGTTGAAGCCCATGCGGTTGATCAGCGCGCGGTCCGCGGGCAAGCGAAAGAGCCGGGGTTTTGGGTTGCCTGGCTGCGCGTGTGCCGTCACGGTGCCGACCTCGACGTGACCGAAGCCGAGCCCGGCGAGCGCTTCGTACGCGCTCGCGTTTTTGTCGAAGCCTGCGGCGAGCCCGATCGGATTTTTGAACTTCAAACCGAGTGCGTTCACGTGAAGCGCGGGCGCTTTGGTTCGAAGTGCCCAACGCACCCAACCAGAAAAAAGCGGCAACGCCATGGCGAGCCGCAGCCAGAACAAGGCCACACGATGCACCCACTCCGCGGGCAGCCAGCGCAGCACACCCTGAAAAAACAGGCGATACACGTTCAGCGACGAGAGCCGACGGCGCGGGCTCGAGAAGGAAGCGCGAGGTTCGGGTCGGACGGCGCGGGCGGATCGGATTCGGGCGGCACGTTGTCGGGCGCGCTCGCGGCTTCGCTTTCGGCGTCGAAGGCGAAGAGCTCGTTGATGGCCGAGCTCAGTTGATCGAGCGAGAGCATTTCGCTGGCGCGCTCTAGCGCGGCTTGGCGCAGGCGAATAGTTGGTTGATGCAGCAAGCGATTGACCGAGCTTTCCAGCATTTTCGCGACGGCCGCGCGATCGTCGGCGCTCAAATGTTTGAGCCGGCCGCGAAAGCTCTTGTTCATTTCTGCTTCGAGCGCGGCAGCCAGGCGCTCGCGCAAGGCGACGATCGTCGGCGTGGCTTGCTCGGCGTCGGCCCAGCGATCGTAGCCTTCGGCTTCGTGCCCGACGATGGCTTCGGCGGATGCGGCTTCGCGCGAACGCGTCGACAGCGTCTCGGCAACGACCTTCGACAGATCGTCGATGTTGTAAAGGAACGCGCCGTCGAGCTCTTCGATTTTGGGATCGACGTCGCGCGGAACCGCAAGATCGATGAAGAATTGGTTTTTGCCGCGGCGCGCGCGGCGCGCGGAGTTGACGAGCTCGTAGTCGATGACGTGATGCGGTGCGCTCGTGCTGGTCACGATCACGTCCGCATCGGTGACGGCTTGCTTCAGGTCCGTCCATGGTCGCGCTTTGCCGCCGACCGTTTGCGCGAGCTCTTCCGCGCGGGCCAGCGTGCGGCCGACCACGACGATCGCGGCGCCTGCAACTTTGAGCAGCCGCGCGACCGCTTCCGCCATTTCGCCGGAACCGACGAGCAGCGCGACGTGGCCCGACAGATCGCCGAAAATCTGACGTGTGAGGTCGACCGCGACGCTCGGCACCGAGACCTGGCCATTGCCGATCGCGGTTTCGGTGCGCACGCGCTTCGCGGCGCGGATCGCGCGCGGCAAGGTGCGATGCAGCACCGAACCGACCGTGCCGACGCGGCGCGCGAGCTCGTAGGCGTCTTTCACTTGGCCGAGGATTTGCGGCTCACCGACGACCATCGAGTCGAGCGACGCGGCGACGCGGAACAAGTGGCGCACGGCCGCGCCGCCTACGTGCGCGTATAAATGCTGCTCGATGCCCGGCGCGCGCACAGCGAGCGCGCCGACGCAGATTTTTGCCACCTCCGACAAATTGGAATCGAAGCCGGCGCGGCCGGCGGCGACCAGCTCGACGCGGTTACAAGTCGAGACGAGCAGCGCTTCGCCGACTTCGGGGCGCGCCACGAGCTCGCGCAAGAAATCGGGCAAAGTTTCGGCTTCCAGCACGAGCCGCTCGCGTACCTCGATCGGCGCGCTGCGGTGCGACAGGCCGACCACGACGATCACGAGCTGCCTCCGCCCGCGCGCACCGCGTAGATCAACACGACAAGCAGCACGCAGACGACGCCGGCGATGGTTCCATACGCGGTCTTGCGGCCGCGAAAGCCGGAGGTTCTGCGCAGAAGCAAGACCGCGGCGAGCAGCACCCAGGTCGAATAACCGAGCAGCGACCGCAGTACGTCGGTACTGCCTTCGCTCGTGAGTTGATGCGTGAAGACCGCGCCGGTCACGACGCCGAACGTGAGCAAGGGGAAGCCGGCCAAGAGCAAGCGGTGCGTGATGCGATCGAGCGAATCGAGCGGCGGCAGGCGAGAGCTCCAATTCGCGACGCGCTTTTTCTGCCGCAACCTGCGTTCTTGCACCAAATAAACCGAGCCTGCTGCGCCCGCGATCAGAAACAAACCGATGCCAAGCACGTTCGCTGCGATGTGAAACGTGAGCAGCGTCCGCGAAACGCCGGCCACGGCTTCGCTCTCCTTGCCCACGAACTGCGCGCCGATCAAAAACATCAGCGCGATCGGCGCGACGAAGGCTCCGAGGGCGTACAAGCGGAAGCGCTCGCGCAAGAGCAAATATGCGCCGACGGCGATCAGCGCCGTGAAGCTCAGCGCGAAGTGCAGCGAATCGATCGGGCACACACGCGAGAACATGCTCGCGGTCACGACGTGCACCGCGTGCAAGATGCCCGCGATCGCGAGCACCCGCGGCGCCCATTGTGCGCGAATCGTCGACCCATCTTTGCGCGCCAAATCCAAAAAGAAGAGCGTCGCCGCGACCGAGTAGGCGACGACTCCGAGATAGAACGCGATAGTGGCTACGTCGACCATGGGCGGGTCAGAGGTTTCGCACCAAAAATGACGTCAAGAGCTCTTCGTCGCTGCCAACCGCGGCCGCGCTGCGCGCGGCGCGTGTGCCGGGCAGCGCCGATTGTTCCGCTTGGTGTTCGGCGAAGCTGCCAATCGGCGAACCGAGCCAGCCCGGCACGACTTCGTAAGCGTTGTCTGCGATCACCATCGACTCGCCGAGCAACGAAGCGCCTAGTTCGCTCAAGAAGCCGACCGTTTTTACTTTGCCCATCACCTCGTGCGGATCGGGCAAGCCGCTCACTTCGGCCATCACGCGCGCGGCCTCGACCAAACGATAGCGCCGCTGCTCCGCGCGAATCGTGAGCAACCCCTGCGACAACTCGACCTCACCACTGGCGAGCCAGCGGTCGAGCGCTTCTTGGGGGAAAAAGACGCGGTTCTTGCTCATCTGCGATCTCGGCGAAGCTTAGCGCTTTTGGAGGCGAGGCCCCAAGCGTCCCGAATCGAGCGAGAAATTAGTTTATTCCGAGACGGCGGTGACGCAGAAGTTGAATGGCGTGCCCGCCGAGCTCGAGCCGGGCACGGCGAAACTCACACTCGTGACGCCGACGCTCGGCTGGAATGCGGCACCGGTGGGAGGCACGTCGAAGCAGTCCGTGGTGAAAGCCGACCAAGGCAGAGTGAAGGACTTGCTACCAGTGGTGGGGACCGAAACGTTTGCACAATAGTAGGTCGTGCCGCTGCTGCCCGCGTTGAGCTGAACGCGAAGCGGGGAACCCCCCGGGTTCGTCAGTGTCACGGACAGCCCGGTCCCCGTCGGAATCAATGACTGCGCCGGGACACTACCGATCGCGCTTTGATTCAGATTCACGCCAATCCCCGCGGTGCTCGCAAACGTGGGGTCCTTTGCGACCGTGCCGTTCACGCAGAGCTGGCCGTCGTTCGAGGCATTCATGAAGTTGGCCGGTGTGATTTGCGTGCCGAGCGTCTGGTCGCCACTAGAGAACACGTATGTGTAACCGTGGAGCTCGCCCGAATAAAAGTAGCCACCGGCTTGAACGCCGCCTAGTGCTGCGGTTTCCTCGAGATTGTCGACGCAAAAATCGTATGCAGACGAAGCGCCGTTCACGCCTTCCACGAGCACCTGAACGTCAATCAACCCGAGGTCTGGCGAGAATGCGGTTCCGGTCGAGCCTCCGCCGCACGTGTTCGTCTTGAAGCTCGCCCACGGCAGAGTGGCCACGCCCGATTGCGGCAAGGGCGCGCAATAGCCTTGCTCTGCCGCATCCGTAACTTTCGCGAAAAGAATCTCGCCGGCGAGCGTGGCGGCGCCGGTCACCGTGATCGATAGTCCGGTCCCCTTTGGCGTAATTGCCACGGGATCGGCGACCACGGTTTGGTTCGCATTGATACCGATACCGGCATAGCCGCCCGCGACTACGTTGCCTTTCGCGCACAGCGCCGAGCCTGCAGCGAGATTCGTGAAAGCGCTGCTCGCCGTGCTGCAGCTATCGGGCGCGATGGTCGAGCCGAGCGTATCCGCGTAGGCGAACGCGTAGCCGTGAAAGTCGTTCGCTTCGTAGTAAGCCGACGATTGCACGTGCGAGTTCTGCTTCGATTCCGACGCTGGGCCGCTCACGACGCAAGGCGCGCCGGCGCTGCCAGCCGTCGCGCCGCCCGCGCTCGAACCCGAAGCGCCGGCACTCGCACCACCCGCGCTCGTCCCGCTCGAACCACCCTTGGCTCCGCCGACGCTCGATCCGGAACCACCACTCGAGCCACTGACGTTGCCCGCGCCGCCCGCGTCACCGCCACCGCGGCTGCCGCCAAAGCTCGCGCCGCTCGACGAACCCGCGTCACCGCCGGTGAGCCCGCTGCCATCATCCCGCGCTACGGGGTCCTGAATTCCCAAGATGGAACTGCAGGCGAGTGAACCGAATAGCAACGCGCCCGTCGCGAGCCATCGTCCGCACAGAGCCATGCTCAAAACCCTCCGCTGATGCGCAGGCTCGCGGCGTTCACGCTGGCGAACGGCATGATCGCCAGTGATGTGCTTTCGGAGTGCGGGCCGCCGACGAGGTACAAGGTGACGCCGCCCGCGACGAGCGCACCGCCGGCGATGAACAAACCCGTCGACATCCGTGCAGCGCGGAGCGCGTCGTTGCGATCCGCGAGACCGGTCCCGTCGCAGCCGGTCGCGTCGCAGTGACCGTCCGCGTTCGATTTGTCGTTCGAGCCCTTCGCGCTGAGTCCGAACACGCTGCCAACCGCCAGCGCGGCGATACCAGCGCCGATCGTGATCACGCCGACAGTGCGGAGCGAATGAGCAGAATGGCTCGCGGGCGGTGCCGCGCTGGCCGCGGGCGCGGACGGTGAATTCACGGCGACGGGCGCGGCCGCAGTGTCGGCTGCCGCTGCAGAGCGCGCCGTGACCGGTGCAGCAGCCGCGCGAGCCTGTTCGGAGAACTGCAAGAGCGCCGACTTATGCTCGCTTTCGGCGACGAGCACTGTGACCTGAACCTTTTCAGCGCCGCTCGTTCCGATCACCTGATGAGATCCGGGATCGATCGGTCGGGGCGCGCCGATTAGAGCAGAGTTCAGCGAAACACCGTCGATCGCAACGCTCACGTCGCTCGGATCCGCGCCTTCGACTTGCACCACTACGCTCGGGATCCGCGGCGTGAGCGCGTCGAGCTCCAATTGCGCGTCCACTTTGGCTTGCTTCTGCACGGCTTCATCGCCGCCGCTGATCTCCAAGCGCGTGACTTCGCGGTAGCGCTCACCCGCCTCGACGAGCCGCCCGACTTTGACGAGCGCGCGCGCCGACCACAGGCCGAGCGATGGAGCATGGAGCGCGCGATAGGCCCGCCCGAGCTTCTCACTCGCCACGCTGAAGTTGTTCGCTTGGTAGGCCTGAACGCCTTCGGTGGCGAGGTTGCGGGCCGCAGCGCGTGTTGCGTCGTCGACCGGTTGCGCGTTCGCCGAACGAGCGCCGCCGACGGCGAGCGCGAGCACCAACCCCAACACATGAAACCTTCCCATTATGGACATTCGACCGGTAACAGAAGCCGATGCCGGCAGCAATACTCGGGCGCTCGAACGAGAAGAGCCATTATCAACTCCGGTCCTTCGGGTGTTTCGCGAGACGTCGCGCTCGTCTCGGAGGCGGTGTAGCCTAGCTTCGGGATGAATTCGGGCGAAACGCAGATCATCGCCGGCAAGTACGAGCTCTTGCGCAAGCTGGGCCAGGGAGGGATGGGCTCGGTTTGGTACGCGCAGCACCTCACGCTCCATTCGCCGGTCGCCATCAAGTTGATCGATCCCGCGATCGCGACCAACCCCGAAGCTCTCGGTCGCTTTTTGCGCGAGGCGCAATCGGCCGCCGTGCTGCGCAGTCCACACGTCGTGCAAATACTCGACCACGGCGTCGACAATGGCGTGCCGTACATCGCGATGGAGTTGCTCGAGGGCGAATCGCTCGCCGATCGGCTGGCGCGCGTGGGACGGCTCAGCCCGGCGGAGACTGCGCGCATCGTGATCCACGTGTGCCGAGCGGTCGGGCGGGCGCACGATGCCGGCATCGTCCACCGCGATCTGAAACCAGACAACGTGTTCCTCGTGCGCAACGACGACGAAGAAGTCGCGAAGGTTTTGGACTTCGGCATCGCCAAGGCCACGACGCACGGCCTCGGCGCAGCAGCGTCCGGCGCAACGCGCACCGGCGCTCTGCTCGGCACCCCGTACTACATGAGCCCCGAGCAAGCCGAAGGCGACAGGTCGCTCGATTCACGTGCGGACATCTGGGCGCTGGGCGTGATCACGTTCGAGTGCTTGCTCGGTCGCCGCCCGTTCGAGGCGGAAACACTGGGCAGCTTACTGCTCGCGATCTGCACTCGGCCGATCCCGGTGCCCTCCCGGGTTGGCCAGGTGCCGGCGGGCTTCGACGAATGGTTTGCGCGGGCGTGTTCGCGCGACCTCGCCGCGCGGTTTGCAAGCGCGAAAGAGCTCGCAACCGAACTCCGTCGTGTCTGTGAAGGCGCAGGCGACGCGATAGCGGCCGGCTATGCGGGCGCTCCCCACGCGGCGACTCCCAATGCCGCGCTCGACACTAGCGTCGCTCCTGCGGTGAGCCGCACGGAGCGGTCGCTCAGCGGGCTCGCCGCAAACGAGAGCGACTCATCCGCATCGAAGAGTCGGCGCGGCGGTCGCGCGCTCGCGCTCGGCGTGCTGATCGCGCTGCTTGGCGCAGGCGCCGGCGTCGCAGCACTTGCGATGCGCCGCGATCCGAAGCTCGCGGCGGCGAGTGGCGAGCCGATAGCTATCCCAACGGCGACAGCGCCGCCTGCGCCAAGCAGCACGGACCACGCGCCCGCATTCGAGCCCGTGCCGAATACAGCTCCGGCTCTGAGCGCTTCGAGCGAAGCCGTCGCGGCGCCGGCGAACGAGTCGAGTCACGCGAGTGCGACTCGCGAAGCGCAGCGCGTCGCGGTCCCGCTCAAAGCCGCACACACGGGAAGGTCGTCGAGCAAGGCGCAGGCCGCTTCGACAACTGCGCCCGCGCCCGCACCGGCCAGGCCGGCGCCGGCGAATGCTCGAGTCAACCTCGGGATTTGAGCAGCGCGCGGCGCGCCTACTCCCCCGGCCGAGTCACCGCCAGATCACCCGAGACCACCTCGCGCTGCGACTGAGTCACGATCGCGATCGAGCTGTATTTCTCGGTGCGCAGCACGCGGAGCTCGGCCACGCTGTCGATCGGGAATTTGCTTTCGTCGCCGTCTTTGGGCGTGTCTTCGGCATCGGCGGGTTCGGGCGAATCGATCAGCGCGCGCTGGCTCGTCATCGGCGAGCCCGTGGTGAGGCTGGTGCGCCAGCTGTCGCCGCGCCGCACGACGAACAAGCGTGAACCCGGGATGAGTCCGTCTTCGCTGCCTTTGTCGAGGAACGCGATTTGATCCTGCGTGATGTACACGTTCGGATAAATGCTGGTGAGCACGCGCGTCGCGACTTGCGTCGGGGTTCGGCGCGGCGGCACGACGTCGAAGCGACGGCCGATCGGACCGATTTTCGCGCCTCGCTCGATCACGTCCACCGATTCGGTGAGCACGCCTTTGGCCATGCGCGTGTCGGGGTTGAACTCGAGGATTTTGACCGTGCCGCGCACAGCCACGATTTCGCCGGGCGGTTTGCGCGCGCCGGGCACATCTTGCGGCTGGCGAATCGAGTTGAACACGGTGAGCTCTTGGCCGCGGCTCACGCTCACGCCCGGCCGAAAGATCATCACCACGTGGTTGCCTTCGGCGAGCATCATCTGCTCTTCGTCCGAGCCGACGAGCTCGCCCCACACGTCGCGCTTCGGATCGCCGAGGAAGCCTTGATCGCGCAGGAACACGGTGTCTCGCGGCACGAGCGGCCGGCGATTGATCAACGAGCCCGAGCCTCCAATCGACGACGACGACGACGACGGCCGCCGCGCGAACCCGTCACCGCGGCCCGCGAGGCTCGGATCGGTCAAACGCACTTGATCGCCCGGGTAGATCCAATGCGGGTTTGCGATCTGCGGGTTGTAGCTCCAGATCTTCGGCCAAGCCCAAGGGTTTTGGTAATAGTGATTGCAGAGATCCCACAGCGTGTCGCCGCGACGCACGAGGTGAATGTCGGGCACTTCGCCGCCGGCGATGCCTTCTTGATCATCGGGCAAAATCGCGTTCGTGCCTTGGCTGCCGGGCGCTAAAGCCGCGCCGTTCGGCGACGCGGGCGGCGCGTTCGTCACGACCACGCTGTGCGGGCCGCTCGGCGCCGCATTCTCGCCGGGATTGGCCGGCATGTACGTCGTGGTGCCGTTGTTCTGCGGCGCGATCACGACCGAGCCACCGCTCTCCGCCGGAACCGCCGCCGCCGAGGTGTCCGGACCGAAGCCTTGCGCGGACGCGAACTCTGCCGCGAGCACGACCACACCGAGCACGCCGATGAACGAGAACGCTCGCATCACTGGCCTCGCTTGCGCTTCGAGCTCGTGTCGGGCGGGACGTCACTGTCGCTCGCCATGCGCACATCGCCGTCCGAATTCGCGCCGTGCACGCGAATCACTGGACGCGGGCTCTTGTCGGACACGGAGTCTTCGGGTTTGATCTCTGCCGGCGTGTCGCTCGGCGCGTCGTGCGCGTCGTCGCCCGGTTCGAGCTTCACGACCAACAGCTTCGGGTGATCGGCAATCGGCGCGCTGTCGGCGGGCCGCGCGGCGACCGCTTCGTGCCGCAGCTCGAGCGCTTCGAGCCGCTCTTCCAAGCGATCGTCGTGTTTCTGCAGCGAGGTCAAATCCGCCTGCATCGCGGCCAGGCGCTTCGACACCTCGTCGTGACTCGAACCGCAGGCCGAAACGCCGAACGACGCTGCAAGTAGCGAAAAACAGCTGAAACCAAAACTGAGAGCGCGCATCGCGGAGGATCGTACGGCGTCCTCTGGAAAGGGCCAAAAACGCGGGGGAGTCGAGCATTGTAGGAGCCCGGCCGCATCACGATTTCGTCAGTGACATTCTCGAGTTAGCCCAATTACTGGACGGACTTGCAATCGCCGTTTAGGGTGGGTTTCGTGGGGTTCCGTCGCAACCGCCGCAATCCGAACCGCCCCAGGCCGAGGCTCGACCTGCGGAAGACTTTGTTCGTATTGCCGAACCTCATCACCCTCGGCAGTGTGTTTTGCGGCTTCAACGCGATTCGCTTGGTGGCGAAAGACGACCCGAGCGAAGTCGATGTCTACCGTGCGGCTGTACTCCTGATCTTCGCGATGCTGTTCGACATGATGGACGGCCGTGTCGCGCGCATGACCAAAACGCAAAGCGCATTCGGGCTGCAGCTCGACTCGCTCGCCGACATCATCTCGTTCGGCGTCGCGCCCGCGCTGCTCGTTTACAAATGGGTTTTGCACCGCGAACCGATCCCCGGGATTCTGACCGCGTTCATGTTCGTGTCCTGCGCTGCGATTCGGCTCGCGCGCTTCAACGTGCTGAGCTCGAACTCGCAAGGCGCACCGACCAAACCCGGCAAATACATTTTGGGTTTGCCGAGCCCGCCGTCAGCCGGGATTTTGATTTCGCTGATCGTCGCGAACCATAGCGTGGGCGGCGCGCTCGGCGACACGCGTTACACTTTCTTGCTCTTCTGCGTGACGATCGGGCTCGGCCTGTTGATGGTTTCGACCGTGCGCTTCCGCTCGTTCAAGGAAGTGAAGCTGAACAGCGCGACCCTGCTCTTCGTGCTCTTCACGGTGGGTTCGAGCGTGTTCGTGTGGCAGCGCTTCAAGCCGCAATTCGTGCTGATTTGGCTGCTCTCGATGTACGTCTTCATCGGCTTGGTCGAGACTTTGCGCGTGCTCGGCCGCCGTTTACGCGGCCTCGACGAGCGCAACTCCGTGCCGCCGGCGATGCCGCACTGAGCGACCAAAACTCCTCTCGTTGGCAGTTGTGGGTCGCCTCGATGCAGCTCGCGTGCGCCAGTAAAGCGTCGACGCAAAGGTCTCGGGTGTCGCCGTCCACGAGGCCCGCTCTCAGTTGCAGATGCAACTGAAAATTCGAAAAGAGGATAGCCGCTCAGCGTGCCGGTGCGTGCGCAACGCCGTCAAACGCACGAGATGACTGCTGTGGCGTCGGCTAGTTGTTCGTGACCAAGACCGGCGTGGCTTCGGGCAAGCTCGGTTTGGTGATCGGCAAGGCCAAGCCGACGCAAAGACCCATGAAGGTGTGTTCGCGCGCGCGCTCTCAGTTCGTCCGCGGGCTCGACAGCAGCCGCGCGAGCTCGCCGCTCGCGTCCAAGCGCTCGAGATCTTCGAAGCCACCGATCAGCACACCGTCGATGAAGATCATCGGGAACGTGGGCCAACCGGTCCACATCTTGAGCGCCAGGCGCGGCCGCCACTCGCTCAAGTAACTGCCGATGCCGAGGTACTCGTACTTGATGCCCTTCTGGTCCAAGAAGCGACGCGCCTTCTTCGGAAATGGATTTTGCGTCATCCCGACGACGACCACGCGGTGCGCCGCGATCAAGCTCTTCACTTGATCGATTTGCGCCTGACGATGAGTCGCGATCTTTTCTTGGATGGCGGGATGGATTTTGGCTTCGGGGAGTGTGTCACGCATGGGGGATGTCGCCGTTCGAAATGGTTGAGCCGCGCTTCGTTGCTGTGACTACGCCGTGGGCATTGG
>DATATR010000259.1:0-1834 GCA_036268695.1 Polyangiaceae bacterium | reverse complement strand
TCGCGCAAGAGCCCGAGCTCGGCAACGCGAAAACGGTGATCGACGCGGTGAACGAAGGCGTCGCGGACATTCGCGGTCTGATCACCGAGTTCGAAGAAGTGAGCACGAAGCTCGGCGAGCCGCTCAGCGACGACGAGATGACGCGCGTGCTCGAAAAGCAAGCCGCGCTGCAAGACAAGATCGACGCGATTGACGCTTGGAACCTCGATCAACGGCTCGAGCTCGCGATGGACGCCTTGCGCTTGCCGCCGGCTGACGCCGAAATTGCGAAGCTCTCGGGTGGTGAACGACGCCGAGTCGCGTTGTGCCGGATTTTGTTGTCGCGCCCGGACATGCTCTTGCTCGACGAACCGACGAACCATCTCGACGCGGAGTCGGTCGCCTGGCTCGAGCGATTCCTGCACGAATATCCGGGCACGGTCGTCGCCGTGACGCACGATCGCTACTTCTTGGACGACGTGGCCGAGTGGATTTTGGAGCTCGATCGCGGTCGCGGCTATCCGTTCAAAGGCAATTACAGCTCGTGGCTCGAGCAAAAATCTGCGCGACTCGCGCTCGAGGAAAAACAAGAGAGTGCGCGCCAGCGCAAATTGAAGCAAGAGCTCGAGTGGGTGCGCGCTTCGCCGCGCGCGCGACAAGCCAAGAGCAAAGCGCGCCTCGCCGCCTACGACGAGCTCGTGAGCAAAGCGGACAAGGGCGGCTCGGATCCGACCGAAATCAGCATTCCACCCGGACCGCGTCTCGGTGAAGTGGTGATCGAAGCGAAGGAGCTTCGCAAAGGCTTCGGCGATCGTCTGCTGATCGATGGGCTCGATTTTCGGCTACCGCGGAGCGGCATCGTCGGGGTGATTGGGCCGAACGGCGCCGGGAAAACCACGCTCTTTCGCATGCTCGTGAACGAAGACAAGCCGGATGGCGGCTCGCTGCGCGTCGGCGAAACGGTGAAGATCGCGTACGTGGATCAATCGCGCTCGTCGCTGAAGGCGGACAACACCGTGTGGCAAGAGATCTCGGGCGGTGAAGAGAAGATTCCGCTTGGTAAGCGCGAGATCGCTTCGCGTGCTTACTGCTCGTGGTTCGGCTTCAAGGGCAGCGATCAACAAAAGAAACTCGGCACCATGTCGGGCGGCGAGCGCAACCGCGTGCACTTGGCAAAACTCTTGAAAGAGGGCGGCAACCTGCTTTTGCTCGACGAACCGACCAACGATCTCGATGTCGACACGCTGCGTGCGCTCGAAGAGGCGATGCTCGATTTCCCGGGCTGCGCGGTGATAATCAGCCACGATCGCTGGTTTTTGGATCGCATCGCGACGCACATTTTGGCCTTCGAAGGCGAGAGCAAGGTCGTCTGGTTCGAGGGCAATTACCGGATGTACGAAGAAGATCGCAAGCGCCGCCTCGGCGCGGACGCCGATCAACCGACGCGCATCAAGTACAAGCGGATCAAGATCTGAACCGGCAAAGCATGCTGCGCGGCGCAGCCGATGCAGGTCAAAGAGAGACGAGAACGCGCGGGGCTAGGACGGCGGCCGAGTGCCGTTGAAGTTTTGAGTCGAAGTGCATTGTAGGCTCGCGCAACTGGGGTCGTTGGTCGTTGCTGGAGCGTAGTTGATCGTGCCGGAGATTGCGTCGCCCGAAATGCTGCCCTGGATTTCGGCGTTCAATTCGTACATGCAGGCGCCTTGTGTGCGCATGACTTTGCCGTGCGCGGTCAAGTCGAAATCACTGCCGCTGGCGGTGCCATCGAATTGATTGGTGCCGATGGCGGCGTCTAGGATCAGAGCGGCCAGTCCTTGGATCGTGCCGTTCAACGTCGTTCCTTGCTGCTCGATCA
>DATATR010000258.1:0-3623 GCA_036268695.1 Polyangiaceae bacterium | reverse complement strand
CGTCTACAGTGAACCCTCGTTCGAAGGGAAGAAGCTCGGCTATCTGCGCAACGGCGGTCGAGTCGCGGTCGAGCCGAGCACCGTCTCGAAAAAGAGCTGCACCGCGGGTTGGTACAAGCTCATCGGCGGCGGCTTCATCTGCGGCAATCTCGGGACGACCGATCTCAACCATCCGGACGTGAAGTTCGCGACGCAAGCCCCGAACCTCGATGACGTGCTGCCCTACCCGTACGCACGCAACGCGAAGAACGGCACTCCGCTGTACAAATCCGTCCCCTCGCGCGAGCAGATGGAAAAATACGAGCCTTACCTCAAGGCGCCCAAAGACGACGATTCGAGCACCGAGCCGGCGAGCGCAAAGAACCATAAGGACAAAGACGCGGACGCAACGCCCGCGGCGCTGCCCGCGCGCATGGACGCCGCCCTCGCCGATGCAGGCGTGGCGCTTCCGACGGCCCAAGTCGCGGCCGATCCCGAGCCAGAAAAGCCCTGGTGGCAGCGCGACGACATGAAAGATCGCATGAACGAGCTCAAGCTCGATCAGCTCTCCGAAGATGCGGACGGCGTGCTCGCCAAGCGCATGGTGGCAGGGTTTTACGTCGCGGTGGACAAGACCTTCCGCTGGAATGGCCGGTCTTGGTACAAAACCACGCGCGGCCTCGTCACGCCGAGCGATCGCTTCTGGCAAACGGCAGGCTCGAAATTCAAGGGCATCGAACTCGGTACGGATTGGAAGCTGCCGATCGGCTTCGTTTACGGCGGCAACAAGAGCATCTCGAGCTACACGCTCGACGGCTCGAACTTGAAACCCGACAAGACCTACGATCACTTCGCGCCGGTGCAGCTCACCGGCAAAGAGCAAGACATCCACGGCACGACCTACGCCGAAACCGGCGACGGCAGTTGGGTCAAGCGCTCACAACTGCGCGTGACGAGTCCGGGCGCGCTGCCCGCGGATCTCAAAGCGAACGAGCGCTGGATCGACGTGAACCTGACCGCGCAAACGCTCGTCGCTTTCGAAGGCGAGCGACCGATCTATGCGACGCTCGTTTCGAGCGGCAAAGAAAACAAGATCAAAGACAAGGACCACCGCACGCCCACCGGCGAGTGGCGCATCCGCGAAAAGCACATCACGACCACGATGGACGGCGATGGCACCGCGGCCGGCGATCTGCCCTACAGCATCGAAGACGTGCCGTACGTGATGTACTTCTATCGCTCGTACGCCCTTCACGGCGCGTTCTGGCATTCGAACTTCGGCGTGCAGATGAGTCACGGCTGCGTCAACCTGTCGCCGCTCGACGCGAAGTATCTGTTCTTTTTCGCCGACCCGCCGCTGCCCAAGGGCTGGCATGGAGTCCACGCGAGCGACAGCGCACCAGGTAGCCGCGTCGTCGTTCATCTGTAGCCGGAGCCGGTGGCGAGCGGCCGCGCGAATCGCGCTTGAAATCCGCTTGTTTGGCTCGACCCTAAACTTTCGTCGAAAGCGGTCGGATGGATTTGACAGGTCCTTCAGGCAGGACCATCACGTCGCGGCCATGGATCAGTTTTCGGCTCACCTCGACCGCGGTTGGGATCTCGTCCAAAAGGGCGACCCGCGCGGGGCAGAGCTCTCCGCGCGTCGCGCACTCGAAATCGACAGTCAGTCTCCCGAAGCGTACAACCTGCTCGGCTACGTCGCGGCGCTGAAGGGCGAGTTCGACGAAGCGACCGAGCACTATCGGCAAGCGATCGCCCTCGACGACACCTATCTCGAAGCGATGCTCAACGCTGCCGAAGTGTACGTGCATCCACTCGGGGATTTCGAAGAAGCATTGATTCTGTGCGACCAAGCCTTGGATCTCGCCGAGACGGACGACGAAGTCGTCGACGCGCTGCTCTTGAAGTTCGACGCGCTACTCGGCAAGGGCGAAGGAGAAGAGGCCGCGGAAGTTTGCCGCAGGTTTCCCGAAGGTCCGTTCGAAAATCCGAACCACACCTTTTTGGTCGGGCGAGCGCTGTACGAAGTCGGTGACCTCGAGCGCGCGTTTCCCCTGATCGACGATGCCGTGAAGCGCAACCCGAAGAACGCCGAGGCTTGGTATTATTTGGGACTCTTGCGCGACGAGCGCGGCGATGCGCACGGCGCGACCTCGGCATTCTTGGTTTCGCGCGATTTGGACCTGGAGCTCGCGCCGCCGCCTTGGTCGCTTTCGCGCGAAACGTTCGAGATGACGGCGCGCGCCGCTTTGCTTTCACTGCCGGAAGAGCTGCGCCGCTTCGTGCGCGAAGACGAAGTTTACGCCGCGGAGGTGCCCGGCGTCGAAGTCGTGGTCGACGGCGTCGACCCGCGTGCGTTGCTCTTGCTCGATGGCGTCAACGCGGGTCCGACCATCGCGATGATGACCGCGCGCGTGTTCGTTTATCAGCGCAACGTCGAGCGCCTGGCAGGCTCGGTCGAGCACGTCAGCGCCGAGATTCGCGCGGCGCTCGAGCGCGAAATCACCGCCACGTTCCTCGACGCGGACGGCCCGCTCGCCACTCAACAAAAGACTCTGAACTGAAGCGACGCCGCGGGCGTAACGACTAGGCCGCGCGCGCCGCGAGCTGCTCGGCGACCGCTTCGAGCAGTACGCGCGCGGGTCCGGGTTTCACCCGAGCGAGCGCGTCGACGGCAGCGTGAGTGTGCTCGCTCGCACGACGGCGGACTTCGTCACACGCCCCGCTCTCGACGACGGCGCGGCTCACGAGCGCGACCGGCTCGCGATCACCAGCGTAAATTCGCTTGAGCGGTTGCACCAATTCGGGCATGCGCGCGACGGCGAGCACCAGCGGCAAAGTGAGTTTGCCTTCGCGCAGATCGCTGAACAGAGTCTTGCCGGTGTCGGCGCCGGAATAGTCGAGTACGTCGTCGACGAGCTGAAACGCGATGCCGAGTCGCTCGCCGAATCCGGCCATGCGCTCTTGCTCCTCGCTGCCTGCGCCCGCGAGCCGCGCGCCAGTGCGCGTCGACCACGCGAACAGCGACGCGGTCTTATCCCGCAAAATCCGCTCGTAGGTCGCTTCGGACACGTCGAGCTCGCTGCGACCGCGAAGCTGGATGATCTCGCCGTCCACCAAGCGGCGCAGCGTCGCGATCAAATCCGGCATGACTTCGGGCGCGTGAGTTTGCGTGCGCGAGAGCGCGTGCACGAGCAACAAATCGCCGCCCAGAACGCTCACGGCATTCCCCCAAGACAGCCGTGAAGTCGGCGCACCCCGACGCTCCATTCCTTCATCGACGACATCGTCGTGAAGCAGCGTCGCGGAGTGAACCAGCTCCGCGACTGCCGCCATCTCGCGTGCGGCCAGTGAGATGCGGCCGAAGCACGCCGCGCTCAAGAGCAACGCAATCGGGCGCACGCGCTTTCCACCGCGCGTCACCAAATGACGTGCCGCGTGAGTCGCCGGGACTTCCCCCTCTTCGACCGCGCTTGCGAGTGACGCCTCGATCCACGCCAGGTCGTCGCGCAAGATGTCTTGGACCGTGGCCATGCGCTGGTTCACGCGAGCATCCACTTCCTGCGCTTCGGCTGCGCGACCGAGGATGTCGGCCGCGACAATCGCGGGCATATCTGGGGGATCTTCGAGTTTCTGAGTTTTCA
>DATATR010000257.1:0-8123 GCA_036268695.1 Polyangiaceae bacterium | reverse complement strand
AGCGGGTCGCCGGCAGCGAGTTCGAGCTCGCAGCCGATCTGGTATTGCTCGCAATGGGCTTCGTTCACCCCGAGCACCCCGGCATCGTGAATGATCTCGGGCTCAAGCTCGACAAGCGCGGCAACGTCGAAGTGAACGGCGAATTCATGACCAGCGTGCCCGGCGTGTTCGCCGCGGGCGATTGTCAGCGCGGTCAGTCGCTCGTCGTTTGGGCGATCGCCGAAGGCCGAAAGGCGGCCCGGAACGTGGATCAGTTCCTGATGGGCCGCACCGAGCTGCCTTGAATGGCCGCAAAGATTGCGCGAAATGAAGGGCATTTCGCGGCGGCCGTGGCCGGACAGGAAGACTCCGTGCGATACTGAGCCTGTTTGAGCTCGCGCACTTCTCGCTCCAAGAACAAAGCCTCGCGCACGGAGCCTCCGCGCGCCGGAGCCAAAGACGGCTCGCAGCCGGAGGTGCAAGTTTCTTATACGTCGCTTGGCCAAGAGACGATGGCGGCGATTGCCGAAGAGCTATTTTCGGTCGCGCCAGCACCCGAGCCAGGCAACCTGGACGATGCCCCCGAAGTCTCGGTCAGCGAGACCGTCGCCGGCCGCGACACGCTCGCGCTGATCGCTGACGCTGCGAGTCCAGTCCGTCCCGCCCAAACCACGCTCAGCTACGGCGATCGAATCTCGAATGCTCCCGGAGCAAGAGCACCGAGCCGAGTCCCTGAACCGCTTCACAGCGTCGCGCGCACTCCACCGCAGAGCTCCGCGCCCGAGATCAGTGTCGTTCAAGGGAGCGTGGGCCGCGAAACGCTGGCCGCAATCACGGCCGAGCTGATCCCGAGCGCACGCGCAGAACCCGCGCGAGCCGTGCCGGCAGAGGAGAGCAAAGCGCCGGTCGTATCGAACGCGAGCACACGCAGGGAAGCGCTCACGATCGACGAAAGTGCAAACGAAGCACCGTTCGCGATCTTCGAGATGCTCACGTTCGTGGTGCAAGGACCAGAGACGGCGTCACTCTCGTCGGAAGCGCTGCGCCGTCGCTTCGTCGAAGAACACCTCTTGCATCGTTTGCCGGCGAAAAACATGGCTCAAGTCGATCGCGTCGACGTCACGCCGTGGACGGTGCGCGGCACCGTCGTCGTTCGCGTCTGGTGCAAAGTCCAAGCCGACGGCTAGAGCGCGCTCTCAATCGCGCTGCGTACGGCCTGGATCAATGGCTCACCGACTTCAGCGCCGAAGTTCGCAGGCTCGATCGGCTGATGGACGGTGACGTTGACCGTCGAGCCCGTCGTGACGTGTGAACCCTTCGCGGGCAGAGTCCGACGCGTGCCCGAGATCGTCACGGGTAAGATGCGCGCGTGCGCGCCGACCGCGAGGTGAAAGCCACCGAGTTTGAACGGACCGAGCGCGCCATCGCGGCTACGAGTGCCTTCCGGCGCAATCCAAATGCTCGTGCCCTTCGCGATGGCTGCGCGTGCGCGCTCGAGGCTCTGAATCGCGCGTTCGCGATCCCCGCGATCGACTTCGACGAAACCGGCGGCACGCATGGCCTGAGCCCAAATCGGAATGCGAAATAGCTCCGACTTGGCCACCATGCGCAAGCGCAGCGGCAAGCTCTGATACAGCACTGGAATGTCATAGTGCGATTGATGATTCGACATGACGACGAACGCGGATTCTTTCGGCACGCGTTCGGCGCCAGCGATCCGCAGCTCAATCTCCGCCTTGCTGACGAGCTCGCGCGACCACCAAGCCAGGCGTTCGTCGCAAACTTCGGCTGTCAGCGTGCCGCGAAGCCCCTCGATGATCGTTGGCACGCTGATGCGCAGCGTGACGCGAGCTGCATGCAAGAGGTGACCGAACGACATATCTGACGCGTCAGTCTCTCACGTTCCCGTACGAAAGAACCTTACTCTTCTGTGCGGGCTTTTTGGGCTCGCCCGGCAAGGAGATCGGTTGTGACACGGACCAAACGTCGAAAGCCACCAGCTGCTCCTCGGGTCGCTCGCTGATCTCGTGATGGCTCCTGAGGAAATCGCGGACTCCGCCGAGGTACGGCTTGAAGCGATCCTCATTCAAATGCCGTTCGAAGTAATACCATTCACAATTGCGTGAATGTCTGGCGCGCGCCGCCACGTCGAACGAAGGTTCGCGACCAGTCAGCGGATCGAAGTGCCGGCCGTCTTTGGTGCGACCGTCGACCACGACGGCAACATCTTCGAACGGCGGTGACGGCGCGAACATGCTCCAGCCCTGAAACAGTCGCGGATAGACAATCACGGCAGTCATCCAGACCGGCCGGTGCGTGGGCTTGAGCGATGCGGGAACCGCTTCGTTCTCGAGCAAGAGCTGACTGCCGCAGCAGACGAGCAACACGAGTACCAAAGCCTCGCCCAAACCGAACCACAAGCGGGCGAAAAACGCCTTCGCCGGAGAGAGCGTCCCGTCGCTCGTCGGCGTCGGCGATGAAAGCTCGAAGTATCCGACGTAAAACTCCGGCTTACGCTCGGCGCGCCGAATCCATTTCTTTGCGAGCCGCGAAACCAGCGGTAGCCCGAGCCAAGCGACGGTGATCGGGCCGAACGGGAACGCTTCCGCGAGCAGCCTCAGCCCTTTCAAACCGCGAGCACGTCGCTCGGAATGGGGATCGAGCGCGACGAAGCGATTCGCGTCTTCAGCTTCGGCCTGCTCGAAACGCACCTTCCCCAACACGTCGAAGCGCTTGATGATGCGGCAAACCGCGAGCGCAAACGGATTCGAGCCGTCCACGCGGAGCACGCGCGAAGGGCGACGCGCAGAGAGTCGCGCGTGAAACATGTCCCACGCTTCGCGCGGCACGAGCGCGAAGAACATGATGATCATGGCCCAAGAAAAAGTGCCGAGATTCAAGACCGATGCGATCGACAGATGTAGCGCGCACACGAGCAGCCACGCGAGCATGCGCGTGATGCGGGTCTTGATCGGAACGAGCAGGAGCGCGGCGATCAGCCACTCCATCGCCAAGGCGCCGAAGCTCAGCACCCGGGAAGCGCCGAGCGAAAGCGAATCACCGAGCCACGAACCGAGGCGCGTCAGCATGCCGTACTGATGCAACGCGTAGTACACCGCGGTTCCGTCATGCCACGCTGGACCATTTTTTTGGAGCGCATTGAACGCGTAGATCGCCGTCCATTGCCAGACGAGCGCGAGCACCGCGAGCGACAACACGGGCGCCTTGTCGCGGGCGAGCGGGGCGTTCAAATCATCGAGCGAGGCTTCGCGCTCCGCGCCGAGCGAGCGGAGCAGCGCATCCACGCTAAAGCGCCGCCCGAGCGGCAAAAACATCGACCACACGGCGAGCAACGTGAGCACGACCGAGCCGCCATTTTCGAGCATCACGTTGCGGCTGTTCAGGCTCGCGATCAGCACCGCGGCGAGCACCTGCATCACGCGCGTGTGGTAGCCCGCGATCAGTAGCAGATCGATCAAGAGCTGGAGCCCGAGCAGAACCTTCACTTGCCAGGGCAAGCTGCAGGTGAGGTAGAGCGAGAACAGATGATCGCTCATCGGGCGGAAGAGCATGAAGTGATTCGTGAGCCAACCCGTGTTGGAATAGTGTGATTCGATGTCTGGGTAACGGCGCGCCGCATCCATGAACAGGAGTACGCCGAGCGCGATCCGGAACACGCCGAGCGAACGCGGATCGGCGCTCGAATAGCCGAGCAGGAATTGCCGAAAGCTCGTCGAGTGGTCGCGAACGGGCGTCGCTTCGCGCGAAGATCCGGCGTTCATCCGTGTGGTCTCCGCGTGCGCGGCGCAGCGGGCGGTGCGGGCGGTGCGGGCGGTGCGGGCGGTGCGGGCGAGAAACTGCGCTCCGCTGGCAGCCAAGGCTTTGCCAACGAGTCGCGCACATTGCCGAAACTCACGAGCTTTTCCGGTGGCAGCGCTTCACCGTGCGTGTGTCCGGGCTCCGGCGACTTGTTCTGCACCCACCAGACGTCGAAGTCGACGAGTCGATCTTGCGGCCGCCCGGTGTACTCGTGCATGTGCTCCAAGTAGTCGCGAAAATGCTGGCGATTCGGCGCGTTGTTCGCCCAGCGCAAGTGATTCGTGTAGTCGCACCAGAGTTGATCGTCACCCCAGCCGGTCGCTGAATACGGATCGAACCAGGGCTCACGACCGGTGAACGGATCGAGCTTTCTGCCATCCACGGTGCGCCCATCCACGACCAAGTGCCCGTCTTCGTACGGCGGCTCCGGCGCGAACATGCCCCAGCCTTGGAACAGCCGCGGTGTCTCGACGATCGCCTGCATCCAATCGGGCCGCTTCACGTGCACGCGCTTGGTCATGAACGGGTTGTCCACGCAGACCTCGACCCCGAGCACGACGATCATGAATGCGACCAGCGCTTCGCGCGGTACGCTCAGCGCATGGGCCCAATCACTGCGCCACGTGTTTTTCGGGGCAACCAGTGCGCGTTCCGACGCTTCTTTCGAGCTCGGCACGCCGCACTGGGCTAGCCCGAGCCAGGCCGAAATTCGCGTGCGATTCGCCGCAATCCAGCGATAGAGCGCGCGACCAAGGTTCGAAAGCCCCGGCACCACCAGCCAAAGCGCGGGCAGGCTTGCAAACGGCAACGCACGCGTCACTTCGAATACCGCGCGTTCTTCGCGCACGATGCGCCCGCCGGGTAAGATCACGAACAGCGAGCGATCGAGTTCGGCGTCGCTGATTTCGGCGGGGATTTTTTCGCGCTCGTCGTTGCCCACGAAATTGAGCCGAGCGAACGGATCGAGGCGCTTGAGCACACGGCAAAGCAAGAAGCAAATGCCGCAATCGGCGTCGTAGATCACGGTGCGGACGCGGCTCGGTCGGGCGAACCAGCGCGAGACGAATGCGAAATCACGCGCGCTCAAGTGGATGACGAACTGAATCACCATCACGTACGAAAATGGTCCGAGGCGCGACATCGCCGCGATTCCGCCGTGTAGCGCGAGCGCGAGCAAAAGCCCGATTCGCCGCATGTTTTCCCGCGAAAACGGCAAGAGCATGATGAACGACAGCGTCGCTTCCATGAACAACGCGCCGCGCGTCATCAGCTCGAGCACGCTGAGCGGCAAATGCGTGCGCGCCCAAACTCCGAACCAAGTCACGATCCGATTTTGTTCCAGGAACCAATAGATGGCCGTGTGATTCCGCCAACCCACGCCGCTCTTGTGCACGAAGTTGAAAAAATAAATCACGCTCCATTGCAAGAGCAGGGCGAGCACCGCCAGTGACACGTGCGGCGCAATCGGTGCTGCCGGCTTCGAGCGATCGTTCAGCTCGCTCGAGTCCTTCTCGGCGTATGCTTTCAGCGACGAGAGCAGCGCGTCGATCGAAAAGCGGCGACCGAGCGGCAAAAACAAGGTCCACATCCCGAGCAGATTGACGACGATGGTGCCGCCGTTTTCGACGAACAAATTCCGCGCATTCAAGCTCGTGATGAAGAGCAACGAAAGCGCGTGAAAAAGCTTCGTGCGATAACCAAGCGTGAACAGAACGAAGCAAATCAGTGCGAGCGTGAACGCGAAGTTCACTTCGCCGAAGCTCGAGAAGGCGAAGAAGACCGAAAAAATGTTGTGCCACCCAGGCCGGAACAGCTCGAAGTGGTTCGGCATCGCGCCGTCGTTCGTGTAATAAAAGCGTACGTTGACCCAGCGCCGGACCAGATCGACGATCAGGAGCGTGCCGTAAAGGACACGAAAGACGCCGAGCCAGCGCACATCTACGCTCAAGTAGGTGTCACGCACTAGGTTCGAGAGTTCGGATTGCTCGCGTCGCCCAGCCTCCTCCTGCGCGGGCGGCGTCGCTTCTGCCTCAGCCATGTACGGCGCGGACTCTACACCGCAAACCGCGTTCGGCTACGACCGAGAGGGCAAATGGCGAGCGTGCGCCCGCGAGCATCGAGCCCTGCTCGCCGGTACTCCGTAATGAGCTCGGGTGAAAAGCTGGTGAGGGATAGGCAAGCCAAAAAAGCCGTGGTAATTCTCGAGTTTGGGTTTTCGAACAGCGTAACTTCCGCGGCCACGAGACTGATCGATGAATGTGACGTGCACGGGTTGTCCGGCAAAATACTCCGTTCCGGACGAAAAAGTTCGCGGCAAAAAAGTCCGCATCACTTGCAAGCACTGCGGGACGAACATCGTCGTCGACGGAACTGCAATCGGCACATCCGAAGCTGCGGACGCGAAAGCCGAAGCGCCGAGCGCGATGACTTCAGTCGCTGCGCCAGCACCGGCTACGGCAACGCCCGTTGCGGCGGCCTCTCCGGCGGTCAAAGCCGCGGCCACGCCCGAGCCAGCAGCTCGACCGATGGCGACCGCGGCGAAGCCCGGGGCCGCTGAAAGCACTTGGCTGGTTGGATTCGTCGACGATCACCAAGAGCAGCACATGACTTCCGCGATCGTCGACTTGTATGCAGCGAACAAGATCGACGACGAGACTTTGATTTGGAAAGACGGCATGGACGATTGGGTCTCGCCCTTCGAAGTGCCAGAGGTGGCGGCTGCGATGAAGCAACGCGGCATCGCACGGCGTGCGCCGAGCTTCGCGTTGCCGAACGGAACGGACGATGAGCCGACCGTGGTCGGCCGCTCGCCGTTCGACGACGAAACGGTCGTCTCGAGCGCGCCGAGTGAACCCGAAAAACAGCCGCAGAAGTCGCCGCCCGCGCCGGCCGTGTCGCCCGCTGCAGCCGCTGCACGCAAATCTTCCGCCGAAATCAAACCAGCGCCAGTGCCGGCCGCGCAGGCTGCTACGGCCAAACCGGCAGCTGCGCGACGCGCGGAGAAGCGCCCGGAGGTGGATTTGTTCGGCGGCGTCGCGGCAGCAGGCGGCGAGAGCGACGCTTCGTTGGATTTCGGCGTGCCCGAAGAGCCCGCGCAAAAGATGACGGGCGCGCGCAACGAAAGCTCGGTCCTCTTTTCACTCGACGCGCTGACCAAACCTGATCCGAAAGCGAATCAAAAGAAGGCGCAAGAGAGAGAAAAGGAAAAGGACGCCGCTGCCGTGCTCTTCGGCGACAGCTCGCCGAACTCGCTGATGAACGTCGGTGGTGGCGGCATTGGCGGATTCGGTGCGCTCGCCGCGCCTGACTTCACGAAGCCGGTCGCGGCCGCGCCCGAGCCCGTCGTGCGTCCGAGCGATCCAGTCGAAGTGCCGAATGCAGCGCCTGCGAAGAAGAAGGGCAGCGCCGTGGTGATCGGCGCGATCGTCGCGATTGCGGCGGTGGCGGCGGCGGCGTTCGTGTTCATGTCGAAGAAGCCGGCCGAGAAGGCACCAGATGTAGCGGCAGCCGACGCCAAAGCAACTTCGACCTCGACGCAGGCCGCGGCGGCGCCGCCCGCCGAAACCACGCCGCCGAGCGCGACCGACAGCGCCGCCACTGCGCCCGCGCCGAGCGAAACCGGAGCGGCGACCGCCGCCGCGAGCGCCGCTGCAAAGCCTGGCGCCGCTGCGCCGGCGTCCACCGCAGCAGCGGCCGGAACGGCTGCTGCCACGAAACCCACTGAAAAGCCCGCCGGCGACGCGAAGAAGCCGGAGGCTGCGGCGCCTGCACCCGCGCCTGCTGCCGCCGACTTCGATAAGAGCGCGGCGATTGCGGCGCTCGGCGCGGCGGCGGCCAACGCCGCCAGCTGCAAGAAACCGGACGGCCCGACCGGAAGCGGCAAAGCCTCGGTGACCTTCGCGCCGAGTGGGCGCGCGACGAACTCGACCGTGACCGGTGCCTTCGCCGGCACCGACGTCGGCGGCTGCGTGGCGCGCATTTTCCGCGCCGCAAAGGTGCCGCCATTCGGGGGCGACCCAGTCACCGTATCGAAGAGCTTCTCGATTCAGTGACAGCCGGAGCGCGACGCCGAAGGCTGTGACGCCATCGGCCCGCTGCGCATGACCATCAAAAAATAAGATCGCCCATCAACCTCAAGGGTGGATATAGACGATCGTGCCTTGCTCGAGCGCGTCGGTGGTGTACGCGGCTTGCCAGTGTTCGGGCACTTCGGGCGCCGACCACATGAAGGTGTGGCGTGCGTCGATCGGCGACATGTTGACGCAGCCATGCGAGCGCACGTGGCCGAAATCGTCGTGCCAGTACGCGGCGTGGAGCGCGTAGCC
>DATATR010000256.1:0-4239 GCA_036268695.1 Polyangiaceae bacterium | reverse complement strand
GAAGCCGCGTTGCGATAACGCACTTGGCGAACGAGGCGACCTTGCGCGAGCAGACCCTGGCTCTCTTCGAAGAACAGCCGTTCTTCGCGCTTTTCGCCGCGATCGCGCGCGGCTCTGCCGTCAGCCGAGTGTTCGTCGATCCTCCATTTCCCCACATCTTCCGGCAGCGGTTCGAGCACGCCGACTCGTTCCTCGAGTGCACCAGGAACGAGCTTGAAGATGAAGAGGAGATACACGGCCACACCCAGTGCGGCGACGACGAGGAGAAATAAGTAGAACACGATCCGATCTCGATGCCCGCGAGCGCGACGCGCGACCGAATGTTACACTGTTTCAAGCTTTTGTTTTTTTGCTTGGAGGCAAAGGATGACTCGCTCGAAGCTCTGGTCGGCCCTGATCGTTCTGTGTGTCGCGTGCGGCAGCAGTTTCCAAGCGAATGACGGCGGGGGCGGCGGGGACGGCGCGGGCGGTTCGAGTGGCTCGGCGAGTTCGGCAGGCACGAGCGCCGCAGGCACGAGCACGATCGCCGGAACGACCGGCAGCGCGGGTCAAGGTCACGGCGGATCGACGAGCGGCGGCGGATCGACGAGCAGTGGCGGATCGACGAGCAGTGGCGGATCGAGCACGACCGGCGGCGTTGTCGGCAGTGCGGGCGATCTGAGTGTCGGCGGTGACGTGAGCGTGGCTGGCGATCTCGGCGTCAGCGGCAGCGTGAACGGCGGCGGCGTGGGCGGAACCGGCGGCGGCAGCGCGGGCACGGGCGCTGGTGGCGCAACCGGCGGCACTTCCGCGGGCGGCAGCGGCGGCAGCGGTCCGAGCTGCGACACGTTGTGGAATCAGTACATGACACTCGTGACCAAAGCGACGGCATGCGACTTCACGATCGTGGACGAGTGCGTCGCGAACTCGAACATCGTCAATCAGGGGGATTGCCCGATCCCAGTGAATCAAAAGAGCTCGAGCTACTCCGACGCGCAAAAGGCGCTCAAGAGCTGGGAAGACGCGGGCTGTAAATTCAAGATCACGATGTGCTTGCCGGCCGGCAGCGTCAGCTGCGTGAGCGACGGCAGCAGCGCCGCCATGTGCCAAGCATCCCAAGTCGTGACGACGAACTGAGCCTTCAGCGCGGCACTTCGAGCGCATTCACGCCGAAATCCGGCGGGCGGCTCCGCGCGGCCTCGATCACTTCCGGGATACGTGCCGTTTCCACGCCACGCCAATACACGTTCCACTCGGCGAAGCGCACCATGCCATCGCACGCGGACGCGTACCAAGCGGCAATCGGATTTTCGGGGCGCCCGCGCCAATACAGCGCCGGGTAGTCGCGCGACATGGCCTCCCACAAATCTCGACCCATGCCCTCGCCTTGTGCTTCGGGTTCGACCGCGAATTTGCTGAGATACGGCACGGGTGAGCTCGAGCAGATCACGGCCGCGCCGCGATATTCGGCTTCGACGTAAACCGCGAGCGGCGCTAGGTCGAAGAAATGCGGGTCGAGCGCGCGACCGAAGCTCGCTTCGAGCAAACGTCGGAGGCGCTCGACGTCGAGCTCGGCGTACGAATCGTGACGGGCGACCTCGCTGCCGAGTTTGATCAGCGTGCCTGCGCCTTTGACCGTGAAGAGCTCTTTCAACAAGTTCAAGGGCGAGGTGATGCTGGCGAGCATCGGGCCTGGTTGCGTGAGCGTGATCAGACGCTCCGCCGCGGCGAGCAACTCCGCGTCCCGCTTCGGCAGCGACTTGTGTGATTCGAGCCCAGCGCGATCGGTGCGCAGGTTGATGATCGAGATGCGGCCGGCGTCGGTCGGCAAATAGTAGCCGGGTGCGAGTTCGAGCTTGCCTTGGGCGCGCGGCTTGAGCCCGCCGCGACGACGAAGCAGCACGAATTTCCGCGTATCCAGCAGCTTTGCCAAAACGCCGAGTTCATTCAAGCGATCGTCGATGCTCCGATCTTCGATGGCGCGAAAGTGGACGATCGGTTGGCGCTCGGAGCGGAGCTCTGCGCGCAGCTTTTCAGCCAAATCTGCTTCGCCCATTTCGTGCGGCATGGGCTCCATGCCCGCCGGTGGCAAACGCTTCACCAAACGTTCGGAGCTCTGCGCGCCGCGTTCCGGATCGTATAGCCCGAGCACGACCGGCGCGTGCAGCCCGAGATCGGACAAGAACTTGAGTTGCTCGACCAAAGAGCCGAGCGCAGAGCGAATCACCGTCGCACCGGGCGCGATGATGCCGAAGCTCTCCTTCGGCAATTTGAGGAACAGCTTGAGATAAAACTCCGCCTCCGAACGACGGCCCACACTTTCCAAAAATGTGAGCACGGCTTCGGCGGCGGCCGAAACGGGTGCAGGCGCGGACAACGGTTACTTGATCAGGTTCTGTACGTAAGTGACGAGATCCGCGCTACCCGCGGTAGCCGGCGCGGCCATCTTACGCACATACCAGCGCACCGTCCAATTCAGCGACGCGCCCGGCGCGAGCATCGTGACCGCGCCCTGCTGTTCCACTTCGACGTAGCTTTGTGACGAATAAATCTCGATTTCGGCTTCGCCCGACGCGGCCGCACCGGCCGGAATGTCGGTGAAGCTCTTGACCAAGATCAAGTCGCCGATCGCGCTCGCGATCCAGCCGCCCGTGCCATCCGACAAGAGTTTGTACTGCGTGGTCGAACCGGTGTGCTGAAACCACGTCGCGCCCGCGCCGCTCGTGATCGGCGGCAGCGGGAACGAGCTATTGCCCATCGGCATGCCGGTGCCTTGCGGATAAAAGGTGATGCTGCCGGAACCCATGCGCGTGATTTCCCACGGCGCGACGTTGACGGCAGCGCTACCGCCGTTCGTCATCGTGTAGTCGATCACGATGGCTTCCTTGGCCAGGTCAGCCGAGAATTTTTTGGTGACCGAAACCGTGGGCGCCGTGGCTACGCCGCTCGTGAGCGTGACCGACGAAGTATCCGCACTGCCCATGTAGGCGGCGGTGTTGATCGCCGCGATGCTGTTCGTGCCCGTGGGCGGCCAGGGCCACGTTTGCGGCGAGGGCCAAAACACCGAGCCCCAATTGTCCGCGTTGGCCGTGCCCGCGTTCACGCTTTGATCGAGGATCACGTCCATGCCCGTCGCGCCACCGACGCGCAGCGCCGTGATGCGCGCGCCGTTCGACGGGTCGATCTCGATATACGTTTGCCCAAATGCGAGCGAGACCTTGCCACCGCTCGTGTCGATCGAGAGCGATCCCGCGCTCGCGCCAGCCGAACCCATGCTGCCCCCTTGTGCTGCGCCCGCGCTGCCGCTCGCGCTGTTACTCGAACCGCCGTTACCGCCACTGGCAACGGTTCCAGAGCTGCCGCCGGAAGACGAGCCAGTGCCCGCGTTGCCGCCCGGCTGAGTCGATGTTCCGGGGCTACCGCTACTCGCGCTGCAGCCGCCGAACGCGAGCGATGCCGCGCCCACGAGCAGCGCGATATCAGCAGCCAAGAGCGCCTTCGTTCGCGCGGCGGTGAAGCGAGTCATGCTCGATTTCTCGTATCATTCGCGCACCGCGCCGGCAACGCCGAGCGCCGCAAAATGAGCCGTCTCGCGTCTGCCGCTGAGCCACCAAAAACGGAAAGAATCTTTCCCATTGTGGGCTCTTCGTGCGAAGGGCTCGGGGTAGGATGTGGCCATGCACGTCGGTCTCGTGACACCCCCCGGAGTCTTGGGTGATTTCGTGGCCCGCGCGATCGAGCCCGCGGGTCACGCGCTCAGCGTCGCGCCCAACGTGCATGCGCTGTTCGAGCAAAGCGAGAACCAGCCCGAGGTGGTGCTGTTCGCGCCGGTGGTCGAAGATCGCCCGGCACACGAAGCATTGGCGGAAGCGCGCGGCGCCGGGCTCGCCGTCGAACGCGCGCTCTATCTCGGGCTCGTGCCCGAAGATTGCACCCGCATGCAGCGTGAAGGTTTTTCGCGCTCGCTCGCCTTGCCATTTCAAGCGCGGGATCTGCTCGAAGCACTCGAAAGCTCGGCGCGCGGCAGACTGCGCGTGCTCCTCGTGGACGACAGCGCGTTGATTCACAAGCACACCGTGCCGCTCTTGGTCGCGGCCGGTTACGACGTGACCGAAGCCTGGGATGGCGCGGAAGCGCTCGATCTGGTGAAGAGAGAGCGACCGGATCTGGTGCTCACGGACGTCGAAATGCCGCGCCTCGACGGCTTCTCGCTCTGCCTGGCCTTGAAGAACGATCGCGAGACCGAAGGCATCCCCGTGA
>DATATR010000255.1:0-6716 GCA_036268695.1 Polyangiaceae bacterium | reverse complement strand
ACCCAGGCTGGGCCGCCACACCCTGCGCCGGGAAATTCGACCGGGCACTCTAAAACGGACACCGAAACCGGCTGAGCTCGCGCGAAAAATGCGATAGGAGGGGCCCATGCGACTTCACAGCGCGAAGGTGCCTCAAATCGCAGCGGATATGGTCAAGGCGCTGCTTGCGGACGGCGAAGTCGAGAGCAATTCCCCGAAGGAAGTTGCGCTCGACATCGAGGCGGTGCTGAATCAGTACATCCGCGACGAGCAGGAAGTCAGCGACCAAGCGAAGTCGATGCTCGCTGCGCGCAGCTTGCCGCAAACCGACTACAACCGCATCCGCAAGCTCGTCGCCGATGAGCGCAAGATCAAGCTCGGTGAAGACGCGATCGACTATCTCTTGGATCAGCTGATCGAGATGCTGATGCACTCGGCGAACGTCGAAGAAATCTTCGTCGAGGATTACGTGCTGCGACGCAAAATGCGCGATCCGCTACGTCGGCAATTCGCGGAAGACGAAGCGATCGAGCAACAGATCCGCGGACAGCTCAAGCACGTTCAAGAAGGCACCGCCGTGTGGGAAGTCGAATACCGCCGCATGTCGGAGGAAATCAAGCGCCGCAAAGGCTTGTGACCGCGTGCGAAGCATGACGGGGTTCGGCGTGGGCGACGCCCCGCTCGGTGACGGGCGGGTCACAGTCGAGCTACGCGCGCTCAATCACCGCTTCTCGGACGTGCGCGTGCGCGTGCCGGAGGAGCTCTCGGATCAGAGCTTTTTCGTCGAACAGCTCGCGCGTGAGAACCTGGCGCGCGGGCGCTTCGATATCGGCGTGCGTCTCGAAGGTGCGGCCATGCCGCCTCCGCGCTTCTCGGTCGATCGAGCCCGCGCGCTGTATCAGGGCCTCTTGCTGTTGCGCGACGAGCTGGCACCGGGCACCGAGCTGCCCATCACCGCGTTGAGCGGCATGCCCGACCTGGTCACTGCGCCGACTACGGCGGACTCCGAAGGCGCGCGCTCGGCGCTGCGTGTCGCTTTCGATGCCGCACTGCAGCGTCTCGATGAAATGCGCCGGCGTGAAGGCGATGCGTTGGTCCGTGAGCTCCGAGCGCGTCTCGAGTCGGCGCGGCGGCTGCGAGCCACCATTTCCGCTCGCGGCGGCGAGCTACTCGAAGGCTACCGCGCGCGCCTGCGCGACCGCTTGGAGCGTCTGCTCACCGAGTCCGGACTTCAACTCGACTCGGCACGGCTCGAAGCCGAAATCGTGATTTTGGCGGATCGCAGCGACGTGACAGAGGAATTGGTGCGACTCGACTCCCATTTCGACCAATTTCAGAAGCTGCTCGCTGCGGACGGCCCGGTCGGCAGGCGGCTCGATTTTCTGCTGCAGGAAATCGGCCGGGAATCGAATACAATTGGGGCTAAGAGCCAAGATGCGCCAATCGCCCATTTGGTCGTCGAGATGAAGGCGGAGCTCGAGCGGATCCGGGAGCAAGTCCAGAATGTCGAGTGAAGGGCCGTTACCGCTGATCGTTTCGTCGCCTTCGGGTGCCGGAAAAACCACGCTCACGACGGCTTTGCTCAAGCAGCTTCCAGAGCTTCGCTTCAGTGTTTCGCACACCACGCGCAAGCCGCGACAGAACGAACAGAACGGGCGAGAGTATCACTTCGTCGATCGCGCCGAGTTCGTGAAATTGATCAAAGGCGGCGCATTTCTCGAGTGGGCCGAGGTGCACGGCAACTTGTACGGCACCGGCTCGGCCGAGCTCGAGCGCAATCGAAACGCACGCGGCATCATTTTCGACATCGACCATCAAGGCGCACGCCAAATTAAAAGCGCCGAACCGGACGCAGTCGCGGTCTTCATCTTGCCGCCCAGCATGGCCGTGCTCGAGCAGCGCCTGCGCGGGCGAGCGAGCGAAGACGAAGAGACCGTGCAGCGTCGCTTCGGCGTCGCGCTGCGCGAAATCGAGCATTATGGGCTGTTCGACTACGTGCTCGTGAACGAAGACCTCGAAGAAGCCACTAAACAACTCGTATCGATCTTCCGTGCCGAAGAATGCAGGCGGCACCGCGCAGCGCGTCACGCCGAACGTTTGCTTGCCGAAGGACGCGGCTTCGGTGGCTCCACGCCGCCTGATTGAGAAATCCCTTGGTTTTTTGCGATCGCTGGCTTATCGGCCAGGGTCCGCATGGAAAGAAAGCGCATGACCACCAAACCTCGTGAACAAGCGGCCCCCGTTTTAATCGTCGGCTCGATGGCGTTCGACGATCTCGAACTGCCGAGCGCAAAAGAGAAAGACGTCGTCGGCGGCTCCGCGACGTATGCCGCGTTTTCGGCGGCGTTGTTCGCGCCGGTGCAGATCGTCGCCGTGGTCGGTACGGATTTTCCCGAGCATGCACTCGGCGCGCTCAGCGCACGCGGCATTGATATCTCCGGCGTCGAACGCGCGCCGGGTAAGACCTTTCGCTGGGCGGGGCGTTACGCGGCAAACCTCGCGAGCCGCACCACGCTCGACACGCAGCTCAACGTGTTCGCTGATTTTCGACCCAAGTTGCCCGCGGCGTTCGCGAGCACACCTTTCGTGATGCTCGGCAACATCCACCCCGCCCTGCAACTCGAAGTGCTTGCGCAAGCGAAGAAGCCACGCCTCGTCGCCGCGGACACGATGAATTTCTGGATTGAAGGCGAACGCAAGCTGCTCGGCGAAGTGCTGTCGAAGATCGATCTCTTGATCATCAACGACGAAGAGCTCCGCCAACTGGCGGAGGAGCACAACGTCAAACGCGCCGCCAAGCGCGTGCTCGGCATGGGCCCGAAGCGGCTCGTGGTCAAACGCGGAGAATGCGGCGCGATGCTGTTCGACGAGCACGGGCCGTTCTTCGCGCCGGCATATCCGCTCGAAAACGAGATCGACCCCACCGGCGCCGGCGACACATTTGCCGGCGCGCTGATGGGTTATCTCGCCAACGTCAACGAGCTCGACGGCGGCACCTTGCGCCGCGCGCTGATGATGGCCGGCTGCGTCGCATCGTTCTGCGTGGAAGATGTCGGCACGCGCTGCACGGCGGAGCTCACACAGCAACGAGTCGCGGCTCGCTTGGAAGAGCTCGCTCGGCTCGTGCAGTTCGGCTGAGCTTCGAGCTCGAATCAGGCCGCGACGGCGCCGCGAGCGGCCGGTGCTTCGCTGCGGCTCGTTTCGCTGCGTACTTCTTCGGTCACGATGCGCGTCGCTGGGCCGTCGTGTAGGTTTCGCTCTTCCGAGATCAGCGCCAGAAGCTCTTTTTGGCTGAACAGGCCGGTCTCGAGCAGCACGCGCATGTAGCCGTCGAGGTAGCCATGGGCGCGAGACAGCTTGGCATAAGCGACGCCCTCGGTGCGAAGGCGCAAAACGTCGCGCAGCATCCCGCGGAGATTTTCGAGCATTTCGGTCTTGGATGCGCTGGCCATGTGGAACGACTCCTTCGCCGGCGGCTGCGATATTTCGCTCGCCGCGTCTATCCTCGGGTTATCGGAGTCCGCACCGCACGGCCAAGTTGTCGACCGCATTTTCCGGCACTATGATCTTTTGGTCCGACAGGAGGACCCGCAAAGCGCGGGCCGCCATGACGCGACGCATCAGGAGCTGTGATGAAGCTTTCCATGTTCAAGTCGAAGATCCATCGTGCGACGGTGACGCACGCGGATTTGGCTTACGAGGGCAGCGTGACGATCGACGCGGACTTGCTGGACGCTGCGGGCATTCTTCCGTACGAAGCGGTGCACGTCTGGAACGCGACTCAAGGAACGCGGCTCGTGACGTATGCCCTGGAGGGGCCGCGCGGCTCGGGCGCGATTTGCGTGAACGGCGCGGCTGCGCACCTGAACAAACCTGGCGATTTGGTGATTCTCGCGACCTTCGCGGAGATGAGTCCAGAAGAAGCGCGCAAGCACAAACCCACTGTCGTGCGTGTCGACGAAAAGAATCGCCCACTCGCGAACAAGGCCGAAGAAAAGCCCGGACCCGTGCTCAATTCACTGCTGTTTTCTGACGCGCGCGTTTGAGCTCGCGCTTGCCCGCGCTAACCTCGCCGCGTGCACACGGCGATGGTTGCTTGGCTTTGAACCGGTCATTCGACTATTAGACCGACCTTCGAGCCACGAATGACCGACGCGCCGAGCCCTCCCCACGCGGTAGGCGTGCTCTCCGAGCAGCCCAAGGTGGACCTGCTCGCCGAGCACGTGCGCGCGGTCGCCCTCGACGCGGCGGCGGCGCGACGAAGCGATTTCGCGTCGCGCTTTCACACCGAGCCGCCGACCACCGGTGGCACGAGCGAGCTCTCGAGCGAGGACGCGCAAACGCCGCTCGGAAATGTGCGCTCCGTGCTCGAGCGCGGCATCGAAAACCCGGACGAGCAAAACCTGCTCGGGGCGCTGCTCGCGATGGGAATTGCGCGCGCATTGCCGGACACGCCGGAAGAGCAGCAGGTGCTGACCGCCAATTTGGTTTGGTTGGCCGCGCACACGCCGTGCAGTGCGCTCGAGTTTCTGGACGACGCGCTCGGCGATCGCGCGGGCGTGATCTGGGAAGCGATCGCGCGCGTCGCGCGCGCGCCGGTGCTGAGCTCGCCCGATTTCGGCAACACCGAGGCGCTCGTCGCCGCCGCCGCGCTCTGTCGCAGCGTGTCCGAAGTTGCCCACCGTGCGCGGCTGCACCTGGCACAAAACACGAACGACCCCGTGCTGCGCGCGCTCGCCACGAGCGGAAGCGCAACGGCCGAACTTTCCGGCGAGCTCGCCTTGCCGCCGCTCGGTCCCGTCGCAACGGCGCTGCTCGGCTTCACGTTGGTATTGTTCATTGCGCGCGCTTGCTCATTGATCGCTCGCTTTGCGCTCGCCTATCGCAGGCCGGCAACGCTGCGAATTGGGCCGCAAGGGCTCGAAGTCAGTCACCGCATCGAATTGATGGGCAAAATCCTGCGCGATCGTTCGACGCTCGTGCCACTCACGAACCTCGCGCGCGTGACACGTGAAGTGCGCTATGCGCGTGTCGGTCTCTACGCCGGCTTGATCGCGCTGGTGATCGGTACGTACTTCGGTGTCGGGTTGATCGTGGATGGCGTGCGCGTGCCCGGGGGATCGCCGCCGCTCTTGGGCATGGCGGTGACGTGCATCATCGTGGGTTTGGGTTTGGATTTTTTGCTCTCGACCGCCGCGGATAGCGCGCGCGGCAAATGCCGAATCGTGATCGTACAGCAGACCGGGCGCAAGCTCTGCGTCGGTTCACTCGACCCGACCAGCGCCGACGCGATGCTCAGCAGTATCGCCGAACACGCGCACGCCTGAACGGTCAGCGCAACGGTGCGCTCGACGACGGCGCGCTCGAACCATGCGGCGGTTCGCGGCGCGCGCTCCGCTCGCTCATGAACGAACTCACCAGATCGAACGCCGTCGAGAGCTGGTCCGCGGTCGCGTGCGCAGTGCCGTGAATCGTCGTTCCCGACGCGCTGAACTCCACATGCTCGATGAACTTGTGCGACGTTTGCCCGAGCAAGGAACCCAAAAATCCAAGGTTCAACTGCGCCAGCGAATTCGCCGTTTTGTCGAGGTACTCCGCGTCAGCCTTGGCCTGAGCCTCGCTTTCGTCGCCGCCTTCCAGCTCCGCCGTCGCTCCCCCGTCCGCGGTCGGAATGACGCGAATCAAGGCCCAGCTAATCGAGTGTGGGATTTGAATCGGCGTGCCAATCAGCGCGCGCCAGGGCGTCATCACCTTTGCAATCATCGCTTCAGGGCCCGGGTTTGGCGGCAATTGCACGCCCATTTTTCCGAGCGCCAGCGCTTTTTGATAGTGCTCCGCGGGCGTCATCACGACGGTGTGCGCGTTGGGCAGAACGAAGCGCCGCTCTGCGCCGTCGAGGTGAACGCTCGCCGCGGGCATCCCATCATCGAGCCACATGCCAGCGCCGTGATCTGCGCGCACCAGCGCGTCAACGGCCGTGTGCATGTTGGCTTGCGACAAATGATGCTTGATGATGACCATCAGATTGCTGCTGTCGCGCAGCTGTGGTCCGGAAATCAGGATCTGGTCGATATCGCGAATCGGGTCGACACCCGTTGGGCCAAAGAAATCCCGCCACTGATAAAGCGAACGCAAGACCGGGCCAATTCGCGGAGCGAGCGGCGTCTGCCGGATCCTGTCCGCATAAATCCAGAGCTGCACATTCGATTTCTGATCCACGAGTTGTCTCGCGCCGCCGATCAAGGATGGGGTCGAGAGCGGCTTCGAGTGCGGTTCGGCCGCAACTCCCGCGTCGCCCTGCGCGGCCGCGCCGGCGTCTCCCGCGGGTTTGATCGAAGCACCAGCATCCGCGGATTGCTTCCCCGCGTCGGCTGCTGCGGCATCCGGCTCTTCCGCGTCGGGCACGCCCGCGTCTTGAATCTTGGCCGGATCGGGCTTGTTTTTTGGGGGTGGTTTGGGCGCGAAAGCCTCGGTATCTGCGGGGCCAGTCTTGTCGTTTGCGGGCGATTCCGGCTTCGGCTCGGGCGCGGCAGGCGCAGGCTCTTCGATCACGTCGATCGGGATCCCGGTCAGCGATTCGAGCGGAATGTCCTCCTGCGGATGCGCCCAGACCTTCAGTAGCCCGACGATGGAGGCCCAAGGCGTGAGCGGAAAATGGAGCAGCAGCGAAACCACGAGCAGCCCGGCAAAGCGGCTCGCATTCGTGTCGGCCGGGCCGCGCCGCTGCGTCTTCGTGT
>DATATR010000254.1:0-14266 GCA_036268695.1 Polyangiaceae bacterium | reverse complement strand
ACCATGTCCGCGCTGACTGAAGTGAAGTCGGTTTGATCGTTCTTCGCGCGTGCTTGCACCACGGTGTAGCCGGACCATTCGCGGAACAGCTCACGCACGGCTTCCTTGCCGTCCTCGGTGGCGAGCAATGCGCGCGCTTCGGCCAAGCGCGCGTCCGGCGTCGCGAGCGCGCCGGCCGCGGCCTTCGCCAGCAAATCCGAGCTCGGCGTCGAACCGCCGAAGCTATAGCTGAGCTCGGTCGCGATTTCGTATTGCGAGAGCGCGTAGCTCGACCCGCTCGCGGTGCCGATTTCAGAGCGGTAGACCGCGTTCGCTGATTGAAATAGCGCGACGAGCGTCCACTTGATGCCGAGCGCAAAGCTCGAACGACCCATCACGGAGTTGAAATAGTCGGTATAGGTTTGAGTCTCGTCCGCGGTCAGCGGGCGTCGAAACAAGCGCTCGCCGTACTGCGCGATGAATTGACCGGCGCAAGTCGCGTCCGCGCTGGTCGCCGAGCACGGCAAAATCGTCGAGAGCACGCTGGGGTCGGTCACGCGCGAGGCGACGTCTTCGGCGGTGTCGAGGATTTCTTGCGCGGTTTGCTGGCCGACGACGAGGGTGGCCGCGTCGTTCGAAAAGCCCAGGCTCGATACGGCGTCAGTGCCGATTTTCACGCCACCCCAGCCGCTCACGATCTGCGGAAAAATGTCGCTGACCGTGCGTTGGAATTCTTGCTGAGTGAGTCGGCGCAGCATCGGCGGGCCGACGTTGGAGCTCGTGCACCGCTGCTTCGCGGTTTCCTGCGACACGTTGCTCGCAGGATTCATCGTCGCGTTGCCGGAGCCCGCGCCGTTCGTCCCACTCGAGGAAGAAAGAGTGTGCGCTCCGCTCCAACCCTCGATCTGCCCGTCGCAAGCCATCAAGCACGAGCTGATCGCACCGAGCAGTGTGAGTATCGAGTGCGCGCGGATCATGCTTTGAGCTCCTCGATCAAGCTGACGCTCTGTCCGCCGATCGTCGTCACTGGCGCGCCCATCGCAGCGGCGATCGTCGCGAGCAAGTCGGTGTGCACTCGATTGGGCGTCACGTCGAGCAGTTGCTGTGTCTTCAGATAACCGCCGCCGCCCCCGATCAGCACCAGCGGCAGGTACGAATTGTACGGCTTACTGTCGACGTAGACCTGCGAAGCGTCCGAGTTGTGATTCGCGCCGTCGGAGATCTCGCTGCACACGAACAGGATCGAATTGTCGAGCACCGTGTGCGCTGGATTGACGGTGTCGAGCGGGTCCGGCTGGTTGAGTGTGGCCAGCATTTTGTCGGCCAAATGTTGGTAAAACCACTGCTGGCAGATCGCGAAATCGTGACGCCCGCCATCATCCCAAGAGTGCGAAATCGGCTCATGATGGCCCTCGGGGAAATTTGGACCACCCGGAAACGACATGTTCAAATCCGAGGTCACGTGCATATTTTGATGCGTGATCACGCGTGCGGTGCCGCACAAGAACGCGTGCGCCGCGGCTTCGAGATGGCCGTCGAGCACGAGCGCGAAGTTATTTTGATCGAGCACGTCCAGGCCGCGCACTGCGTCGACCGCCGGCAGCGCCGGTCGCGTGCTGCAGCTGACTGCGCCGCCGCCCGGATTGCCGGTGCTCGCGGCTTTCAGCGCCAAGAGCGCGTCGAGGTGCAACTTCAGTTTGCTGGTTTCAGCCGTGAGCGCCGAAAGCGAGCTTTGCATCGTCTCGATCTCCTTGGCGCTGAGATCGAGTGCCTCGTTGCGAAACGCGGATTCGTCGATTTGCATCGGCGTGGCCGGCCCGCTGCCGAGATTCTGGAAGTAAGCATCGGCCGCAGCCGCGGGATCTTGGGTCGGTAAAACCCAAGAGCCGTGCTGCACCAGATACGAATCCGAGGTGAAACCCGCACCGGGCGTGTACGGGCGCGCACCGACCACGAATGGCGTCACCCCGAGCGTGGTCGCGATGATGTTGTCGATCGAGTCGACGGCTCCACCCGGCGCGGTGCCGTCCGCGAAGCCAGTGAGCACGGCGCGGATCGCGGCGTGATTGTTCGCGCCGTCGTTCATTTTCATGCCGCGCACGACGTTCACCCATTGTTTGTAAGGAGTGAGCGGCGAAAGAATGCCGACTCCACTCCCGGCGAGATCGAAGTCCGCGCCGCTCCCCGATGGGTCGAAGTTTTCGACGCACACGCCGTGCGGCAAGTAATAGATGAACAGCCGTGTTGGAGCTGGAGTCGGCGCGGCCACCGCGAGCCGCGACATTTTTACGGCCAGCGGCGCGGCGATGCCGAGGCTCACCGCGCGCAAGAAAGTGCGTCGCTGAATGCGACCCAAAAGCTTCGAATCGCCCATTGGGTCGGCAGTGTAGTGAGCGGCTTTTACGCGACTTGCGTGTTTCCTCTCAACCCGATGACCGAATCGCTTCGCGTGAGATTCCGCGGCTCTTTCGTCTCACACGTGCATACACACGTGAGCGCAGCGAAGATGCACTTTTACAACGCAGCCGTTTCGAGCCGCGCTGCGCCGGCATAGACGTTGAACGCGTTCGCGCGCGCGAATCCAACCAGCAAGATGCCGGCGCGCTCCGCGGTCGCGATCGCGAGCGAGCTCGGCGCGGAGACTCCGACGATCGCGCTGATCCCGGCGCGCCAGGCTTTTGCCACGATCTCGAAGCTCGTGCGCCCGCTCACGACGAGCGCGAAGTTCGTCGCGGGCAAAGCGTCGTCGAGCAAGAGCCGACCGATCGCTTTGTCCGTCGCGTTGTGCCGGCCCACGTCTTCGCGCACGACGCAATATTCGCCGCTTTTTGCCGCGATGCCCGCCGCGTGCAAGCCACCCGTGCGATCGAAATTGGGTTGTAGCTTTCGGAGCCCGCTCGTGAGCGTAACCAAGCTCGCGGCCGCGAAGCGAGCGCTCGCGTCGAGCGGCGGCAAATCGCGCATGAGATCGTCGATCGTGCGCCGCCCGCACACGCCGCATGCCGCGTTCAGCGTGGTGCCGCGGCGCGCTTCGAACACGCGTTCGTCGATCGTCACGCCCGGCGCGAGCGTCACGTCGAGCGTGTTGCCGTAAGCCTCGTCGCCGAGCTTTCCGCAGTGCACGATGCTCGACAAATCAGCGCGATTTTTGAGCAAGCCCTCGGCGAGCAACAATCCGGCACAGAGCTCGTGATCGTGGCCCGGCGTGCGCATCGTGACCAGCAGCGGGTCGCCCGAAATGCGGATCTCGAGTGGCTCTTCGACGGCGATCGCGTCGCGGACGGTTTCGGTTTGTCGTTCGCGAAAACGCAGCACGCGGCTCGTCGCGACGCCTGCGCTCGGACTCGCGACTTCGAGATAGCCGAGCTCGCCTTCTGCCGCCGCGCGGGTCATGCGCAGCAGCGTGTCACGCGCTCGGGCTTTCTGCGACCTTGTCGAGCCAGCGGCGCAGAATGTCGCGGCCGCCGTCGAGCAGCGGCAGCTCCGTCCATTCGTTGCGCTGATGCGCTTGGGCTTGGGTGCCTGGGCCGAAATTGACCGCCGGAATGCCGAGCGCGGCAAATCGCGCCACGTCCGTCCAAGCTTGTTTCGGCTCGACGGTGACCACGCCGCTTTCGGCCAGCGCGCGCACGAGCGGGTGCGTGCGCAGCGGCGGCGCCGACGGCGAGACGTCACTGAACTCGAGCTCGGCTTCGTCGTTCACCAAGCGCTTCACGTAGTCCTGCGCTTCCGCGGCGCTCGTGTCGGGCGCGAAGCGATGATTCAAATTGAGCTCGAACACGTCCGGGATCACGTTGCGACCTCGGCCGCCGCTGGCCATCGTCGCGCTGATCACGCTCCGCCATTCGAGGCCGTCGATCACGTGCGATTGCGGAACTTCGGCGGCTAGGCGAGCCAATAATCCCGCTGATTTCTGGATCGCGTTTTCACCTTGCCAGGGCCTGGCGCTGTGCGCGGTGCGGCCGCGAAAGCGCGCCGTGGCGTGCAGGGAACCGCCGCAGCCGAGCTGGAGTTTGTTGTCACTCGGTTCGAGCGCGACCGCGACGCTGACATGACGGAGCTCCGGATCTTGATCGAGCACCGGGCCGAGCTCATTTTCGGCGAATGGTCCCTCTTCGCGTGCATAAAATACGAGCGTGAGATCGAGCGCAGGCCGAGCCGGATTTTCGGCGAGCTCGAGCATCAAGGCGAGCCCGCTCTTCATGTCCGCGGCGCCCGCGCCGAAGAGTTTGTCGCCTTCGATTCGCGCGGGTGCGTCGTGCACGGTACGCACGACGTCGAGATGTCCGGCGAGCGCGACGTGCGGACCGCCGCGTCCGCGCGTGAGCGGCACCACGATCGATTCACCGTAACGGCGAATCGGCGCCGCGAGTCGAACGCGCGAAAGCCGCTCCGACACGCGATCGCAAATCTCCCGTTCTTCGCCGATGGGTGAGGGGATTTGGCAGAGCCAGAGCAGGGTTTCGGCGAGCGACATTAGACCGACACGTTGAAGTCGCGAAGAGCGGAATTCAAGCTGGTCTTGCGATCGGTGCTCTCTTTGCGCTGGCCGATGATCAACGCGCAACCGATTTGATATTCGCCGGCCGGGAACTTCTTCGTGCGCATGCCTGGAATCACCACGCTGCGCGCCGGTACGCGACCGCGATACTCCACCGGCTCCGAGCCGGTGACGTCGATGATTGCGGTCGAGGCCGTGAGTGCCACACCCGCGCCGATCACGGCTTCGCGCTCGACCAGCATGCCTTCGACGACGATCGCGCGCGATCCGATGAAGCAGCCGTCTTCGACGATCACCGGTTGTGCTCCCGGCGGCTCGAGCACGCCACCCAAGCCGACGCCGCCCGACAAATGACAATCTTTGCCGACTTGCGCGCACGAGCCGACGGTCGCCCAAGTGTCGACCATCGTGCCCGACCCAACATACGCGCCGATGTTCACGTAGCCCGGCATCACGATTGCGCCCGATTCGATGAACGAGCCGTAGCGCACCGTGCCCGGTGGCACGACGCGCACGCCGAACTTATCGAGGTTCTTTTTGAGCGGGATCTTGTCGTAGAACTCGAACGGCCCGACTTCCATCTTCTCCATCTTCGTGATGCCGAAGTAGAGCAGCACGGCTTGTTTGATCCAGGCGTGCGTGGTCCATTTGCCAGGCGCATCTTGGGTCGCGACGCGGAGCTTGCCTTGATCGAGATCGCTCACGACCTGTTCGACGGCGGACTTGTATTCGGGTTTGGCGAGCAGCGAACGCTCGGCGTACGCCTGCTCGATCAGCGCGGAAAGCTCGGCTTGTGACATGCGAGCTCCATACGCGGGCACGCGCGCGCTCGCAAGAGCCGGCGCGCGAAGTGCCCTAACCGACGCTGTCCGCTTTGCGCTGCGGCTTGGCTTGTTCGGCGAACGCAAAACAGAGATTCGCTGCGCTCTCGTCCCAAGCTAGCGTGACACCCGAGATTCGAGCCACCGCGCTGAGGCAAATCAACGTCGGTTCGATCACGCCGCGCGCGATCAGAATCAGATCTTCGCCGTCACGACGCACGCCGGGCGTGATGCGCACGCGATAACGACCCGCTTCGTCTTGATCGACGAGCACGTGCGGCGTGCCTTTGCCGGCGTGCGCGACGAGCTCCACGCCGAGCGCGAAGAGCGCGGTGGCGATGCGCGGATTGAGCTCCACTTCGCCTTCAGTCTCGGCGAAGCTCATGGTCGCGACGATGTGCTCGCGGTTCCACGAACCGCCGCTCGGCGGACCTTCGAAGCTGTGCTGAACGAGCTCCGCCAGGTCCACGCGCACCGGCTGATTCGAGACGGCATCCGCCAGCAAGTCGAGCAGGCCGCGCGCAGTGTCGAGCTCGAGCGAGAGCCTCGTGATCACTTGCTCGAGCGCGAGTCGCGATTTCGCGCTGAGCGGACGCTCGCCCGCGCTGGCCAACTCGCGATCCAAGAGCTCGAGGCGCGGCGAAAAATAGCCGGACAGCGCCGCGGTCGCTGCGGTGGCCGAGCCGCGCAGCGCGATCGCGGCGAGCAAACTATCGATCGTCGCGCGCATCGGCGCACAGCCGGCCGCGACGTCCGGCAGGACCGAGCCGATGGCTTTCGAGCCAACCCGCACCGAATGCAGGAGCTCCGCGAAATTGCGCAGCGCGCTCAGCGCTTCGCGCAGCGTGCCTCGCGCCGCGTTCAGCTCGGCGGTGCCGAGCGGATCGCTACGAGATTCAGGGGGTTTCCCGCTCGACATCGAAGCTTATTACGCTAACCAGTGCACAGCGCGCTGAGATAGAACCGAATTTGCGCGATACGCCCGGACGCGAAGCATGCCGCGACTACAGCAACTCCGCGCCTTGAAAATAGTACTCGGTTTCGATCCGGCCATTTTCGGGCGAGTCCGAACCGTGGACGGCATTTTCGCCGACGCTCGAGCCGAATTGCTTGCGCACGGTGCCATCGGCAGCCTTCGCTGGATCCGTCGCGCCGATCACGTTTCGGAGGTGCTGCACCGCATTGTCGCGCTCGAGCGCGATCACGACGACTGGTCCGCGCGTCATGAACGTGCAGAGCTCCTTGAAGAAGGGGCGCTCGCGATGAATCGCGTAAAACCCTTCCGCCGTTTGACGCGAGAGCTGCGTCTGCCGAAGCCCGATGATTTTGAAGCCTTCTTCTTGGAGGCGCAGCAAAATGGCGCCTTGCTTCTGCTTTTCAACAGCGTCCGGTTTGATGATGCAGAGAGTGCGCTCGAGAGCCATGTCTTCGTCTTTCGGTTTTCGGGAATTTGCTCGGCGCACTCATAGCAAGACGCACGGCTTTGACAATCCCGAACGAAAGCTCATGCCGAACGGCGACGCGCTCTCGCGACTCGCGCAGCTGGCCGGCAAAGCACCGCACCGGCACCGAGCCGCGAGCTCAGGGGGCTGCGCCGTAGACGGGAAAGTTGCCGCCCCCGCCGTTGCCGCCGTTTCCGTTGTTGAAAGAGCCAGCTGCCGGCGTGCCGTAAGCCGGGGTCAAGTTACCGGTGCCGCCGTTTGCGTCACCGCCGCTCGATGTGCCTGCGATGCTCGTGCTGCCTGCGACGCCCGTCGCGCCTGCTGCGGGAGCGCCGTACACGGCGCTGGCGCTGCCGCCGGAGCTGGTCCCCGCGCTCGCTGAAGTGCCTGCGCTACCGCCGGCCGAGCTGTCGTCCGAGTCGCTGCCGCTGCAGGCTGCGAGGGCGGTTGCCGAAGCCAAAGTCGCACCGAACGCGAACGTCGCGGCGCGGCCGAGGCGCGTCTTGGGCAAGATCGGTTCGGGCGAGCCGGCGAGGTCGAGCGGCTGCGCGCAGAACGGACATTCCGCTTCGGAGACGCGGACGTGACGGCTGCACTCCGGACAAGGCACAAGATGATTCATCGGCTCGCCTCCGAGTTCGGGTCATCCTCGACCACGATTTCGAAATGAGAGTAGTCGAACGGCGTTCCGGAAGCCATCTCCGTTTGCACGAGCCGCTCGCGCTTGCCCTTTCGCTGCATTTCCAGGGCGCGGTGGTGACAGTACGGATTATTGCCCGGCCGCCCGAAGAACACGTGGCTCGTCCAAGTGCAGCCCGCGACGCACTCTTCCGCGTAGTAGCAGGTTCGGCAAAAGCCCCACAAATCTTCGACCGTGCGATCGCGCGTGTAGCGCAAGGGCGCGCTTCGTTCCCAGATTTCGCGCAGCGTGTTGTCGCGAATGTTGCCGCCGGTCCAAGCTTCGGTCGGTAGCGACGGGCAGCCTTTGATCGCGCCGTCCGCTTCGATTCCGAGCGTGGAGCGGCCCGCGCCGCACGAAGCCATGTGTCCGCGCGGCAACGTGCCCTTGAGCGTGCTCTCGTACGGCCCGAAATAACCGATGTTGTTTCCAGGCCAGATCCGCACACCGAGCTCGTCCGCGCGCGCCTTCAGCCGACCGAGCAGCGGAAATAGTTCGAGCAAATCGTACGGGCGCAAGAGCACGTCCGGCTCGTCCGCGGCGCGACCCATCGGTACCGTCAGTTGCAATTGCCAACTGTGCGCGCCGAGCGCGGCGATGAGTTCGAGGATTTCCGGCAGCTCCGGCATGCTCAAGCGATTGATCTGCGTATTGGTCGCCACGCGCATGCCAGCGCTTTGCAAGTTGCGCATCGCCTCGAGCGCAGCGCGGTGCGATCCGGCCACACCGCGCAAGCGATCGTGCGTCGCTTCCACGCCGTCGATCGAGACGCTCACGCTGTCCATGCCGGCTTCTTTGGCGGCGCGCGCGCGCTCGGGTGACAGCCCGCGGCCGCCCGTGGTCATGGTCGGCGACATGCCATGTCGCTTGAGTTCGCGCACGATCTCGAGCCAATCGTCGCGCAGATAGGCTTCTCCGCCGATCAGCGTCGTTTCGCGCACGCCGAGCTCGGCCATTTGCCGCACCAGATCCAAACATTCTTCGGTGCTGAGCTCGTCCGTGCGCTCGTGACCGGCGCGCGAGCCGCAGTGACGGCACGCCAAATCACATTTGAGTGTGATTTCCCAAACCGCGTAAATCGGTTGATAGCCGCGATCTTTTTCGCGCTCGGCGAGCAGCGGCAATTTTCGGCGAGCCGGCGGCGCGTGCGGCGCGATCGGCAGCATGCGCGGGCGCGGCTTCAAGAGCTCGGCCGCGCGCTCCTCCGGGCTCAAGGTGTCGAGCTTGGGCACACGGCGAGGATAGCAGCGATTCGCAGCGGACGCGCCAGCGCCGCTGCGCGTTACTTCGGCAAGCGCTTCGCGGCCAAGGAAATCAGCGGATAGCCGTGATGAAAATCGTCGGTATCGACTTCCCAGATCATCGCGCCGCCGAGGCCTTGCTCCTCGATGAAGTCCAATTTTTGATTGAAGGATTTCGGGTCGTCGTAGCTGAACCAGACTTTGGATTTTTCGTCGTAGGCGAAGGGAACGTGCGCGTTGTCGTCCCATTCGGCTTTGGCGTGGCCGCTGTTCAAGAGCTCTTCCATCTCGAAGTAGGCGATGAGTCCGGGTTCTTCGGTGCAGTGTTGCTTCGGGCCGGGTCCGGTCGCGGGCGCGCCGACTTTGGCTTCTTCCACGCCGGCGAAGGTGTGGCCGTACGTTGCCATGCCGACCACGAGTTTGTCCGCGGGCACGCCGAAGTTCTTGTAGATCGACACGCTCGCCGCGACGCCGGAGCCGAGCTCCGGATTCGGCGCATTGTGCCCGCTGCGATGGTCCCACGCGCCGGCGTAGTCGTAGCTCATCAAATTGATCCAATCGAGCGACGGGTGCATCTTCGCGATGTCGTACCACTTGATGTACACGCCGCTCGGCGCGGCGACGGTGAAGAGCAGCTTATCTTTGCCGGCCGGCACTTTCTCGGCTTGGAAAGCGGCGTGCACTTCGCTCAAGAGCTTGATGTAATTGCCGGTATCCATCGCGCGCCCGCCGCGCGTCGGTTCGGACGGATATTCCCAGTCGAGATCGAGCCCGTCGAAGCCGTTTTCACGCAGGTACTTGATCGCCGAGTCGATGAATTGCTTCCGACCTTCGGGCGTCTCCGCCATCGCCGAGAAGATCCAATCGTAGGGCGGATCGCTGTGCGTCCAGCCGCCGACCGAGAGCAGCGTTTTGAGTTTTGGATTTTTTTTCTTCAGCGCGACGAAGTGCGCGTACTGCCCATCCGGGCCCAAGTCCGACTTGTCGAACGGCGCGAGCTTGAACGTCGGGTGAGCGCGCTCGCCGCCGTCGACGCGCGCGAACGCGAAGTTCAAATGCGTGAACAGCATCGGATCGATGTCTTCGACCGTGAACTTGCACTTGCCTTCGCGGTTGTGAGTCCAATCCGGGAAATAGCCGACCACGCGCTCGAGCTGCTTCTTGGTCGGTTTTTCGGGCGTCTTGCTGCTCGCGTTCGATGCGCTTCCTTTGCTCGGCGTGCTCGCCGAGCTCGGGCTCGACGCGGCGTCGTTGCTCGAGGTGGCGTTCGGCATGCTCGTGAGGCAGCCGGACAGAGCGAGGACGGACAACAAGGCGGGCGTGCGCTTCATGAGCCTTATTGTGCGCGCGTCGCCGGGTCGAGGTCATGTCGATTTTTTGCCCAGAATATGTTCGTTTAATTGCGGCGGCGGCTCTGGCGCGGCACGCCCGCGCCGCGTGACGGAAGTCGAAACGCGACGCCGAAGGCTGGGCCGGCCCGCGCCGCGACGCGTGACCATCAAAAAAATCCCCAGATAAGCTGCATACGCCACGGCAAATCCCGCCTGGCTCGTGACGCATTTGGCCGCGCGCGGACACAGCTCCGAGGTGGTTTCGAGTGTTTCAGTCGACGCTGGCGCGGCGCTCGAGCAGGCGCGGCGGAAAGCGTACGTGCGGCTGATTCCGCTGCTCTTCGCGAGTTACGTGATTGCGTACATCGATCGCGTGAATGTGGCGTTCGCGAAACTCACGATGGTGAAGGATTTACCCACGTTCGACAATGACGTGATCGGCACGGGCGCGGGTTTGTTTTTTCTCGGTTACTTCGTGCTCGAGATCCCAGGCACGCTGATGGTCGAGCGCGGCAGCGCGCGCAAGATCATCGCGCGGATCATGATTTCGTGGGGCTTGATCGCGGGGCTCACCGCATTCGTGAAAACGCCGATGCAATTTTACGGCGCGCGGCTCTTGCTCGGTTTGGCCGAGGCTGGGTTTTTTCCGGGCGTGATCATTTTTTTGACGCGTTGGTTCCCGGCGCGCGACCGCGCGCGCGCGCTGGCTTTGTTTTTGATGGCGACGCCGATCGCGCAGGTGGTGAGCCCGCTCGTGTGCAATCCGCTGCTCGCGGTCGGCATGCGCGACGTGATCGACGGCAAGGCCGTGACGCATGCGGCGCTGTTCGGCTTGCACGGTTGGCAGCTGGTGTTCATTTTGTGGGGCATTCCCGCGGTGATTTTGGGGATTTTGGTGTTGACCATGCTCGCCGATTGGCCGCGCGATGCGAGCTGGCTCAACGCGGACGAAAAGTTCGCGCTGCAAAGCGAAATCGATCGCGAACGCGCGGCGCTCGATCAAAAAAAGCACATGACGCTCGGACAAGCGCTGCGTCAGCCCAAGGTGCTCTTGCTCGCGCTCGCTTATTTCTTCGTGGTGACCGCGAACTATGGCACCGAGTTTTTCCTGCCCAGCATGCTCGAGAGCTGGTTTCACTTGAAGCTCGACACGTTGACGGTGTTCATGGTCGTGCCGCCATTCGCCACGCTCGCCGCGCAGTGGTTCGTCGGTTACAACTCGGACCGCACGCGCGAGCGCCGCTTGCACACCGCGATTCCAATCGCGCTCGGTGCGCTCACGCTCGCCCTGACGCCGTTTTCGCTCGGTTCGTTGCCGCTCACGATCCTTTTGCTCTTGTTCGCGCGCACCGGCATCAAGGCGTATCAACCCGCGTTTTGGACGTTGCCGAGTTTGTTTCTGAGCTCGAGCGCAGCGGCGGGCTCGGTCGGGTTCATCAATTCCTTCGGGAATTTGGGCGGTTTCGTGGGGCCGAAGGTGCTCGGCAAAGTCGAGCAAATGACGGGCTCATTTTCGGGCGGGATCTGGTTTCTTGCCGCGATGATGGTGATATCGACGATCATCGTGCTCACGCTCGGGCTCGGCAAATCGGAAGGCGGCAACGCGCGCGCGGAGCCGAAACGCGCCGGCCACGCCGTCGCCTGAGCGTCCGAGAGTCGATCATGGCAAACCCCAAAAAGAAACCCGAACAGTTGCGGAGCCACCGCTGGTACGGAGCGAACGATCTGCGCTCGTTCGGTCATCGCTCGCGCACCGCGCAGATGGGCTACAGCCGCGACGACTACATGGGGAAGCCCGTGATCGCAATCCTCAACACGTGGAGCGACATCACGCCGTGTCACGGCCATTTCAAAGCGCGCGTGGAAGAAGTGAAGCGCGGCGTGTGGCAAGCCGGAGGATTTCCGGTCGAGTTGCCGGCGATTGCGCTGTCGGAGAATTTTCAAAAGCCGACCACGATGCTCTATCGCAACTTGCTCGCGATGGAGGCAGAAGAGCTGCTCCGTTCCTATCCCGCGGACGGCGCGGTGCTGATGGGTGGCTGCGACAAGACCACGCCCGGCTTGATGATGGGCGCGCTGAGCATGAATTTGCCGACGATATTTTTGCCGGCCGGGCCGATGCTGCCGGGAAATTGGCGCGGAAATAAGCTCGGCAGCGGCACCGACGTTTGGAAATACTGGGCCGAGCTGCGCGCCGGCAACATCAGCGAGAGCGATTGGCAAGAAATCGAGAGCGGCATCGCGCGCTCGTATGGCACGTGCATGACGATGGGTACCGCGTCGACGATGACCAGCGCGGTCGAAGCGCTCGGCTTCACTTTGCCGATGGCTTCATCGATTCCAGCGGTGGACGCGCGGCACCAACAAATGGCGACCGCGTGCGGACGTCGCATCGTCGACATGGTGTGGGAAGATTTGAAGCCGTCCGAGATCGCGAATGATAAGTCGTTCGACAATGCGATCACGACGGTGCTCGCGCTCGGCGGCTCGACCAATGCGGTCGTGCATTTGCTGGCCATGGCGCGGCGCGCGGAGGTTCCGCTGTCGCTCGCACGCTTCGACGAACTGTCGCGCCGCGTGCCGGTGCTCGCCAATCTTCGACCGTCCGGGCAATACTTGATGGACGATTTTTTCTTGGCTGGCGGTTTGCCGGCGTTGCTCAAAGAGCTTTCGCCGCTGCTCGATTTGTCGCGACCGACCGTGAACGGGCAGACGCTCGGCGTGAACATCGAAAGCGCGCGCGTGTTCGACGAAGACGTGATTCGCGGGCTAAATCAGCCGGTTTTTGGTGCGGGCGGCTTGGTCGTGCTGCATGGGAATTTGGCGCCGAACGGCGCGGTGATGAAGCCGGCTGCCGCCGAAAAGCGCTTGCTCGAACATTCGGGCCGCGCGGTCGTGTTCGATAGTTACGACGAAATGGCCGCGCGCATCGACGATCCGAACCTCGACGTCGACGAAAACTCCGTGCTCGTGTTGCGCAACGCCGGACCGAAGGGCGGCCCGGGCATGCCCGAGTGGGGTCAATTGCCGATCCCGAAGAAATTGCTCGCGCGCGGCGTGCGCGATCTGCTGCGCATTTCCGACGCTCGCATGAGCGGCACGAGTTATGGCGCGTGCGTGCTGCACGTTGCGCCCGAAGCCTACGTCGGTGGGCCGCTCGCGCTGCTCCACGAAGGCGACATCGTGGCAATCGACGTGGCCGAGCGCAAGCTCGACATGCGCGTGAGCGAAGCCGAACTCACGTCGCGCCGCGCGGCAATGAAGCCGCGCGAGCCGTATTACGTGCGCGGCTACGGACAAATGTTTTCGAATCACATTCGCCAAGCCGATGAAGGCTGCGACTTCGATTTCCTCGAAGGCCGTGGCCGCGTGCCCGAACCGGAGATTCACTGATGACCGCGCCGTACATCGCGATGCCCAATGCCTTTCGCCGAGATTTACGGGCAAATAGGCCGCTTTTCGGCTGTTGGTGCTCGCTGGCGAGCAACATCACGACCGAGATTTTGGGTTACGCGGGCTTCGATTGGCTGCTCATCGACGGCGAGCATGCGCCCAATGATCTGAGCTCGTTCATCACACAATTGCAGGCGCTCAAAGACAGCCCGAGCGCGCCCGTGGTGCGGCCGCCCTGGGCGGAGCCCGTGATCATCAAGCGCTTGCTCGACATCGGCTTTTACAACTTCTTGATGCCGTGGATCGAAAACGCGGAGCAAGCGCGCGCTGCGGTCGCGGCTACGCGCTATCCACCTGCGGGCGTGCGCGGCATGGGCACCGCGCATCGCAGCAACCGCTACGGTTACGTCCCGGATTATTTTACAACCGTGAACGACAACATCTCGGTCATGGTGCAAATCGAAAGCGCAGCAGGCGTGGCGAATGCCGGAAACATCGCCGCGGTTGACGGCGTCGACGGCTTGTTCATCGGCCCTTCGGATTTGTCGGCCGCGCTCGGCTATCTCGGTCAACCGAATCATCCCGAGGTGCAGCAAGCGATGGCGCGCGTGCTGGCTGCTGCGCGAGAGCACGGCAAACCGGTCGGCATTTTGGCACCAATCGAAGCCGATGCGCGTCGTTACCTCGAACAAGGCATGACGTTCGTCGCGGTCGGCGGCGATGTGGGGCTGCTCCGCGCGGCGAGCAAAGCGCTCGCGGACCAATTCAAAAAGCGGAGCTGAGCAAGAAAATGCCGAAATTTGCCGCGAATCTGACGATGCTTTTCAACGAACTCGAGTTCATGGCTCGCTTCGAGGCGGCCGCGCGCGCGGGCTTTAG
>DATATR010000253.1:0-17999 GCA_036268695.1 Polyangiaceae bacterium | reverse complement strand
CAATCCGCAATTTTATCCCGCGCCGACCGGCTCCGCGACGATCACCGGCAACCAAGTGCTAAACCTCGGCAGCGGCCACAACGCGTTCTCGAATCTGTCGCAAGGCTTCATGGCCATGCTGAGCGGCAACAGCTGGCAGTGATTGGACTGAAACGTCGAGGATGGCTGGTTGGCCGCCAAGCCACTGAGCACGCGAAGATTTTTGGGGGTTCAGCGCATTACGACGCGAGCCCGAACTGGTAGCTCGCGTCGGCACTTGCTTCGTGAACACTTGAGCACCGCACCCTGGCCGACGTGGATTGTGTGACGCGCAAGCAGGCTTTCTGAGTCCTTCTCTCCGATCTCGCGCGCGGTCGCGCCCGACCAGGCCAGGGGCCGCCCCGCCCGGAAGTAAAACAACGCCGCTGATTCGCCGGGCTGATCACGGTTCTCGAGTGAGAGGCGGCCACGTTAAAACTGACCGAACAGGCGCCCGTCGCGCAGCTAAACGCGCCCGTGGCCAAGCGCATTGGTACGCGCAGGCCCAAAAAAACGATGCCATCGATCGACGACCGTTCAATGACTGACCCCGCGGCCGACGCGCGTCGACTGAGCCGCGCAGGAGCACCCCCAAACAAAAAAAGAAAATGCGCGGCGCGTGTCGATCGCGTCGGGCCTCGTTTGACGTGTGAACGAGGCACGGACAAACCGGGCTTCAAACGAGGAGAATGAACATGCGAGTTTTGTGTCTTTATCGTCCGCAGAAACCCGAAACGAACGCGCCGCCGTCGCAAGAAGAGATGGGAGCGATGGGCAAGCTGATCGGCGACATGCAGAAAGCCGGTGTGCTTTTGGCAGCGGAGGGCTGCTTGCCGACCTCGAAGGGCGTGCGCGTGCGAGTCGATGGCGGCAAATATTCGACGACGGATGGGCCGTTTCCGGAGACGAAGGAGCTCATCGCCGGCTTTTGCATGATGCAAGTGAAGAACATGGCGGAAGCCGTGGAGTGGACCAAGCGCTTCCTCGCCGTGGTCGGTGAGGGCGAGAGCGAGGTGCGCTTGTTGCACGACGCGCCGGCCGCGTGATCGCTGGTGCTTGCGGCTCGATACAGAGCTGCTTTGATCGGCCGGTGACTCGTGACGAGACTCGCAATGCTGCGAAGGCCGAGGCAGAGAACGCCGTTCGCGCGGTGTGGAGCATCGAGTCGGCTCGTTTGATCGCAGGTCTCGCGCGGCGCACGCGAGACCTCGATCTGGCCGAGGAGTTGGCGCAAGACGCGCTGGTCGCCGCGCTCGAACAATGGCCGGAGTCCGGCGTGCCCGACAAGCCAGGCGCGTGGCTGATGACCGCGGCGAAAAATCGCGGCGTGAATCAGCTGCGACGGCGGAGATTGCTCGAGCGCAAACACGCCGAACTCGGTCACGAGCTCGACTCACGCGCGGACGAGCGACGCGAGGCGCTCGATTTGGACGCCGCGCTCGACGACAGCGTGGGCGACGATTTATTGCGCTTGGTTTTTATCGCGTGTCACCCGCTGCTTTCGACGGAGGCGCGCGTGGCGCTCACTTTGCGGTTGCTCGGCGGACTCAGCACGCCTGAAATCGCGCGCGCGTTTTTGCAACCCGAGCCGACGATCGCGCAACGCATCGTGCGCGCGAAACGCACGCTCGCGGAGGCGAACGTGTCGTTCGAAGTGCCGCGCCGCGAAGAGCTCGCGGAGCGACTCGCCTCGGTGCTCGAAGTCATTTATTTGATTTTCAACGAGGGTTACGCGGCAACTTCGGGGCAAGACTCGATGCGGCCCGCGCTGTGCGAAGACGCGCTACGCCTCGGGCGCGTGCTCGCGGAGCTCGTGCCCGAAGAGCCGGAAGTGCTCGCTCTCGTGGCGTTGATGGAGTTGCACGCGTCGCGCTCGCCGGCGCGCATTTCGGCTTCGGGTGAGCCGATTCTGCTGCTCGAGCAAAATCGCGCACGTTGGGATCAGATCTTGATTCGACGGGGACTTGCCGCGCTGGAGCGCGCCGAGAAGCTCGGCGGCGCGCGCGGGCGCTACGCGCTGCAAGCCGCGATCTCCGCGTGTCACGCGCGCGCGCACACGGCGAACCAAACCGATTGGGCGCAAATCGCGCGGATTTATGCGGAGCTCGAGCGGATCGCGCCGTCGCCCGTGGTGGCATTGAATCGGGCCATGGCGGTGGCGATGGCACAAGGGCCGGCCGCGGGCCTCGCTCTCGTCGACGCACTTTCGTCCGAGCCGACGCTCGAAAATTATCATCTCTTGCCGAGCGCGCGCGCCGACCTGTTGGCGAAGCTCGGTCGCTTCGACGAGGCGCGCATCGAGTTCGAGCGCGCCGCGAATCTGACGCGCAACGCGCGCGATCGAGCTGCGCTGCTGGCGCGCGCCGCCGAATGTGGCGTGTCGAAACGTCCCAACGCGTCGCCGGGATACGAGGGCGCTGCGCCCTCCAAGCCAGGTTGAGTCGCTCTTCAGCAAACAATAGCCCGATTCGCGGGTCCTTTCTCACGCTGGCGCGGCCCTCGCCTTGCACGACCGTGTTGGGTTCAGGCCCGAAGGGCCCTCACCAACAAGCGAGGAAAATCATGGCTGACACGAACAATGATCAGAATCGCACGGCGAGCGCGAGCTCGAGACAAACGACTGCGGCTCCGCAAACCGGAACGCAGCAGACGCCGACGCGGAGCGTCGAGCCATATCGCCAGGATCCAGGACTAACGCGCAGCACATCGCCGTTTTCATTGATGCGCCGGCTGATGGGCGACATGGATCGCCTGTTCGGCGGCTGGGGCACGCCGTCGCCTTGGCCGGACTTCGACGAGTCGCTCGCGCGCTCGTTCTGGTCGCCGCAGATCGACGTGTTCGAGCGTGGCAACGACCTCGTGGTGCATGCCGATCTACCCGGCCTCCGCCAAGAAGACGTGAAGGTGAACGTCGATCAGGGCGTGCTCACGATTTCTGGGCAGCGCACGCAGGAGCAAAGCGGTACGCAAGAAGGCGGCATGTATCACCGCGAGCGCAGCTTCGGTTCGTTCCAGCGCAGCATCGCGCTGCCGGAGGGCACCGACGTCAATCAAATCCGCGCGTCGTTCGAAAATGGCGTGCTCGAAGTGACCGCGCCGATCTCGCAGCAAGCGCGCGAGCGCGGGCGCGCGATTCCAATCGGTCCGAAGGCGAGCCCCGGCCCGAAACACTGAACGACGAGGCGCGGCGTCGGCACGGAACGAATGACGAGCGCGGCGCCACGGACGAACGACGAGAGGCGCGGCGCCGGCAAGAGCCGGCCCGCGCTTCGCGGCCGAAACTTAGTGCGCGATCGCACTCAATGTACGACCGCGAGCGTAAAGCGACGCTTGCGCGTCGTACGGCGGGCGCCGCCCGGCAGCAGCACGAAATGACGGCGGCGCTCGTCGGGGCTCTGGTGGGAGGAGGTGGCGGGCGGCGCTTCGGATCTTTGCGGCTGATCGACCGAGCGCAAGCGCTGCACGCTGTCTCGCACGCTCACGAGCCCGAACGAGACCATGGCGAATGCCAAGTGAAACGGATTCATGACGCCCGGCGTGCGCGCGTGTGCGCGGCTTTGCGAGCTGCGGTCTTGCGACCGGCGGAGCCCTTCGTGCGCACCGCCTTTTGGGCGCTCGCGCTGCGCTGGCTCGGGCTCTTTCGCGCGGCCGCCGAACGCGCGTTTCGCCCGAGCGCGCGACTGGAGGCGGATTCGCTTCCTTCGCGCTTCAGCGCATTCGATGTGGCGCGGCTACGCCGTGGTGACGGCGCGCGCCGCGCCGTGTCTCGACCGCGCTCGCGGTCGCGCTGTGCGGCCGCTCGGGTTCGTGTGGAGGTGCTGCCCGCCTTGGGAGGCGGTACGTCGACGCCAGCGCGACGTGCTTTCGACAAGCCGATGGCGATTGCTTGCTTGGCGTTGCGCGCCCCATGTTTGCCTTCGCGGACGTGCTCGATCTCCTCGTGCACGAACTCACCGGCTTGGGTCGACGGCGCTTTTCCTTCGGCTTTGGCGCGACGCGCGCGCTTGACGGTTCTCTCTTCCGGCATCGAGTTCTCCGTTCATTTGCGCCGCCTTGGCGCGGCGGCGGAGCCAAACGCGTAGTCGAGCCAAGGGCAGCTCACTCCAAAGCGGCTCGACGGCTCTTTGAAATGATGGAGAAAATGCTGACGGCGAAACCAGCGCCCGAAGCGGGAAGTGGGCTTGCCCGCGTGCAGGTACCAGTGCACTTCGTCATAGATGACGTAGCCGAGCACGAAGCCGGCTAGCGGCGACCACATCGCGGCCGTGCCGAGCGTGATGCGAAAAATAACGAGCGTGATCGCACACATGCTGAGCGATGCTCCGGCGGGCATGACCAAGCGCGATTCGTCGTACGGGTAGTCGTGATGGACTCCGTGGATCAAAAACGCCGCGCGCTCGGTCTTCGGCCCGATGACGGGCAAGTGGAACACCAAGCGATGCAACCAATATTCGGTGAGCGTCCACAGCAAGTAGCCGCCGAAGACGCTGAGCGCGATCGAGCCCGCGCCTTGGCCATGGCGAGCTGCCAGACCGATCGAAAGCGCGACCAGCGGCAAGTAAAGGATTGCTGGCGTGAGCGGGTGAGCGCGTGAGAATCGCTCGAATAAATTGGACTCGAACATGCGAGGCGAGTCCTGCTTCGCATCCGGAATCATCGAGCGCTCCCTTGTGCAGCAGCCATGCCAAGCTGCGTCGTGTAAGAACAAGCGAATCCGGGCTCAATTTCGGTATGTCGCATAGCGGAGTACCTTAAGCCGACGACCCTCGGTGGCAACTTGCCTCGTTTGAGACAAAGCCGACAAAGCACGAGTGCCACCCCGCACAAAGGTCACCTTCCGCTCTGAAATCGGGCATTTGCAACCGATGATGACTGGCCCTTTGGCCGTCCGTTCAGCCAGAGTATGCCGTGAATTCAGCCGAAATTTGCTAAAATGCCGATGCGCATCGCTGCTGCAGTCCGCGTTCGCCGTGCGCCCGTTGGAAGTGGGCCGCGCCGTAGTGGCGTAAATGATCGCTAGTCTGGGGTTCTAGAAATCGACATTATTTCGCGTCTGCGACCGGAACTTGCGCGAGCTGAGCCGGGGCTCGGGTTGATCGTGACCCAACGAGGCGCATCGAACGGACGGACTCACTCCACCCACCAAATCTTGAATTCGCCGAAATCGATCTGGCCGTTTTTGTCGACATCCAGCGAGTCGAACGCGGCGCGCGTCTGCGTTTCGCTGTAACCGAGGCCAAGCTCGTCCAAGAGCGCGCTGAATTCGCCAAAGTCGATGTAGCCATCGCCGTCGCGGTCGTAGCCGGCGTATCGCTCCCGGAGCGCCGAGTCGTCCATGCTCAAACGGGTTAGCACGGACGCGTGCCTTTGCGGAGGCGCCGGCAGCGCTCTACGCTCGGCGGCAAAGCCGTGAAAGCCTCGCCTGATTCGCCTTCGCTCACGCTCTCGGCCACTGATCTGAGCGGCTTCAGCGAGTGCGCGCACAAGACCGAACTCGAGCTCGCGGTCGCTTTCGGCAAGCTCGAACGGCCCGGCGTGAACGAGCTCGAACGACTGATGCTCGAAAAGCGCGGCTTCGAGCACGAAGCGCGCGTGCTCGCCCAACTCGGCGAGCGGTTCCCGAATGTCGTCAAGATCGCTGCGGGGCCGGGCGAAGCGTCGCGCAGCGAGGCGGCACGCGCGACCGAAACCGCGATGGCCGAGGGCGCGCAGGTGATCGCGCAGGGAGTGCTCGCGCGCGGCAATTGGTTCGGGCGACCCGATTTCCTGCTCAAACAGCCCGGTCAAAGCCGTTTCGGCGCGCATCACTACGCCGTGCTCGACGCGAAGCTCGCGCACGAGGCGAAGGCGCGCGCCGTGCTGCAGCTCTGCGCGTACACGGAGCTGCTCGCAGAACTTCAGGACAAGGAACCCGAGTTTTTGTACATCGCGCCGGGCGGCTCCGAGCCGCGCGAGATCGCCTTGCGCACGGCGGACTATCTCTCGTTTTATCGTTCGACGAAGGCGCGCTTCGAGTCCTTCGTGGCGGAAGGCGCGGCGCGTGAGACCTATCCGGAGCCCGTCGAGCATTGTGCGGTGTGCAGTTTTTGGAAGCGCTGTGAAGAGCGGCGCCGCGCGGACGACCATTTGTCGCTCGTCGCCGGCATCAGCGCGCGGCAGCGCGATCGTTTGACGAGCGCGCGCGTGACGACGTTGAGCGCGCTCGCTGTGCTCGAACCGTCGCGCCGCGTCGATGGGATCGGCGCGGATGCACTCAGCCGCGTGCGCGAACAAGCGCGGATTCAAGTTGCTGGCCGCGCTGAAGCGAAGCCGCGCTACGAGCTCTTGCTCGAGGTCGAAGCGGGCTTCGGTCTCGATCGCTTGCCACTGCCAAAACCGGGCGATTTGTACTTGGATTTGGAGGGCGATCCGTTCGTGCGTGGGAGCGGGCTCGACTACTTGTTCGGGCTCGTGGAGCTCGGGGACGTCGTGGACGACTTCGTGCCGCGGAGTGAGCCGGGCGCGCCGCGCCATCACGCGTTTTGGGCCACGAATCTGGCCGAAGAAAAACGCGCGTTCGAAGCGGTGATCGATCGCATCATGAAAGGGCGCGCCGAGTTCGCGGACTTGCACGTGTTCCATTTCGGGCACCGCGAAGCGGACGCGATTCGCAAGCTCTCTTGCCGTCACAACACCCGTGAAGCCGAGGTCGATCAATTGTTGCGCGAGCAGGTGTTCGTGGATTTGCTCGGCATCGTGCGGCGCAGCTTGCGCGCCTCGGTCGAAAACTACACCTTGAAGCAACTCGAAGGGCTCTATGACTTCGAACGGCGCGCAGATTTGCGCGACGCGGCGCGCGCGATGCAGCTCTTCGGTTGGTTTTTGGAGACTGGCGAAGGCAGCTCCGCCGAAGCCGAGCTCCGCGCCGTGATCGCTCGCTATAACGAAGAAGATTGCTTGTCCGCTTTTCGCCTGCGCGTTTGGCTCGAGGCGCGGCGCGGCGAATTCGAGCAAAAAACCGGGAAAATTCTCGGTCGCCCCGAGCAATCGAAGTCCGTGAAGCCCGAGCCGGAGGAGCAAGAGCGCGCGCGGCTCGCGAAGCTTTTGCTCAGCGGATTGCCGGATGACCCCGCGCTCGACGAGCGAGAGCAAGCGGCCAAACGTCTGCTCGCGAATCTGCTCGATTGGCACTGGCGCGAAGAAAAGCAAACTTGGTGGGAGCACTTTCGCGCGCGCGAACTCGCGCCCGCCGAGCGACTCGAGGATCGCTCCGTGCTCGCCGAGCTGAAGTTCGCGGGTGTGGTCGGCAGCGAAAAGCGCTCGAAGATCTTGCGCTACGAATTTCCGGCTCAAGATCACTCGATCAAACCCAATCGCGAATCGTTCGATCCGGATCGCGAGAAATCGGCCGGCGCGATCCTCGAAGTCGGTGACGGTTACGTCTTGCTCAAGCGCACGAGCGAATCGGAGCATCCGCGCGCGCTGATTCCAAGCGGTCCGATCCCGACCAAGGGCCACGCGCAGCGGTTACTCGAGCTCGGTCGTTCGATTGCGAACGCGGGTGTGAACGCGCGCGGCGAGCTCGCCGCGGCGCGGGATCTGCTGCTCCGGAACGCGCCGCGCACGGCAAACCCCCAACAAAAATCGCTGATTTTGCCCAACGAAGACACCGTCGCGGGCATCACGCGGCTCGCACTCGAGCTCGATCGTTCGGTGCTTGCGGTACAAGGTCCGCCCGGTTCCGGCAAGACCTATCGCGCCGCGGAGATGATCGCGGCGCTGGTGCGCGCTGGCAAACGCGTGGGCGTCACGTCGAACAGCCATCGCGTGATCAAGAGCGTGCTCCACGCGGTGAGCGAGCGGCTCGAACGAGCCGGAAGTGTGCTCCACATCTCGGACGAAACGACGCTCGACGAGCACGAGCCCGCGTCGTTCGAGTTCAGCAAAGACTATGCGGCGATCCGCAAGCGGCTCGACGCGAACGAGCTCAGCGTCGTCGGCGGCACGAGCTTTGCGTGGGTCACCGAACCGCTACAACGAAGCGTGGACGTGCTGGTCGTCGATGAAGCCGGGCAGATGTCGCTCGCGAACGTGCTCGCGGTGTCCGGCGCCGCGCAAAGTTTGATTCTATTCGGCGATCCCGCGCAGCTCGATCAGCCGCAGAAAGGCACGCACCCGCCCGGCGCCGACGCTTCCGCGCTCGAACATTTGCTCGGCTCGGCGCTGACGATGCCGCCCGAGCTCGGCGTATTTTTGCCGCAAACGCGCAGGCTTTGCCCGAAAATTTGCGAGTTCACTTCGCGCGTCTTCTACGAAGGGCGACTCGAAGCGATCGCCGGTTTGGATCAGCAACGCATCGTCGGCCCCGAGCCGTTCGCGGGCAGCGGGCTTCGTTTCGTGCCGGTCGACCACACCGGCAACACCAGTCAATCGGACGAAGAAGTGACGCGCGTCGCGGAGCTGATTCGCCAATTGTTTGCGGGCAAGGCCGAGTTCGTCGATAAGCGCGGCGCGCTTCGCGCGCTCGAACACAAAGACGTGCTGGTGGTCGCGCCGTACAACGCGCAAGTCGGCGCGATCCGCGCGCGCTTGCGGCAAACTGAGTTCGCGGCGGTCAAAGTCGGCACGGTCGACAAATTCCAGGGCGCTGAAGCGCCGATCGTGATCTATTCGCTCACGAGCTCGAGCGCGGAAGATGCGCCGCGCGGCATGGAATTCCTGTATTCGCTCAATCGGCTGAACGTCGCGACTTCGCGCGCGCAAGCGCTCGTCGTCTTGGTCGCGAATCCGAAGCTGACGCAGGCGCGCTGCAAGAGTCCGCGCCAAATGCAGCTGGTCAACGCGCTCTGCGCGTACCTCGAACGAGCCACGCACGGCGCCTGAGTCGCGGAAGCGTCGGGCTCCGCCTGGGCTTGGTTTTTTATTGATGGTCACGCGTTACGGCGCGGCCGGCGCAGCCTTCGGCGTCAAAGGAGCGCTTCCAATTCCGCGATTCGGCGCGCAAAAAATCGCAATTCAGATTCGTTCTGCGAAAGTTCGCGCGCGCGCTCGTAGCCGCTGAGCGCTTCGCGCGTGTGACCCAGGCGGCGCAGCAAATCCGCGCGCGCGGCGTGCCACAAATTGTAACGCGAGAGTTGCGCTTCGAGCTCGGTGACCAAGGGCAGCGCGGCTTCCGGGCCTTCGGCCATCGCGATCGCGACCGCGCGGTTCAGCGCCACGACGGGCGAAGGATGGAGCTCGAGCAAGCGCTGGTAGAGCGCCGCGATTTGCCGCCAATCGGTGTCCTCGGCGCGCGCCGATTCGGCGTGCAGTGCGGCGATGGCGGCTTCGAGCGCGTACGTTCCGGGCGGCGCGCGCTGGAGCGCGCCGTCCAGCAAACGAATGCCTTCGTCGATCTCGGCGCGATCCCAGAGCGTGCGCGCTTGCGCCTCGAGCAGCACGACTTCGCCGTGCGCGCCGATCCGCGCGTCGCGCCGCGAATCTTGCAGCAGCATCAGCGCGAGCAGCGCGTCGACTTCGGGCGCGTCGAGGTTCAAGCGCGCGCCGAGCAACGAGCGTAAGAGCCGCGTGAGCTCGATGGCCTCCTTGCACAAAGCTTGGCGTACGAGGTCTTTGCCTTGCGCAGCTACATAGCCCTCGTTGAAAATCAAATACAGCACGGACATGACTGCGCCGAGCCGATCCGGCAATTCGTCCGCTTCTGGAATCGCGTACGGGATCGAGGCTTCGCGAATTTTGGCTTTCGCGCGCACCAGCCGCTGCGCCATCGTTGCCTGCGGCACCAAGAATGCGCGCGCGATTTCCTCGGTGCTGAGCCCACCGAGCGTGCGCAAGGCCAACGCGACTTGCGCTTCTTCGGCCAGCGCCGGATGACAGCACGTGAAGATCAGTCGCAGCCGCTCGTCGGGAACGGTGGCTTCGTCGCGCGATGATTGCACGTGGCGCTCGTCGAATGGCTCGAGCTCGCCGAGCAGCACCGCCGAACGCGCACGTCGGCGCAGGCGATCGATCGCGCGGTGCCGTGCGGTGCCGTAGAGCCAGGCCTTCGGATTGTTCGGTTCGGACAGCGGCCAATCGACCACCGCCTGCGCGAACGCTTCCTGCAAGGCTTCTTCGGCGAGATCGAAATCACCGAAGCTCCGGATCAACGACGAGAGTAGGTGGCCCCATTCCGCACGGCACAAGCGATCGAGATCGATCACTCGAACGTCATGATTGGCCGCACTTCGATCGAACCAAAGCGAGCTGCGGGGATCTTGCCGGCGATCTGGATGGCTTGATCCAAGTTCGGTGCGTCGACCAAATAGAAACCGCTGAGTTGCTCTTTGGTTTCGGCGAATGGGCCGTCCGTCGTCAGGCGTTTGCCTTCGCGCACGCGCACGGTGGTCGCGGTCGCGGTGGGCTTGAGCGCGTTGCCCCCTTGAATCGAGCTGGCAAATTCCTTGCCGAACGCGCCGTACTCGGCGAGCTCCATCTTGTCGTAGCCGTTTTCCCAGCGTTTTTCTTGTTCGTAGATCAAGAGCAAATATTTCATCGTCGATTCCTCGGTGATTGCGGCGGCATTGCCCGCGGTTCGTGTCAAAGGCGAACGAGCTCGACCCGGATCGACAGCCGAGAGTCATTTCTTCAGGAAAAGGTCGAAATAGCCGAGAGAGGATCTCGCCGACACGATTGCCGTTATGTCGGCTTGGCTCTATTCATCGGTCCATGGCGGAAACCATCATTGTTTGTGGGCATGGTCCAGGGATTTCGGACGCAGTCGCGCGGCGCTTCGGCAAAGCGGGGCACCCGGTCGCGATCGTCGCGCGCAGCACGGATCGCCTGGCGAAGGCAGCCAGCGCGCTGGCCGATGCTGGCGTGAAGGCGCAGGCGTTCACTTGTGATTTGGGCAAACCAGAGGCCGTGAAAAAGATGATCGCTGAAGCGCGCGCGGCACTCGGCCCGATCGGGGTGCTGCACTGGAACGCATACGCCGGTGGTGCGGGAGATCTGACCCAAGCCGCGCCCGAAGAGCTCAGCACCGTGTTCGGCGTCTCGGTGCAAGGCTTGGTTGCGGCGGTGCAAGCGAGCTTGCCGGATCTCGAGGCGAAGCAGGGCGCCGTGCTCGTCACCGGCGGCGGTCTCTGCTTTTATGAACCGAGCGTGGACGGCATGGCCCTCGGTTTTGGCGCGTCGGGCCTCGCGATCGGCAAAGCCGCACAGCACAAGACGGTCGGGATTTTGGCGCAAGGCTTGAAAGCAAAAGGCGTCTACGTGGGCGAAGTCGTGGTCACCGGTTTGGTCAAAGGCACCGCCTTCGATCACGGCAACGCGACACTCGAAGCTTCGGCGATCGCGGAAAAATTCTGGGATTTGTATCAAAAGCGCGATCCGTTCACGGTCACGTTCTGACGTCGGGTGCTATCCGAGTGGGTTCGATGAAATAACCCGAGCGAAATCTCGCGCATGTCCAGCGACTGGAACCCCGCACTTTATCGCCGCTTCGAGGACGAACGCACGCGCCCCGCGCTCGATTTGTTGGCGCGCGTGCCAGTCACAGACCCCGCGCGCGTGTTCGATCTCGGCTGTGGACCTGGTAACTCCACGGAGTTACTCGCCGCGCGCTTTCCGAACGCGCGAATCGTCGGCACGGATAGCTCCGAAGCCATGCTCGAGAGCGCTCGCGAGCGGCTGCCTGGATGTCGCTTCGAACAGAGCGACGCCGCTTCCTGGCAGCCCGCGGCGGCGCCGGATTTGATTTTCGCGAACGCGCTGCTGCAATGGCTGCCCGATCACGAAACGCTCGTTCCGCGGCTGTTTTCCTTGCTCGCGCCCGGCGGCGTGCTGGCCCTACAAATGCCCGACAATCTCGAGGAACCGTCACATCGCGCGATGCGCGACGTGGCCACGCAGGGTCCGTGGGCGCACGCGCTCGGCGATGCAGCGCGCGTCCGCGCCGCGATTTTGCCGGCCGAAGGTTACTATGATCTTTTGGTGAGCGCTGCCGCGCGCGTCGAGATCTGGCGGACGACTTATCAGCATCCGATGGCGGACGCGCAAGCGATCGTCGAGTGGCTCCGCGCGACGGGCCTGCGGCCATTTTTGGAGCCGCTCTCCGCGGCCGAGCGCACCGAGTTTTTGGCCGAATATACCGCGCAAATCGCGCGCGCCTATCCCGCGCGTCGCGACGGCCGTCGCTTGCTCGCGTTTCCGCGCTTGTTCATCGTCGCCGAGCGCGCCTGAGTCAAAGCGAGTTCGGCTATAGTGTGCCGAAGGCGAATGATCACGAATCCGAAGCGCAAAGCCCATGCGCGCCCGCATCACGAAGGCCACGTGTCGAGCCGCGGGGCGTGGCTCCGTGCCGCGATTCTCGGGGCCGACGACGGCATCGTTTCGATCTCTAGTTTGATCATCGGCGTGGCCGCGTCCGGCGCGTCGAAGCACGCCGTGCTCGTGGCCGGCGTGGCCGGAATTGCCGCCGGCGCGCTGTCGATGGCTGCGGGCGAATACGTCTCGGTCAGCTCGCAGCGCGACGCCGAAGAGGCGGACATCGATCTCGAAAAATGGGAGCTCGACGACAACCCAGCCGGCGAATTGCGCGAGCTTGCCGCAATCTACGAGAAGCGCGGGCTCGCTCCGGCCCTGGCACGCCAAGTCGCGGAGCAACTGAGCGCCAAAAATCGGCTCGATGCGCATTTGCGCGACGAGCTCGGTTTGACCGAAGGTGGGCGCGCGCGGCCGCTGCAAGCCGGACTGATCTCGGCGGCGAGTTTTTCCTCACTGGCGCTCGTGCCAATTTTGGCGCTGCTGCTCGCGCCGGAAGCAATTCGCATTCCGGTGATCGCGTCGTCCGCGCTGGCGAGTTTGGGTTGCATGGGTGCGCTCGGCGCGCACGTGGCAGGCGCGCCGCTTCAACGCGGAGCGCTGCGCGTGCTGGTCGGCGGCGGTTTGGCCATGGCCGTCAGTGCCGTGATCGGCCGCCTCTTCGGAGTGGTGCAAGGCTGAGCCGCGCTCAAACTTCGAACAAACCGGCCGCACCCATGCCGCCACCGATGCACATCGAGACGATGCCCAAACGCCCGCCGCGCCGGCGGAGCTCGTAGAGCAGCGTCGCGGTGAGCTTCGCACCGGTGCAGCCGAGCGGATGGCCGAGCGCAATCGCGCCGCCGTTCACGTTCAGCTTTTCGTCCGGCACGCCGAGCTCGCGAGCGCAGTAAACGGCTTGCGCCGCGAACGCCTCATTGATCTCGAACAAGTCGATCTCCGAAATCGTGAGCCCGGTTTGCGCGAGCAGCTTGCGAATCGCCGGCACCGGGCCGATGCCCATGATGTCCGGATCGACGCCGGCGACGGCAAATCCGCGCAATTTCCCGAGCGCTTTCGCGCCGAGCTCGGCGGCTTTCTTGTCCGACAAAAGCACGGCCGCAGCCGCGCCGTCGTTCGTGGGTGAGCTATTGCCGGCGGTGACGCTGCCGTTCACGCTGAAGGCCGGCTTGAGCTTGGCGAGCACTTCCATGGTCGTGCCAGGGCGCGGGCACTCGTCGACTTTGAACTCGAGCTCAGAGACTTTGCCGCCTTCGAGGATGCGCGCTTTGACCGGCACGACTTCGTCTTGAAAGCGACCCGCAGCGATCGCTGCGAGCGCGCGTTCGTGTGAGCGCACGGCAAAGGCGTCTTGCTCGGCGCGCGTGACGTTGAAGCGTTTCGCGACGCGCTCCGCCGTATGCCCCATCGCGATGTACGCTTCCGGAAACTCGTCCATCAACTTCGGGTTGAGGCTCACTTTGTTGCCGCTCATCGGCACGAGCGACATGGATTCGACGCCGCCCGCGACCGCGACGTCGACCAGCCCAGCCTGCACGCTCAGCGCCGCATGCGCGATCGCTTGCAGGCCGCTGGAGCAAAATCGATTGATCGTCTCGGCCGACACCGTGTTCGGCCATTTTGCCAAAAATACGGCATTTCGCGCCAGATTCAGGCCTTGTTCGGCTTCCGGCATGGCGCAGCCGAGCACGACGTCCTCGACCTCTTCCGGCTTCAGACCGGGCACGCGCTTCACTGCTTCGACCATGGCGGCGGCAGCGAGATCTTCGGGGCGCGTCGTGCGCAGCGTGCCCTTCAGCGCGCGACCGACCGGCGTACGCACGGCCGATGCAATAATCACATTGAGCGGGAATGCCATCTTCTCTCCTTAGTGAAAATCGTTTTGGGGTCGGGGCCTCAAAACCTGAGGGTGGGGCCCCGCTGAATTCACTCAGCGGGGCGGGAGCTGCGCTCCCGACGACTAATTCCGCAGCGGCTTGTTGTTCATGAGCATGTGCTGGATGCGCTCTTGGCTCTTCTGCTCGCCGCACAGCGAAAGGAAAGCCTCGCGTTCCAAGTCCAAGAAGTGTTGTTCGGGCAAGAGCGTGCCGGCTGCGACCGGTCCGCCGCACAGCACGTGCGCGACCTTGTTCGCGATCAGCGCGTCGTGCGCCGAGGCGTAGCCGCCTTCGACCATCGCCCAGACGCGCGCGCCGATCGTCTTTTCGGCGTCGTAGCCCGCGGCCGGCAAGACCGGGGGCAGCGGCGGTCGATAACCGGCGCCCGCGAGCCCGAGCGCGCGCTGTTTGGCTTCGAACAGAAGGCGCGCGGAGTTCAGTGAAATTCCGTCGCTTCGCCGCAGATATTTCAGGGTTTTGGCTTCTTCGGCGCTGGTCGCGACCTTGGCCGTGGCGATGTTCAGCGAGGCTTGGCCGATGAACGGCAAGAGATCCACGCCGCTGAGCCCATTCAGCTCCTCGGTGTAACGTTCGACCATGCGCAAACAACCGCCGCCGGCAGGAATCAACCCGACGCCGACTTCGACCAAGCCCATGTACGTCTCGGCGTGCGCCTGGCAGGCATCGGCGGCCATCGCGACTTCGGCACCACCCCCGAGGGTGTACTGAAACGGCGCGGCGACGACCGGCACTTTCGCATAACGTAAGCGCTGCAGCGAGGATTGCAACGAGCTCACGACCTGTTCGATCTGCGCCCACGCCTTCTGCTGCGCGGCCATCGCGATCAGCATCAAGTTCGCGCCGGCACAGAAGTGCTCACCCGAATTCCCAATCACGATTGCTTGGAATGATTTCTCGGCAATGCTCGGCGCTTCGGCCAGCATCGCGATCAGGTCGTTGTCGATCGTGTTCAGCTTCGAGTGAAACTCGACGCAAAGCACGCCGTCGCCCAAATCGATCAGCGACGCGCCGAGGTTTTTCTTGACCAGGCGCGTGGGCTCAGAGCTCAACGAATCGAGCCGAATTTGCTTGGGATCTTGGGGGGTTGCCTTTTCCGACGCGGTCTTCGCGTCGAAGTAAGTGGGCGCCGCGGGGCCGCCCGCATAGAAGCTCGCGCGGCCCGAGGCGAGCATTTTTTCGACCCACTCGGGCACGGCCAGCCCGTCTTGCTTCATTTTGGCGACTGATTCCCGAACGCCGATCGCGTCCCAGGCTTCGAACGGCCCGAGCTCCCAATTGAAGCCCCAGCGCATCGCGCGATCGATGCTCACGATGTCGTCCGCAATTTCGCCGAGCCGGCGCACGCTGTAGACGAGCGTGTTCGCGAGCACGGTCCACGCGAACTTGCCCGCGACGTCATCCGCGAAGACCAGCTTCTTCAGGCGCTTCTTCGGATCTTCCTCATTTTTGATCGCGCCGAGCGAATCGAAGCGCACCTTTTCCTGCGCGCGGTACTCCTTCGTCTTCACGTCGTAGACGAGCAAATCATTGCCTGTCTTCTTGTAAAACCCAGCCGAGCTCTTGCGCCCGAGTCGACCTGCAGCCACGAGATCGCGAACGAATTGCGGGATTTCGAAGGTGCTACGCGCCTCGTCTCGGGTCAGCGAATCGAAGCAATTTTGGGCGACGTGGACCAGCGTGTCGATGCCCACCAAATCTCCCGTGCCGAACGCGGCGCTGCTCGGTCTGCCCATGGGCTTGCCCGTGATCTTGTCGACCGCTTCGATGCTCAGACCCGCTTCGAGCATTTTGTGCATCGTCAGCATCATCGAGTACACGCCGATGCGATTCGCGACGAAGTTCGGTGTGTCTTTGGCGCCCACGACGCCCTTACCCAAAAATTCCCCGAACTCGGCCATGCGCGCCATGATCGCGGGATCGGTTTCCGGCGCTTGCGCCAACTCGAGCAAGCGCATGTAACGCACCGGATTGAAGAAGTGCAGCACGAGGAAGCGCGATTTGAGCTCCTTCGGCAAGACTTCGCTCATTTTCGCGATGCTGAGCCCGCTGGTGTTCGACGCCAAAATCGCGTCCGGCTTGACGAACGGCGCGATCTTCTCGAAGAGCTGACGCTTCAGCTCCAGATTCTCGACCACCGCTTCGACGATCAAGTCGCACTCACGCAGCCGCTCGAGATGATCCTCGAGGTTTCCGGTCTTGATCAGCCGCGCTGCGTCCGGCGTGAAGAACGGCGCGGGCTTTTGTTTGAGTGCCTTTTCGACGCCACTATCGGCAAAGCGATTGCGCGCTTTGGCGTTCTTCTGCTCTTCGGGTTTGAGGTCCGGCGGCACGATGTCGAGCAAATGCGTGACGATGCCCGCGCCCGCGAAGTGCGCCGCGATCGCGCTGCCCATGACGCCTGCCCCGATCACGCCCGCGGTTTGGATTCGGTCGGTCATTTGCGACTATCTTGGGGCTTCGCGCGCTCCGTCGCTAGCCGCAAATCCGCGGCCGTCCGTCGCAAATCTACCGCCCCGCGGGCCGGGGAAGATCGTACCTACATGTCCGCAACGTGGACCGATCCAGCTGCGTGATTCGCCGCAACGGCTACGCGAAATGCTTGCGCATTGGTTCCCAATACATGCGCTCCCAACCACCATCGATATGCGGCACTTGGTCGTCGCTCAAAGCATCGTGATCGAGCACGAGTTTGGTGCCGTTGCCTTCGGGCGCGAGCTCGAAGCGAACCAGCGAGTGCTGCCCCTCCGGCCAGTTGCCCGCGCGCCAAGTCTGCACGATGCGCACGCCGTCGACGAGCTCGATGTTGCGTCCTGAAATTTTCCCGCCGTAGGCCGACCACGCGCCGCCCGGTCGAGCCTCGATTTCCGCGGGCGCGCCGGTCAATCGCGCGTGTTCGGCCGCATTCGTCAGCGCTTGGAAGACGCGCGCGGGCGCGGCGGAAAACTTGATTTCTTGATGCACTTTGGCCATGTGATTTCCTTTTCTGTTTGCCAATACTTAACCAAACGGTTAATCATGGACAGGGCTCGGATGTCAATCGCCAAAGAGACGAAACGAGACGAGCGGCTCGATGCCATCTTTCACGCGCTCTCGGACGCGACGCGACGGCGTATCATCGCGGAGCTCGCGCGCGGTTCGCAGGCGGTGACGGAGCTGGCGCTGCCGTTTCCGATTTCTCTGCCCGCGATTTCGAAACACCTCGACGTGCTCGAGCGAGCAGGCCTCGTTCGACGCGCGCGTGAAGGACGCTTTCAGCGTTGTCACTTGACGGCCGCTGCACTCGACGACGCGAGCGCGTTCATCGAACGTTATCGCGCGTATTGGCACACGAATCTCGATCAATTGGCCGCGTTCGTCGAAGCTTCTGCGACTCCGGCGCGTGCGAAGAAGGCGAAAAAATAGTGGCGAATCAACTGGTGCTCGTCGTTCGTCGTACCATCGCGGCGGAGCCTTCCCGCGTGTTCGAAGCTTGGACCAGACCGGAGCAACTGCTCGAATGGTGGGGGCCGCGCCCGGTGCGCTGTACTCGGGCCGAGGTCGAGCTCCGCGTCGGAGGCGGCTATCGATTGGAAAATACGCTGCCGGACGGCAGCGTGGTCGTCATCTTCGGCGAGTTCGCCGTGATCGAACCGCCGCACCGGCTCAGCTACAGTTGGTTTCTCCAAGCAGCGGCAGCAGAGCCGAGCGAAGCCTCGCGCGTCACCGTGCGCTTCGAGCCGCACCCGCGCGGAACCGAAGTGATCGTGCTGCACGAACGGATCGAGAGCAAGGAACTGCGGAGCGATCACGAGCGCGGCTGGA
>DATATR010000252.1:0-3874 GCA_036268695.1 Polyangiaceae bacterium | reverse complement strand
TTCGTGAGCAACGCGTCGACGACTTTGAACTCGTAACCGGGCTGAATCAAGAGCTTGGTCTCGCCGCGCGTGGGCCGGATCTGGCCGAGTTCGCTTGGATCTGCTGCGCTCTCGAGCGCGCGCACCACCGTCGTGCCGACGGCCACGATCGCGGCATTGCGCGCGCGCGCAGCGCGCAGCGAGCTCGCGACCTCGGAGCTCACGTCGATGACCTCGGCGTGCATTGGGTGCTCGTCGAGATCCTCGACCAACACCGAGCGAAACGTGCCGAGGCCGATTTCGAGCTCGATCCGCGCGAGCTCGATGCCGCGCGCGCGCATGCGTTCGAGCAGCGCCTCACTCAAGTGAAGGCCCGCAGTGGGCGCTGCCGCGGAAGCCGTGCGACGCGCGTACACGGTTTGGTAGCGCTCGAGATCGGCGACCTCGTCAGCTCGACGCATGTAGGGTGGCAACGGCAAATGCCCGCGAGCTTCCAGCATTTGCTCGAAGTCGCAGCCCGCGCGCACGCTGACAACGAGCGAGCCGTCTTCTTGGCGCGCTCGCACTTCGATCGCAATTCGCTCCCAATCGATCACGCTGCCGACGCGCAGCGGCTTGCTCGCCCGGCCAATCGCTTCCCAGTGTTCTTCAGCCTCGGTTCGCTCGATGCGACGCACGAACAACAGCTCGACTTTCCCACCGCTATCGCGCTTCGCGCCGAAGATGCGCGCGCGTCGCACGCGCGTATCGTTCACGACCAAGAGCGAGCCTTCGGGGATCAAATCGGGCAGGCGCTCGACCATGGAATCTTCGAGCCGTGCGCCGTCGACTACGAGCAGCCGTGCGCCGTCGCGCCGCGCCGCCGGCTGCGCGGCAATCAGCGCTTCAGGTAGCTCGTAGTCGAATGCGGCCGTCTTCACCGGCCGGAAGCAATCAGATTTGCCGCGCGAACGCCAGCCGAGACTCGCTCAGCGACTCTCGAACGTGATGCCGAGCCGCGTCATCTTGCGCCACAGCGTCGTCGGGCTGATGTCGAGCGCCTCCGCCGCGCGTTCGCGGTTGCCGTCCGATGAACGCAGCGCGGCTTCGAGCGCCTGGCGCTCGGATTCGTCGACGATGTCCGCCAAAGTCTTGCCCGGCACGCGGCCTGCCTTGCGCGGCACTTCCGGCAGCACGTCGTCCACCGTGATGACGCCGCCAGTGCAAAGCGCCACCGACTGCTCCACCAAATTCTCGAGCTCGCGCACGTTGCCCGGGAAATCATAGGCGATGAGCTTGTCCATCACGCCTTCGGCCAGGCGCGCGCGCGCGTTCATCTTGCGGTTGTACTTCTCGAGGAAGAATTCGACGAGTAGCGGCACGTCTTCGCGGCGCTCGCGCAGCGGCGGTAAATGGAAGCGCGCCACGTTCAGGCGATAATACAAATCCTGGCGAAAGCGACGCTCTTCGACCGCGAGTCCCAGGTCCACGTTGGTCGCGGCGACGACGCGGATGTCGATCAGGATCGGCTTATTTTCGCCGACGCGGCGCACTTCGCCTTCTTGAATCGCGCGCAGCAGCTTGGCTTGAAAACTCGGCGTCGTTTCCGCAATTTCGTCGAAGAAGAAGGTGCCGCCGTCGGCTTCTTCGAACAGACCTTTGCGCGCGGTCATCGCGCCGGTGAACGCGCCGCGCGCGTGCCCGAAGAGCTCGCTCTCGAGTAGCGTTTCGCTGATCGCCGCGCAATTGATGGTTACGAACGGCCGATGCGCGCGCTTGCTGTTGGCGTGCACCGCACGCGCGACCAGCTCCTTGCCCGTGCCGCTCTCGCCGGTGATGAGCACGATTGCGTCCGTCGGCGCGATTTTGACCACGCGCGTGAGCACGTCGCGAATCGACTGCGAACGACCGATGATGTTCTCGAGGTGATAGCGCTCTTTGAATTCCTGCGCGAAAAGTTGCACTTGGCCGTGCAGTCGTCGGCTCTCGAACGCCTTCGACACCTTGACGATCAACTCTTGTTCGCTGAACGGCTTCTGAATGTAGTCGAACGCGCCCACGCGCATGGCTTCGACCGCGCTCTCGATCGTGCCGTAGGCCGTCATCACGATGACCTCGGTCATCGGCTGCGCTTCTTTGGTCGCGCGGAGCACGTCGATGCCGTCGAACTCACCCATTCGCAAATCGGTGATCACGACGTCATACGCGCCGGTCGCGCCGAGCTCGCGACCTTGCGCGCCGTCCGCCGCTTCGTCGACCTCATAGCCGGCACCACGCAGCATCATTGCTAGCGTCGTGCGCATATTGCGTTGGTCGTCGACGACGAGAAGCTTACCCATGATGCGGTCTACGATCCTCGCGAGAAGAGTGGACTCTAGCGCACAGGTTCAAGGAAGCACACCGCACCTTCACACGCGACGAGCCGTTCACAGAATTCGTCCTACCGGCTCTCTGGAAATCCGCGACGGCTCTCGGCGCGCGATCGCGGCGCAGTCCCGCCGAGCTACGCAGAGCTCTCGACCCGAGACACGCGAACGGCCCGCCGGTTTACGTTCGGGCGACGAGCTCCCTCAACGCATGAATATCAATACGAACAGCGCGATCGCGAGGCCGGCGACGCCAATCGCGTAACCGAGCACGCTTGCCGTACTGAGGCGCGGGGCGAGCATGACGCGAGGAACATTCGGGTGACTCACTTGGCTGTGCTCGAGCGGCGACTGCAAGAGCGCGCTCGGCGACGTGCCCGCTCCACTCAATCCACTCAATCCGCTCAATCCCGTGCCCGTGACCGTGCTCACGCCACTGACCGTGATCCGATCCTTTCCGGTCGGCGTGAACGCTGGATCGTTCGGGAGCAAATCGGAGCCAGGCAGCGCTCCGCTATTCAAAGCCTTGAGCGACGCGCGAACGGCCTTTCTTCGCTGTTCGATGCGCTCGCCGAGCACTCGCTTCAGGATGCCTGCGATGCCGCCCTGCGGCACGATCAGGCGCTCGGCTTTGAGGTAGGCGCGCAGATCGTGCTCGAGCTCCGCCGCCGTCTGATAACGCGCCGAGACGTTGCGCTCGAGCGCTTTCAGCACGATGCGCTCGAGCTCGGGCGGATAGCGGCTGTCGATCTGGGTCGGCTTTGGGATGCCGCCGGAGATGACGAGCCGTAACGTTTCCACATCGTGCTCGCCGCGGAACAGTCGTCGGCTCGTGGTGAGCTCGAACAGCACGATGCCGAGCGAGAAGATGTCGCTCCGTCGATCGACGGATTTGCCGAGCGCTTGCTCCGGCGACATGTAGCCGAACTTGCCCTTCAGCTGACCGGCACGCGTCGCTTCGCTGATCCTCCCGACGGCCTTGGCAACGCCGAAGTCGACGAGCTTCACCGAGCCGTTGGTCCCGATCAAAATGTTGTGCGGTGAAATGTCGCGATGCACGACACCGCGCAGACTGCCGTCGAGTTCGCGTAGCTCGTGCGCGGCGTGAAGCCCCGCGGCGGCATCCGCGATGATGCGCACGGCGAGCTCCGGCGGAATCGCGCGGCGCTTGCCGGCTTCGGCGATGACGGTGTGGAGCGACTCGCCCTCCACCCACTCCATCGACATCCACATCGTGCCTTCGTCCTCGCCGACGTCATACACATCGACGACGTTCGGATGGCGAATGCTGCGCACGAGCCGCACTTCGTCGAGGAACATCTTGACGAACTCGCCTTCGTCGGCGAGCTCGGTCAGCATCACTTTGACCGCGACGAGGCGATCGTCCTTGGTCGTCGCGGCGCGCTCGCGCGCCACCCAGACGGCGGCCATGCCGCCCCGACCGATTCTCAGCACCAGCTCGTAATTTCCGAGCTTACTTCCTTGCTTGAGCTCTTCGGCCATTCCTACGTGCGGGGCGATCCGTGTCTCATTGTCGCGACTTTCTGCGC
>DATATR010000251.1:0-13608 GCA_036268695.1 Polyangiaceae bacterium | reverse complement strand
TGAACATGGGGTGCGTATCCCCAAACGTCAGTGCCTGTGATCGAAGCCTCGCTCGGCGCCGCGGGCTCGCGCTACTATTTGCGCTGCTCGGCGTGGCACGCCAGCTGGCTGCGCAGGAGCCAGACGCAGCTGCGCCGAGCGCCACCGCGCCGAACGCCGATGAGCTGAAGAATCGCTGCGCAGACGCGTACGAATCCGCGCAGCGCGAGCGCGCGAGCGGGCATTTGCTGCTCGCGCGCGAGCAGGCCATTTTTTGTGCCCAAGAGCACTGTCCCGCGCTGCTGCGGGACGACTGCGTCAACTGGACCGAGCAGCTTGCGCAGAGTGTGCCGAAGCTCGTGCTCGAGGCTCGCGGCGCGCATCGCGAAGCGCTCTTTGCCGTGCGCGTGTCCGTCGACGGAAAGCCGCTAGTCGATGTGCTCGACGGGCGTGAGCGCGAGCTCGATCCGGGGCCGCATCATCTGCGCTTCGAGGCCGAACACTATGTTCCGGTCGAGCGCGACGTGCTGCTCGTCCAAGGCGGAGAGCCGACGCGCGTCGTCGTGGATTTGCAGCCAGTTGCGCCGCCGCCGCGTCCGGCCTGGAAACCACCGATCTCGAGCTTCGTGTTCGCGGGTGTCGGCTTGCTCTCGCTCGGTAGCTTCGCGTACTTCGGCATCAGCGGGAACCAGCGCAAGAATCGGCTCGACAGCGACGGCTGCAGCCCAGCCTGCGATCCCACGCTCAAGGCACCGATCGAGCGCGACTACGCGATTGCCGACGCTTCACTCGGTGTTGCGCTCATTTCATTCGGAGTCTCGAGCTGGCTGCTCGTCACGAGCCGGCATCGCGCTGAGCAAACGGTCTACGCGACGCCGACGCGCGGCGGCGGGTTGCTCGGCTATCGCGCGCGCTTCTGAGTCGAACACTCACTTTGGCACGAACACTTCGGTCTGGCAGCCAAAGAGTAGCTCGATCTGGGTGCCGGTTTGACCGAGCTCGCTGCAAGCACTCGGGCAGAGTTCGACGCGCGTCGGCGCGGTCGGATTGTCATAATACCAAGTTGGCGTCGTCGCATCGCAAGCGCTCGCGCTCGCGACGTTCGCGATTTGGCTCTGCATCATGTTCGGCAGCGTTACCCGCACGTTGACCTTCTGCGGATCGATGGTTCCTGCGTCGGGCGTCGGAATCAGGTAATCGCAGGGCAGCGTGAGTTTACGAATTTCACCGAGCGCGTTGCCGAGATCTTGTCCGGTCGTGGTGCCAGTCCCATCGACGATGAAGGCATCGTGTCCGGTTCCCCCTGCCATGGCCCAGTCGCTCAAGTTACTGACTTGGCCGATGCCGACGACATACGTTTCGATCGACGGCATCTGCGTCACTTGCGCGCCGATCTGCGTCGTGACCTGCGCCGGCTTGTCGCCGGTGCACAAATTCGAAGGCAGGCCGTCGGTAGCGAGCAAAAGCACGCCATGTTGGTCAGGGTGCATTTGCAGATACGAGGCCAAATATTGATACGCGCCAGCGAGCGCTGGAGCGGTCGGCGTGCCCCAGTGCGCTGGATCGTTGGCTTGTGCCGCCGTGAAGTAGTGCTTGTCGATCGAGGCGGCGAAAGCTGCGGCATTGCCGGGTAGGGCTGCAATCGGCACGTCCGGTGTCACATAGTTTTGGACGGCGCAGATCTGTGGATCATCGGTGGTCGTGGCGCCGAGCGGGAAATACTGCAGTCCCACGTTGAGCCCCGCTTGCGCCATGTCGTTGACGAATGCCTTGAGCGCCGAAGTCACTGGCGACCAGCGATCGCCGTCCTGGGTCATCGATCCCGATTGATCGAGCAGCACGAACAGCGTGACCGGGATCGCCGCAGCTTGGTGCGTGTCGCTCGCGCAGCTGTCCGCGATACCGCCGTCTGGGTTCGTCGAGGTGCCGCCCGTATTGAGCGACAACGAGCCGCCGTTCGACACACCGCCGCCAACGTTCGACGGTGCACCGCCGTTGTCTCCGACGCTCGAGCTCGCTCCATTGGCTCCGCTCGTGCCTCGTGGGTTCACGCCCGGAGCGCTCGACGCACTACAAGCCAAGAGGCTGACTGCTCCGAGCAGCGCTGCACCGAAACGGCGAAAGTCCGGCTCACAATGGCAGTGAATCATGTGCTCCTCGGGGCTCTGGTCGGCGCGCGCGGAAGCGCACGCTCCGCTCAATCAGTCTCGGACAGCTCAGTCAGCAAGAAAGATGCCCGAAACCTTCGCTCACGAGATCCGCAGTAAGCCGCGACTTCTCGCGTTGCTTTTCGTTTGCGAAGTCGGAGCGCCGTACACGGCGTGCGCAACTCGCGCCCGATCCGCACGAACTGTGCGCAATCAGCGCGAGGCGCGGCGTGCGCTCGGCGAAGTTCGGGATTTTTGTGTGGAGCACGAGCTGGCATTGCTCTTGCGATAGGGCTCTGCATCACACGCAAAGGGAAACACTCATGATGCGATGGAGTTTCGGCGCTTGGGCACTGATATCTTGCGGCTCGCTTGCTGCGCTCGCGTGCGCGACGACCGTGGGCGACGACGCGGCGCAAAGCCGCGCGGGCTCCGGCACGACAGCCGACTCAGGCGGATCCGGAACGGGCAGCGATACGAGTGGTGGCAGCCCGAGTGCAAGTGCCGGCTCTTCGACGGCTGGCGCCGCTGGCTCGACCGTTGTCGGCACTGGCGGCGCGACGGGATCGAGCGGTTCGACCGGCTCGAGCGCAGGCAGCACGGGCGCCGATTGTCCGACCATCGATCCGACCGATCTGATCAGCGATTTCGAAACGGGCACTGCGCAAGTCGTGGCGATGAACGGTCGCGGCGGAGATTGGTTCCTATTCAACGACGGCTCGGGCACGCAGACACCGACCAAAGTCACGAACATGCCGCTCGCCGCGGAGTTGGGCGGCGCCTGCAGCAGCCAATACGCATTCCACACCTCGGCCATGAATTTCACGGTTTTTGGCGCCGGTCTCGGCGCGGATTTCGCGCCCAAAGCGCCAATGGCTACGGACAGCACGCCCTACGACGCCTCGATGTACACGGGCATTGCGCTGCAGGCGAAGGCGGGCAATCCGCTCACTTTGCGGGTGAGCGTCTCCGACGCCAACACGGCGCCCGAAGGAAAAGTCTGTGTCGACACGACCGACAAGACCAACAAGATGCGCTGCGGCGACTACTTCGGTGCGGACGCGTCGGTCACCGCTCAATGGCAAGATTTCGTGTTGCCGTTCGCGACGATGAGTCAGCGCGGCTTCGGTTTGCCAATCCCGACCGGCATCGTGAGCAAGCAAGTCTACACGTTGCGCGCCCAAGTGAGCGGGAGCGCCGCCGCGCCGGCCAACTTCGACTTGTGGATCGACAACGTGCGCTTCGTGAAGGCGGGGAACTGAACTCTCCGGCTTAGCGCATCACTCCTTGGGTTGAAAACTTCGATGATCGATCTCCGTTCGAGCGGGCTCGCGCTCGCCTGCGTGCTCGTGTACCCGGCGCTTGCCTTTGGACAGGAAGACGCCCCGGACGCCGCTGCGCCCGATGCCGCGAGCGCGAAATCCAGCCAAAATCCCGATCGATCCGCTACGCCCGCCACGGCCGAAGAGGAGCCGGTGAAAGTGCCGCGCGCAACCACGAAAGCCGCGGCGCCTGGAGCGCTCCCGTCGCCCGTCGCCAAACCCACGTTCGAGGGCGCGGGCATCGAAGCCGGCATGCCCGACATCGGTGGCGAAGTGAACGAGGGGTCCGAAGAACGCTTGCCGAACGTGGAGCTGCCGGACAACGGCAATCGTCTCGTGACGCACGGCTACGTGCGCGCGCCGTTGCGCGTCGGATACGGTCCGCGCAACGACGGCGGCGCGGGGCACGAACTGCACAGCCCCGCGCGCACGGCCGATCTCAGCTACACCGATTGGGTCTACACCAATGCGCTCCCGGGGCCGTGGACGGAACTCTTTCTCAACTACGGCAGCGGGCGCGCGAGCGTCACGGCATCGATCGCGAGCTACAATCAAACGGTAGCCGGTTACCGTGATCTCGAAGCGCAGCTCGGCATCAATCAAGCCTTCGTCACGCTGACTTTTCCGGACGCGTTTGGCAGCCTGGGCGGACTGCGCGGAGTCTTCGGCTCCTTCACCAATCGTTACGGAAGTGCCGGAAAAACCGGCGGCGGCATGTACGACACCTATCTGTTCGGTCGCACGCGCGTCGCCGGTGAGACGCTGACCGCCAACTTCGACCTTTCGCCGTCCGTCGTGCTCGTGCTCGAGCAGGGCTTCGGCGGCAAGCTCGACGCAATTCCGTTCACGACCGTCAATCCTCGACCGGATTATTTGCCTTATCCGGGTCCCGTGCCGGAGGGTTCGACCTTCGTGCACCACGAGCACGCGGTGCTCGAAATCGCACGGACGCTTTCGTTCGGCGGTCACTACCTCCACGTGTGGACGCCGGACGATCACAATCTAGCGGGAACCAAATCTCAACCAGGCTACTTCGACATCTACGGCGGCGAGCTTCGGCTGAATGCCGATGTCGCCGGCGACGGCTACCTCGGCTACTCGCATATTCATGCTTCGCACATCTTGCCCATCGCGGACGCGATCGAGGTGCTCCACTCGGTCGGCGGCTATAGTTTCAAAAACAATTTCTTCGGTGGTTTCGATCCAGCAACTGGAACGAAGCTGCCGGATGACTCGGGCACGGTCGATAGCCTGCTATTCCAGTACGCGCTCAGCTTGGGGAAAATCGCGCGTTTTCCGCGGCATTTTGCCGGTAATGGGCCGGACTTGAGCGTCACACCGTTCGCGATGTGGAACAAGGTCAAGAGCCAGAACAACGACTACTCGCGACTCAAGTGGGGTGTCGACACGATCTATTCGGCGCTCGACGTGCTCGCCTTCGGTCTACGTTACGACCTCGTGCAACCGAACCTCGCGGACGGCCGCGAATCGTTTTCGATGCTGTCGCCCAAGGTGATTTTGCGCACGCGTTTCGTCGCCCAGGAATCCGTGACGTTTCAGTACTCGCGATACTTCTTGGGATCGAAGGTGACACCCGGCTTTCCGTACGACGGCTTAGCGAAACCAGATCCCAACGCTTTCATGATCAACGCAGCGATGTGGTGGTGAGTCACCACCGAGAGGAAACCATGCAGCACCAGTCACTCGATCGAGATCGTCTGATCTTTCGCAACACAGCGAGCCAGCCCGGGCGCCACGTCAGCGTCTCGCCCCAAAACAGCTCGATGCGCCACCTCAACTACGGTCGCATCCGCTTGGACCGCGAGACGCCGCGCGCGAGTTTTGCCACGGGCGATCGCGAAATTGGCTTGATTTGCCTGGGCGGAGCGTGTTCGGTGCGGATCGCCGGCGAACCGGAATACGCGCTCGCTTGCTACGACGCACTCTACGTTCCACGCGATCGTGAAGTGTCGGTCCAAACCAGCACGGCGGTGGATTTGGTCGAGTGCAGCGCGCCCGTGGCGCGCAGCTACCCGACTCAGCTCGTCCGCTACGCCGAGGTGGAGCGCGACCCGAGCCTGAAGTTTACCGCGGGCGGTCCGAGCACGACGCGCGAGCTCACGATATTGATCGGCAAGAACGTCGAAGCGGGCCGCTTGGTCGCCGGCTTCACACGCTCGGCGCCGGGTCATTGGACCAGTTGGCCACCGCACGAGCATGCGGCATTGCTCGAAGAGATGTACGTGTACTTCGACATGCCGAAGCCAGCATTCGGCGTGCAGTTCGTCTACACGCAAGACGACACGCCGGAGTTCGTCGGCGTCGTGCACGACGGAGACGCCGTGCTGATGCCCGGCGGCTATCACCCGAACGTGTCCGTGCCTGGTCACGGCATCAATTTCGTCTGGCTGATGGCGGCCCACCGCGAATTGGAAGATCGCGTGTTCGGCGTGGTGAACGTCCAGCCAGGCTTCGCGCAAAATGGCTCGGGGCTCGAAGCCAGCCGAAAATAGCAGGAACATGAGCAAGTCGGGTCGGATGCTGTCACTGCCGGTCGGCGGCGCGGAAGAAGAGTCAACGCGCGAAGGCACGCGGGCGCGCTTCGGGCGTTATCGATTTTTCGTCTGCGCGTTGCTCTTCGCGGCGGCGACGATCAATTACGTCGACCGCCAGGTCATCGGCGTGCTCAAGCCAGCACTCGAGCGGCAGCTCAGTCTGACCGAAGTCGACTACGGCAATGTGGTGACCGCGTTTCAAGCGGCGTACGCGCTCGGCATGCTCGGCATGGGTCGGCTCATGGATCGGTTGGGCACGCGACGCGGCTTTCAAATCGCGGTCGGCATTTGGTGCGGCGCCGCCGCGTTGCACGGCTTGGCGCGCACGGCCGCCGGTTTCGCGTTGGCGCGCTTCGCGCTCGGCATCGGTGAAGCCGGCATGTTTCCCGGCGCGCTGAAGACGATCAGCGAGTGGTTTCCGAAGCGCGAGCGCGCGCTCGCGACCGGCATCTTCAACTCCGGCACGAACCTCGGCGCCATCGTCTGCCCACTGGTCGTGCCCTGGCTCGCCGTGCGCTACGGCTTTCACGCCGCCTTTTTCGCGACTAGCACGCTCGGCGCGCTCTGGTTATTGACTTGGACACTCGTGTATCGCCCGCTCGCGGAGAACACTCGAGTTTCGGCCAGCGAGCGCGCATACATCGAAGAGGGCCGGGCACCGCGAACGACCCAAGTGTCCTGGTTCGTGCTGCTGCGGCATCGAGAAACGCTGGCCTTTGCCGCCGCCAAATTCATGACCGATCCGTTTTGGTGGCTGTACTTGTTTTGGCTGCCCGATTTTCTGCACAAGCGACACGGGCTGAATCTGCTCGAGCTCGGACCACCGCTGATCGTCATCTATCTCATGTCCGACGTCGGCAGCGTGCTCGGTGGTTTTTGTTCATCGCGCTTGATCGCGCGCGGCCAGAGCGTCAATCGCGCGCGCAAGACCGTGCTCTTCGCGGCTGCCCTGTGTGTGATGCCGGTCGTGTTTGCGACGCGCGTCGAGTCGCTCTGGCTCGCGGTCGCGCTGATCGGGCTCGCCACGTTCGCGCACCAGGCTTTTTCGGCCAATCTATTCACCGTCGCGACCGACTTGTTTCCCGCATCGGCGGTCGGCAGCGCGGTTGGAATCGGCGGCATGGCGGGCGCGCTCGGCGGCATGTTGCTCGCGCAATTCGCCGGGCACTTGCTCGCCGCAACCGGCAGTTTTGCGCTGCTCTTCGCCGCTGCGGCTTCTGCCTACCTGGCCGCGCTGCTGCTGCTCCACGCGCTGTCGCCGCAGCTGAGTCCTGTCGTGCTCGCCAGTCCGGCCAGCACTTTGCCCTCGGAGTGATCGATGGATAGTTCATTTCGTCTCGACGGAAGGATCGCCTTGGTGACCGGCTCCGCCACCGGTATCGGCGCCGCAATTGCGATCGCGCTGGCGAGCGCAGGAGCCGACGTGATTTGCCACGGACGCGACGACACGGGCGCTTCGACCGTACAGCAGATCCTCAAACTCGGCCGCCGCTCGTTTGGCATTCGAGCCGACTTGAGCGACCGCGCGACACACTCGGAACTCATGCGCGAAGCGGTCACGCGGTTCGGTCGCGTCGACATCCTGGTCAACAACGCCGGCTTGATTCGCCGCGCGCCCGCCGCCGACTATTCAGACGACGATTGGGACTTGCTACTCGAGGTGAATCTGAGCGCGGCTTTTCGTCTGGCGCGGCTCGCGGGCAAGGCGATGCTCGAGCGTGGCTCGGGCAAAATCGTGAATATTGCGTCGCTCCTGGCGTTTCAGGGCGGCATTTTCGTGCCCGCTTACGCGGCTTCAAAAGGCGGCATCGCGCAGCTCACCAAGGCGCTCGCGAACGAGTGGGCTGCGGGTGGCTTGAACGTCAATGCCATCGCGCCCGGCTACATCGCGACCGACAACACCGCAGCGCTCCGCGCTGACGCCGAGCGCAGCCGTCAAATCCTCGAGCGCATCCCAGCCGGACGTTGGGGTGAAGCGAGCGACATCGCCGGCGCAACGGTTTTCTTGTGCTCGGAGGCGAGTCGGTACGTGAACGGGCACGTGTTGGTCGTCGACGGCGGCTGGATGGGACGGTGAATCATGCGCATTCGTGAAACAACTGGTTGTCGCTGGGATCTACTGAGCCTCGGTGAAGTCATGCTGCGGCTCGATCCCGGCGAAGAACGCATTCACACTACGCGCCACTTTCGCGCTTGGGAGGGCGGAGGCGAATACAACGTGGCGCGCGGCTTACGCCGCTGCTTCGGAGCGCGGACCGCGATTGCCACCGCACTCGTCGACAACGCAGTCGGGCGCTTGCTCGAAGATCTGATCTTGCAGGGCGGAGTCGACACTTCGCTCGTGCGCTTCGTCGAATTCGACGGCCTGGGCTCCGCCGCGAGAAATGGGCTGAATTTCACGGAACGCGGCTTCGGTCCGCGGCCGGCTCTGGGCTGCTCGGATCGCGGGCACACCGCGGCCTCGCAGATCCGCCCGGGCGACTTCGATTGGCACGAAATCTTCGGCAAGTACGGCGCGGCTTGGTTTCATACTGGCGGCATCTTCTGCGCACTCTCCGGCACGACTCAAATCGTCGCTCGAGAGGCGATGCAAGCAGCGCGCGCGAACGACACGCGCGTCTCGTACGATCTGAACTATCGGCCGTCCTTGTGGAAGAACTTCGGTGGTCAGGAAAAAGCGCGCGAAGTGAACCGTGCGCTCATGCCTTACGTCGACGTGCTATTCGGCAACGAAGAGGATTTTTCGGCCGCGCTCGGCTTCGAAGTGCCAAGTCAAGACAGCGCGTTCAAGCACCTCGACAGCGCGGGATTCCGGCGCATGATCGAAGATGTCGTCGGCGCGTTTCCGAACATCTCGACGGTCGCGACGAGCCTGCGCATCGCGAAAACGGCCAGTCTGAATGAGTGGGGCGGCATTCTCTATCATCGCGGCGAGTTCTACGAGATCGCACCGAGCGCGACCGAAATTTTCGATCGCGTGGGCGGCGGTGATTCGTTCGCCTCGGGCGTGATTTACGGCCTGCTGAACGGACGCGAGCCACAGTTCGCGCTCGCGTGCGGCGTCGCACACGGGGCGCTCGCGATGTCGACGCCGGGCGACACTTCGACCACCTCGCTCGCCGAAGTGCGCCGCGCCATGTCCGGTCAAAGCGCGAGGATCGAACGATGAATCGCGTGGCGATTTGCCGGCGCATCGAGCACACCGGCATCGTTCCGGTGGTGCGGGCCGAAAGCGCGGAGCAGGCGCTCTTGGCTTGTCGTGCGCTCAAAGCGGGCGGTGTCGACGTGCTCGAGATCACGCTCACCGTGCCGGACGCGCCGCAGTTGATCCGCACGCTCGCGCACGAGTTTCCCGACACACTGATCGGCGCTGGGACCGTCACCGATAGCAAGCAAGCGCGCGCGTGTTTGGAAGCCGGCGCCGAGTTCGTAGTCAGTCCCGGCTTCGACCCGGAAATCGTCGCGCTCTGTCACGAAGCGGAAAAGCCCGCGTTGCCCGGCGCGATCACGCCGAGCGAAATCATGGGCGCGTTACGCAGCGGCGCCGACATCATCAAGCTGTTTCCGGCCTCCGCGCTCGGCGGCGCCAAGTACTTGAAGAGCTTACGCGGACCGTTTCCCTACGTGCGATTCTTGCCGACCGGCGGCGTGAATGCGAGCACGGCGCGCGACTACATCGCTGCGGGTGCGGTAGCTTTGGGCGTCGGTTCCGAGTTGGTGGACGTCGTAGCAATCGAACGGCGCGAGTTTGAGACGATCGCCGCGCGTACGAGAGAGCTCATCCGCGTCGTGCGCGAGGCGCGTCAGGAGCAACGCGCGCAGCGCAGCCGGGTGCCGCGTGCGAATACGGGAGGAGCGGCATGAACAATCCGAACTTGAGCCATGTGAGCCACGACGATGCGCCCGCGTTCTCAGCCGAGCCCGGGCTCGAACGCCGCATCTTGGCCCACAATCCGCGGCTGATGATCGTCGAGCACCACATGCGGCAGGGCTGGGCTGGTGCGCGCCACAGTCACCCGCACGACCAAGCCGTGTACGTGGTCAGCGGTCATTTGCGTTTTTTGTGTGGGGACGAAGCGTTCGAGGCGCGCGCGGGCGACAGCTTCGTCGTGCGCGGTGGCGTCGAGCATCAAGCCTGGGCGCTCGAGGCAGCACACGTGATTGACATCTTCACTCCAGCTCGCGAAGACTACATTTCAAAGCAGTGAGGCTCGATGTGCCGATGATCCGCATATTGCTCATCGCGGGCAGCTTGCTCGCCACGAGCTGTCTCAGCACAGCCGAACCTGCTGCGCCGGCTCGGCGCGCCACCGCACGCGGAGCCGTGTGGAGCAGCGACTTCGACGGGGTGGATTTCCTCGCGGGTTGGCAAGCGCAAGACCGAGGCAAATTTGGCTTCGACAATCTATCGATCGAGCGCGACCCGAAGCTACCGTTCGGGCACTTCTTGCGCGTGCGTTACCCGCGCGGCGCGTCGAGCCCACGGGGCAGTCGCGCCGCGGGCGTCAAACCCGGTGGTGCGCAATTCTACGGCACGCTGCCGCAAGGACCGGTGGACGCGCAGTACCTGCGCTACTACGTGCGCTTCGAGCCCGGCTTCGACTTCGTGAAAGGCGGCAAGCTACCGGGCTTTTACGGCGGGACCGAAGTCAGCGGTGGGCGCATCCCCGACGGCACGAACGGTTTTTCGACACGCTTCATGTGGCGCAGCGAAGGTCAGGGCGAAGTGTATGCGTACCTGCCTTCCAGCGCCGAGTTTGGCACGAGCCTCGGCCGCGGCGATTTCAGGTTCACACCGGGCCAGTGGCACTGCGTCGAACAGCAAGTCGTGCTGAATGATCCGGGAGCAGCGAACGGCGTCGTGCGCGCGTGGCTCGACGGAAAGCTCGTCTACGAGAATCGCTCGCTCGTCTATCGCACGGTGCGCTCGCTGCGGATCGAAGGCGTCTTTTTTTCGACCTTCTTCGGCGGCGGAGATTCGAGCTGGGCGCCGAGTCGCGATCTGACCGCGGATTTTGCCCATTTTGCCACCGGAACGAGCCGACCAGGTTGCGATCTCGAGCTGCCATGAGCGTCCTGCGCTGTGCGTTTCTGTTCGCGCTACTCGCCGTCGATTGCCGTGCGCGCGTGCCGCGAGCGCCCCTGGCGCATGCACCCACTTCAACTCAAATCGATCAGCAGCTGCCAGCGATTCTGCGCGATCGGACGCCCTACTTACCCGACTACAGCTACGCGGGATACCATTTCGGCGAGCGCTCATTGCCCGTGCTCGCAGCCACGCTCGACGTGACGAGCTTCGGCGCGCACCCGGACGACACGGTCGACGATACGACGGCGATCCAAGCTGCATTGCGCGCGGCCAACCAGCAGAGCGGCGCTGTGGTGCTGCATTTTCCCAAGGGTCGCTTCACCATCAGCCAAACGCTGTACCTCGAACGTTCGCATTTGGTCTTGCAAGGCAGCGGCAGCGGAGATGGCGGCACTGTGCTCGTGATGACCAAGTCGTTGAGCGAGCTTCCGCGCGATCCGCGGATTGAAAAGCTCGAAGCCTATTTGGTCAAGAACGATAAGCGTGTCGATGGGAAGCCCTTTTCGCCCTTTAGTTGGACGGGAGGGCTATTGTGGACTCGCGTGGCTCAACCGTTGACCGAACCGGCTTTGACCACGGCAATTTCGGGTCGCCGTGGCGAGCATCGAGTCACGCTTTCGAGCTCGCTCGCGCTTCTGCCCGGCGAGATCATCCGCTTGCGCTGGTTCAATCACGGTGGCAACGATTCGCCGTTGCTTCACCACATATTTGGGCTGTCGCGGATCGATTTTGGGCCGCGACTTTCCGGTTCCGAAGCAGCGGTCGCGAGCGAGGAGGCAACCATCGCGGCAGTGAACGACCGCACGCTGACGCTCGTGCAGCCGCTGCTCCACGACATCGAGCCCGAGTTTGCGGTCGAGCTCAGTCGACCCCAATTCTTGGAAGAAGTCGGCATCGAGCACTTGGCGATCGAATTTCCGAATCAGCCGTACGCGGGCCATCACCTCGAGCGCGGGAACAACGGGATTTATCTGACCGGGCTGTCGCACTCATGGGTGCGCGACGTGCGCGTCGAAAATGCGGATTCGGCGCTACTCAGCGACGAATGCGCGAACGTCACGCTGACTCAAATCGACGTCCGAGGTCGAAACGGACATTACGGCGTGCACCTCGGGGACACGTTCGACCTCTTGCTCAATGACTTTCGGATCGAAGCCGAAGAATTTCATTCGGTGAGCTTCAACACGCATGCGCGTGCCGACGTAGTCACGCGCGGCGAAATCTTTCGCCCGAGCCTCGATCAGCATCGCGGTGCGAACCAACAAAACCTATTCGACGATTTGTCGACGCGCGAAGATCGCGGCAAAAGCCTGCTATTCGAGCACGGCGGCGCGGACTACTACGGCCCGACGAGCGCGGCGTTCAACACGTTCTGGAACGTTCACGTCGAATTCTCGAGCAATGCGCCGAGCTCGATCCTGCTCGGCCGGATCGAAGACGCCGGCCCCGCGCGACTCATCGGGCTGAGCGCCAATCGCCAGCTCGAACTCGACTATGCGCGCGCCGAGGTGGAGGATCTCGGTCAAGCCGAGCTCGGCGTGCCGTCGCTCTATCGCTATCAACTCGAACGCCGGCTCAACGCCGAACGAGCGGATCAAGGCTCTTTGCCGAACACCAACGCGCCGCGATAGTAGAGCGTGATCTGATCCCAAGAGTGGAGCACGTTCGGATCCGTGGCCAGTGGATCATACGAGTAGTCACCGGGCTCGCTGAATGTGGCGCTGAAGTTCTGATCGCTGATTCCGAGCTCGAGCAACCCGCTCGCTTCGTCTGCTTTGAGCGAACCCGCGTCGCTCGTGAAGGAGATTTCGACGTACATGGAGGAGCCGTGCGGCGAAAATTCTCCTATGATATCCGAATCGCTCGAGAAGCTCGCCGCCGACAGCACTTGAAACACGGGCTCGACGCCTTCCGGCGAAAAGTAGTAACGCACTTTGAAGTCTTGTAAGAGGGCTGCGTTCGCCGTGTGATTGGCAATCTCGAGCCAGAATTTGATCCACTTCGTGTCGTTGGCTGGATCTTTGGGATCGGGCTGATCGGCGTACAGAATTTCGTACGGGAAGGCGCATTCGGTGCGGTAACAAACCAAGCTGCCGCAGTCTCGGTCGGTTTCACACGGAGCGCCGAGGCCGTTCGAACCCGCCTCGCCGAGCGCCCCCGCCTGGCCGGCTTGCTCACCGGATTGGCCTCCCATCGCGATCGCCGAGCCTGCCGCGCCGCCGCTTCCCGATGCCGACACGAGGTCTCCCCCGGCACCTGCACTCGCGTCGGCGCCGAGTGTTCCGGCGCCAGCCGAGTCGAGGCAAGTCGGGTCGTTCGGCGGACAACGAAAATACTGATCGAGCGACGTGAGCGAGCATGCCGCAACGGAGCACGTGGCAAGGAACGCGATCACCGCGCGCGTTCGACGATCGACTGTGCGTCGCATCCATTGCACAGCATAGCACGGCCCAGAGCTCTTCAGTCGAGGCCGGTCGAGCCAATCTCCGCGTGCGTCAGCGTTTCCCAAGCCATGT
>DATATR010000250.1:0-52102 GCA_036268695.1 Polyangiaceae bacterium | reverse complement strand
TCGGCGCGCAGGTTCCTCCAGCGCAACCGCAAGGCTACGGCGCACCGGCCCCCGCTGCGCCGCAAGGCTTCGGTCCGCCACCGGGTGCGCCGGGTGGCTTTGGTCCGCCGCCCGGCGGTCCCGCAGCACCGCAAGGTTTCGGCCCGCCGCCAGGCGGCGCACCCGGCGGCTTTGGTCCACCACCCGGCGGTCCCGCAGCGCAAGGTTTCGGCGCGCCCCCGCCCGCATACGGCGCACCCACGGATCCGGCGCCGCCCCCCGCCGCTCCCGCGCCGCCACCGCATCAACCCGTGAACCCGCTAGGCGGCACGATGGTCGCGGACGCGAGCATGGGCTTCAATCCGTACGGCCAGCCGAATCCGTACGGCACTCCTCCCGGACAGCCCGGAGCACCGCCCGCTGATCCTTATGGACCACCTCCAGGTGGTTACGGTGGTCCTCCGCCAGGGGGCGCGTACGGCGCGCCGCCGGGTGGTCCGCCTGGTGGCGGCTACGGCGGTCCTCCGCCTGGTGGTGGTTACGGCGGTCCTCCGCCTGGTGGCGGCTACGGCGGTCCTCCGCCCGGTGGCGGCTACGGCGGTCCTCCGCCTGGTGGAGGTTACGGCGGTCCCCCTCCTGGTGGCGGTTACGGTGCCGCTCCCGGCGGGTACGGCGCGCCAGCGCCGGGTGGCTTCACTCCGCCGCAAGATCAATACGGCATGCCGCCCGGCGGCGCGCCGATCGTCCCCGCGGGCGGCATGGGCTACGGCGGTCAGCGCGGCCCAATCGGCAAAATCAGAAACCCCGTGATGACGATCATCTTCAGCATGGTCTGCTTCATCTACGCGATGATTCAGATGTGGGGCATGCTGAACGAGCTCAAAGCCTTCCGCGGCAAGGACGACTTCAAGCCGATCTTCTTCTTCTTGCCGATCCTCAGCATCATCGAAGGCCTCAAGTTGAGCGGCATCGTGCTCGACGCCAAGCGCATGGCCGGCGTGCCGAACCCGACGGTCACGCATCAAATCGTGTACCTGTTCTTCGGCTTGTTCTTCCTGCCGGGCGACTTGAACGAAATCTGGCAAGCCGCCGGCGGCGGTCAGCTCCCGCCCGCATCCTGAACGCGCACGGCAAGCACAGAGTGAACGCGAGGCGCGCGCTTTCGAGCACGCGCCTCGTTTTCTTTTGTTGGGGTGCTCCTGTGCGGCGCATCGGCGCGAGCTTGCGGCCAAAGAGCGGCTAAGCTCGCTCGCGTGGAACGACTTGCCCGAGGCTCTAAATTCGTCGATCGCGGCGTCCTCGGGCGCGCGGCAATTGCGCTCGGCATCGGCGGCGCCTTCGCGCTGATCGTCGCCACGCATTTTCCGCTTTGCCCAATGGCCGGCGTGTTCGGCGTTCCCTGCCCCGGCTGCGGGCTCACCCGCGCCACGCTCGCACTCCTTCACGGCGACGTTCGGCGCGCGCTCTCGTTGCACCCGCTGGTTTTCGCGATCTCGCCGCTCTTCGCCTGGCTCAGTGCGAGCGCGGCATTCACTTACGTGCGCGGCCCGCGTCCGAGCGCGAACTTCAAACCGTGGCTCGCATCGCGCGCGGCGAGCGTGCTCTTGCTCGTCCTGCTCGTCGCCACCGTGTCGGTTTGGGCCATGCGTTTCCTCGGCTATTTCGGCGGACCCGCGCCCGTCGAAACGTTCCGCTCCTGGCTTCATTCGATGCGTGCCACGTCAAACTAGGCAACCCCAAATAAAATCGAAAAAAAATCGAAGCGCCGCATTTCGAATGCCCTGCGCCTGTGCCGATCCGCGACCCGCAAGTCAGTTGCATTTGCAACTGAGTCCGGCGTCAGTTGCATTTGCAACTGAGTCCCGCACGCGAACGTCGCCACCTCGAGCAGCAACTACGTCAGTTGCAAATGCAACTGAGTCCCGCGTCAGTTGCAAATGCAACTGAGTCCCGCGTCAGTTGCATTTGCAACTGAGTCCCGCACGCGAACGTCGCCACCTCGAACAGCAACTACGTCGTTGCATTTGCAACCGAGTCCCGCGTCCAGTTGCAAATGCAACTGAGTCCCGCGTCAGTTGCATTTGCAACTGACTTTGGCCTCCGCAAAACATCGTCTAGCGCGGTCGCGTGTCGTCATGCGCGAGCAGCGCTCGGCTTGCGCGAACGCGGTCGGTCGGACGCAAGATCAGACGTTGAAACGGAAGTGAATCACGTCGCCGTCGCGCACGATGTAGTCGCGGCCTTCGATCGCGAGCTTGCCGGCTTCGCGGCATTTGGCTTCGCTGCCGAGCGCGACCAGATCTTCCCACCAAATCACTTCGGCTTTGATGAAGCCGCGTTCGAAGTCGGTGTGAATCGCGCCGGCGGCTTGCGGCGCGGTCGAGCCTTTGAGCACCGTCCAAGCGCGGCTCTCTTGTTTGCCCGCGGTGAGGAACGTGATCAAACCGAGCAGCTCGTAGCCCGTCCGAATCACCGCGTTCAGCCCCGGCTCTTTCAAGCCCACGCTCTCCAAAAACTCGGGCCGATCCGCCGGCTCGAGCTCGGCAATCTGCGACTCGAGCGCGGCGCAGATCGGCACCACGAGCGAGCCCTCTTCCTGCGCGAATTTCAAGAGCGCTTGGTAGTGCGCGTTCTCGCCCAGGTTCGACAGCGAATTTTCGTCGACGTTGCCGACATAGAACATACGCTTGAAAGTGAGGAGCTGCATGTCGCGCAAAATCGGCGCTTCTTTTTCGTCGACGGCGAGCGAACGCGCGGGCTTACCTTGATCGAGATGCGCCGTCAGTCGCTCGCACATGGCGACGGCGAGCTTCTCCGTCGCATCGCCACCTTTGCTTTGTTTGCGCGCGCGATCGAGCCGTTTTTGCGCGGTATCGAGATCCTTCAAGCACAGCTCGGTTTGAATCGTGCCGATGTCCGCGAGCGGGTCGACGCGGTTTTCGACGTGCACCACGTTCTCGTCTTCGAAGCAGCGCACCACGTGCGCGACCGCGTCGACCTCGCGGATGTGCGATAGAAATTGATTGCCGAGACCTTCACCCTTCGAAGCGCCGCGCACGAGGCCGGCGATGTCCACGAAGCGAATGCTGGTCGGCACTTCGCGCTCCGAGCTGAACACCTTCGACAGCGCGGCGATCCGCGCGTCCGGCACCGCTACGATGCCGACGTTCGGCTCGATCGTGCAAAAAGGAAAATTCGCAGCTTCGGCCTTCGCGTTCGAGAGCGAATTGAAGAGCGTGCTTTTGCCGACGTTCGGCAGACCAACGATTCCGCAGGAGAAGCCCATATGACCGGCCGGGCTTCTAGCATTTCGAGCGCGCGCTTTCAGCAAAGCGCCGCAAAATCTCGACCGCAGCGGGAGTATCCGCGAGATGCGCCGCGATCGCGTCCGCGTCGAGCCCTTCTTCGAGCATCGCCGCGCGCCGTGCCGCAAGGTAGTGAGCGCAGATTTCGGCGTCGATCTCGGGATGAAACTGCACGCCCCAGGCCGTCTCGGAAAAGCGCACCATCGCGTTTTCGTCGAGTGCGCTTCGCGCGAGCACGCGCGCGCCAGGCGGCAACTTCACGACCGAGTCGACGTGCGTCATGTTCGCCGCGAATGCGCCGCGACTCGCGGTCAAAAGCGGATCCGCCGCCAAAATCTCGACCTCGACCGTACCGATCTCGCGCCCGTTCGGATTTTTTTCGACCAGGCCACCGAGCGCTTGTCCGAGCAGTTGGTGCCCAAAACAAATCCCGAACACATCAGCGCGCGCCGCGACCGCGCGCGAAAGATAATTCTCGATCGTCAAAATCCACGGCTCGCGCGTCGGCACGTTGGCCGAAGATCCGGTCACGACGATCCCCGCGAAGCGCTCGAAATCCGGCAGCTCCGCGCGACCGTCGAGCTCGGCCCACTCACCTGGCCAAGCGGCACCGACCGCGTTGCGAATCATCTCTGCGAACGAACCGCGCGCGGCGAATGCAGCCGGCACCGGCTCACCGGCAATCAGGATCGCGAGCGGACGCATCAGTGATGCTTATGCCATTTTTTGGGGGTTGGATCTGCGCGACGCGGCGCGCGACAGAAATTGCGTGTAGCGTCGCAGAGTGATTTCCATCGCCGATGTAACGGCATCCGCGCTCGATCTCGAATTGCGCGAACCATTCGGCATCGCAACCGGCGCGCAGCTCGTCGCGAACAACGTGCTCGTCACGCTGACGCTCTCGGACGGCACGGTGGGCATCGGCGAAGCCGCGCCGTTTCCCGCCGTAAACGGCGAAACGCAAACTGCCGTGCTCGGCGCGCTCCACGATTCGCGCGCCGCGTTCGTTGGCCTCGATGCGCGGCGTTTTCGCGTCGCAACCGAGCTCGCTCGCGAAGCGCTGCAGCGAGTGCCGACCGCGCGCGCGGCGTTCGAAAGCGCGCTCTTGGACGCGCTCTGCCGTCGCGCCGCGCTTTCGCTGTGGTCGTTCTTCGGCGGCGCCGAGCCGACGCTGGTGAGCGACATCACGATCCCAACCGGTTCGCCAGAAGACGCCGAACGCGCGGCGCGGCGCGCGCTCACGAATGGATTTCGCACGCTCAAGATCAAAGTCGGCGGCGCGCCGTTCGATCACGATCGCGCCCGCCTGGTCGCGATCGCCGAGGCCGCGCCGCAAGCGGAGCTCGTGCTCGACGCGAACGCGAGCCTCGGTGCCGAGGCTGCGCTCGAATTGCTCGCCGCGCTCGGCGAGGCGCGCTCCCGCGTGACACTATTCGAACAACCGTGCGCCAAATTCGATTTCGACGGTCTGCGCCGCGTGCGCGAACGCGCGGAAACTCGCGTCGCCGCCGACGAGAGCGCGTGCTCCGCCAGCGATGTCTCGAGGCTGATTCAAGAGCGTGCCGTCGACGCCATCAACATCAAGACGATGAAGAGCGGCATCGTCGAAGCCATGAATATGATCGCCGTCGCGCGCGCCGCGGGGCTCGAATTGATGATCGGCGGCATGGTCGAATCCGAGCTCGCCATGACCGTCTCCGCGTGCCTCGCGGCCGGCATCGGCGGCTTTCGTTTCATCGACTTGGATACGCCGTGGTTCATCAAAAGCGCACCACTCACGAGCCCAGTCCGGGCCGGGTGGGAAGAAGCGCGCGGCGCGACGCTCCGCGTCGACCAAATCGAGCGCGGGCATGGCGTGGACCTGAAGTTGACAGGGCGCCGCTAAAAACCCAAAGTTATTGGCCACTCGAGACCTGAATTCAGCGCGCCGCCCTGTGCCTCCGAAGTTGCCCACGCCTGCCTCACAGCTGACCGTTTCCGTCGATCCGAGGCAGCTCTCGCTGCCGCTCGTCACGCTCGGCCCAGCCGCGGTCAACGCCCTCCGCATCCCGCGCTCCGACCGCGTGTTCGTCAATCGCGATTTGCGCTTCTCGAACATCGACTGGATCGGCTTCGACATGGACTACACGCTGGCGATCTATCGCCAAGAGCGGATGGACGCGCTCAGCGTCGAGCTCACGATCGAGCGCATGATCCGCCGCGGCTATCCGGCGTACCTGAAGAATCTCTCCTTCGACACGCGCTTTCCAATTCGCGGCTTGCTCGTCGACAAACGCTACGGGCACGTGCTGAAGATGGATCGCTACAAGGTGGTGCATCGCGGCTATCACGGCATGCGTCGCTTGCCGAACGAAGAAATCGCCGCGCTCTATCACGACAAGCGCATTCGCCCGCAGACTCCGCGCTACCACTGGATCGACACGCTGTTCGCCTTGAGCGAGGTGACGAGCTACTCGGCGATCATCGAAGCGATGGAGAAAAAGGGCGAGCGCATCGACTACGACAAGCTCTTCGCCGACGTGCGCGCGTCGATCGATGAAGCGCACGCGGACGGCGCGGTCTACGCCAACGTCACTTCCGACATGCATGCGTACATCGAGCGTGAAGTCGAGCTCGCGCGCACGCTGCACAAACTGCGCTCGGGCGGAAAGCGGCTATTTTTGCTGACCAATTCGCCGTTCGGCTACACCGATCGCGTGATGACGCACTTGCTCGCGGACGTGATGCCCGAATATCCGTCTTGGCGTCACTACTTCGAGTTCGTGATTTGCTCGGCCGGCAAACCGCGTTTTTTCCAGGACGGCCGCCCGCTGATCGAACGGGACGGAGACGTGCTGCGGCCAGTGCGCGAAAAGCTCGAGCGCGGCAAAGTCTACGAAGGCGGCAACCTGGAAGAATTCGAGCGGCTCGTCGGTATGCGCAGCTCGAGCGTGCTGTACGTCGGTGATCACATCTACGGCGACATCTTGCGTTCGAAGAAGGAATCGTCTTGGCACACGCTGATGGTGATCCAAGAGCTCGACGCCGAGATCGCCGCATACGAGGCGTGCCAAGAAGATCTCGCGCGCCAACGCAGCCTGGAAGAAGCGCGCAACAAACTCGAAGACGAGCTTCGCTTTCATCAAGCGCGAATCAAGGAGCTCACGCGTGCAGGCTCGAACGGCGAAGAAGAATCGGAGCGCACGCGCGTGAAGCGCGGGCTCGAGCGCGTGCGCGGCGAGCTCCGCGCCATCACCACGGAACACGAGATTCTGAACGAACGCATCTCGCAACGCTTCCACCCTTATTGGGGCCCGCTCTTGAAAGAGCAGAACGAGATGAGCAGCTTCGGGCTGCAGGTCGATCTGTACGCGGACATCTACACCCGTAGGGTGTCGTGCCTGCGCGCTTACTCGCCGCAGCAGTACTTTCACTCTCCTTACGACCTGATGCCGCACGAGCTCTAACCGCGCGACGCGGCCACACAAGCCAGGCCCTAGAGCCGGTTAATGACCGAGCGACGTCATTGCTGCATGTTGCGCAAAAAGGCTTCGCTCGCGGATCTGTGCTACGGGATGCGCGCCGTGAGTCGCGGCCCGAGTTACAAGGCACACGGAATTCGCTCGCTCCTCCTTCCCGCTCTCGCTTAAGCCCCGGGAATGACTCGGCCTGGGCGGCTGTCTCGCGTTCAAACCGAAATTGCGCTTCGAACTCCAGCCTGAACTGATCAAAGGACTTGTCGGATGAATCTGGTTGAGTGGCTTCAAGGCTTGATGACGAGCTTCGGAGCCTCGTGGGTGATGTGGCTCTTGATCTTCCTCAGCGTGGTCTCGGTCGCGATCATGCTCGAGCGCGGCTGGTTTTACTTCTCGCTGCGGGACGACATTGCCCGGCTCGCCGCCGATCTGCGCAGCCTGTTGCGGGACGGCGATACCGACGAAGCCCTACGCAAGCTCGAAGCATCACCGAGCGCGGAAGCGGCGGTGGTGGTGGCCGGGTTGCGCGAAGCCGATCGCGGCATGAAAGCGGCGGACGAAGCCATGCAAGGCGCCTCGGCCTTGCAGCGCATGAAGCTCGAGCGGCGCTTGGCCTACCTCGGTACGCTCGGTAACAACGCGCCGTTCATCGGCCTGTTCGGCACCGTGATCGGCGTCGTGCAAGCCTTCGAGCAACTCGGCAAGCAAGGCATGACCACCGCGGCGAGCGCGACCTCGGCCGCGCCACAGCAAGTCATGGCCGCCATCGCCGAAGCGCTGGTCGCGACGGCAGTGGGCCTCGTGGTCGCGATTCCGGCGGTCGCGATGTACAACTTCTACCAGCGCATTTCGCGCTCGATTCTCGCCAATACAGACGCCTTGAGTCACGTGCTCCTCTCGTACTTGGCCGGCGTCGAAGCTGGAATGGCGCCGGCGCCAGCGGCCAAACCGAGCAAAGGCCGCGGCAAAGAACGCGCAGCCGAAGCAGAGGACGAGTAACCGATGGCCGGCGGCACGAGCAACGACGACGACGGCTTGATCGCCGGCATCAATGTCACACCGCTCGTCGACGTGACGCTGGTGCTGCTGATCATCTTCATGGTGACCGCGCGCATCATCGTCTCGCAAGGCATGCCGATGGATTTGCCGAAAGCCGCGAGCGGCGAAGCCTTGCAGCAAGTGTTCTCGGTCGAGCTCACCGTGGACGGCAAGACCCGCGTCGATTCGAACGATCTACCGAACGACGAAGCCATCACCGGCCTCGCGAAGGCGGCCAAGGCCAAGACGCCGGATCTGCGCGCCGTGATCCGCGCGGATCGCAAGGTCGAGCACGGGCGCGTGATTCACGTGCTCGATTTGTTGAAGCGCGCGGGCGTCGCAAAAATCGCGTTTGCGGTTTCGCCGGCGGATGCCAAGGGCAGCCTCCCGGTCGAGACACAGCCCGGGAAGTAGCGCCACACCGTCGATGAGCGCTCAGTCGATCGCCCCGCGAGTGAGTGACGCCCCCGAGCCAGCGTTCGGCGTCGATCCACTCGAACCAGTGCTCGAGCTCGGCCGGCGGGCGATTCGCTTCGGCGTGATCTTGGGCGTGATCGGCGCGCTGCTCTTGCACGGCGCGGTGGGTGTAAAAGCAGCCGAAACGTTGGGCGAAGTGCACGCCTTCGCGGTGCTCGTACAAGCGCAGATCAAAGAGCGCTTGCAGCAGCAGATCGACATCGATTTGAGTCCGCCACCGCCGCCGCCGCCGCCGCCAGAACCCGAGCCGCCGCCCGAGCCGGACAAAGCGCCGCCGCCACCCGCAGCGATCGCGCCGCCACCGAACGCGCCAGCGGCGCCCGCCGCGGCCGAAGCCGGCAAGGTGCTCACTGCCGAGCCCGATCCGAACGAACCCGTCGATCTCACCGGGGACGGCTTCGTCACGGGCAATGGGGATCGCTTTGCCGGCGGCGTCACTGCGAGCAACGGCACTTCCAAATCCGCAGTGCGTGACATTCGCGCCAAGCCGGAAGGCGTCGGGAAAGCGCCGCCGGGGCCGGTCTCTTCCGCGGCAGGCGCGAACTTGTCGCGCGCCGCCTCGCCGATGGGCGGCGCTTGGAACGATTGCGGATTCCCTGCCGAAGCGGACATCGAAGGCATCGACAACGCGGTCGTTTCGCTGACCGTGACGGTCGGCGCGGACGGCCGCGCGAAGTCGGTGACCATCTTGAAAGATCCGGGTAACGGCTTCGGCCAAGCCACGCGCTCCTGCGCCTTCCGCAAGCAATACGCCCCCGCGCTCGACCTCGCCGGCAATCCGATCACGATGTCGACCGCGCCGTTCAACGTCCGCTTCACGCGCTGACGCCGGCGCGCCGTCCGCGCCGCGGCATTGCGCGGCGATTTCACTTTGCCGGCCGTTCCGGGCTAGAGTCCGGCGCGCAACGTCGGCGGGGCGCCGGACTCGGCTCGACCAACCCCGAGAAACCATGAACGACCGCATCGAGCAGCTCGGCAAGATCGATCTCTTCGCTGGGCTCAAGCCGCAAGGCCTGGAACTGATCGCCAAAGTGGCGACGGAAGAGAGCCACGCGCTCGGCACGAAGATTTTCCAGCACGGGGACGCGGGCGATAAGCTCTACTTGATCCTCGAAGGCAAAGTGCGGATCAGCCGAGACGTGCCCGGCATGGGTGAGGAAGCGCTGGCCGTGCTCGGCCCCGGACAAATCTTCGGCGAGATGGCCCTGCTCGACGAATCTCCGCGCTCCGCCGACGCGCGCGTGCACGAGCGCTGCAAGCTACTCGCGATCCCGAAAGACGGCTTCGATGACTTGCTCTTCTTGCACAAAGACCTGGCCTACGAAGTCTTGTGGAGCATCGTGCGCATGCTGCTCGGCCGCCTGCGCGAAACCACGGACAAGCTCACCTTCTTGTCCATCAGCGGGAAGTTCTGACAGCGGGAACTTCTGAGACCAAATCCAAAATCTGAGCGCTGATTGCTCGCGCTCGAGCCGACGAAGGTCTTCGCGATGCCGGCACGCGCGCTTCGCGTGAACCAACAAAACCAAAAACTCTGTTTTGCTTTTGTTTTTTGATGGTCACGCGGCGCCGCGAATTGCGGCCCAGCCTTCGGCGTCGCGGCTCGAACACACCTTCACAAGCTGTGGAGAGCCTCTGGATCGCTTTGGGACGCCTTTGGCGGCGCCTCGACAGGCACTGAGACCCTTTTGTAACGTCTTGGACTTGTTCCGTTTTTTAACTATTCTTCTGTGCAAGCCGCACAGAATTTGACGTCTTAACACCTGTTCAGTATCTTACGACCCGCTATGCAAGGCCTGACCGGACGCCAAGAACAAACTCTAGATTTCATCCGCAAGTCGATCGAAGAGCGCGGCTACCCGCCCACGCTTCGGGAGATTGGCGAGTACATGGGGATTCGTTCGACCAACGGCGTCAACGATCACCTGCGCGCGCTCGAGCGCAAGGGCTACTTGCGTCGCGAAGACATGAAGAGCCGCGCGCTGAAGCTGGTCGCGAACTCGGACAGCATCGCCTCGGCCAAGCCCAGCAATGACGACGACATGATCGAGGTGCAGGTGCTCGGTCGCGTCGCGGCCGGCTTGCCGCTGCTCGCCGAAGAAAACGTGATCGACACGGTGCGCGTCGACCGCATGCTCGTGAAGGGCGGCCGCGAAGTGTTCGGCCTGCGCGTCACGGGCGACTCGATGATCGAAGCCGGCATCATGAGCGGTGACTACATCTTCGTGAAAAAACAATCGACGGCCGAGCGCGGGGACATCGTGGTCGCGTTGATTGGCGACGAAGCGACGGTGAAGTACTTCCATCCGGAGCGCGATTACATTCGCTTCCAGCCCGCGAACTCGCAGATGGCGCCGATCTTGGTGCGCGCTTCGGATTTCAAGTCGACCATGCTGCTCGGCAAAGTGGTCGGCGTGTATCGCCGGCTGTGATTGCTTGCGATCGAGCCGCGCGCCGGCTTTGATTGGTCGCGCGGCTGTCGGCGGAAGTATGCCGTGCACCTACCCTCACGAGCGCCGGAGCGAGTAGCGCGCGACGCGGAGTGCGAACCCTGAGTGGCATCGATTCCGGACGCGCAAAGGTCGCTCGCGGAAAAGCGCATTCGCGCCCCTGCGAAAGTCACACGTCGGTTGACGCAGGTCGAGCCAGATTGCTAGCGTTCCCGAGCGAAATAGGGCCTCGCACACGCGGGTCTCAGTCCTCGAGGAACGGGCGACCGTGCGAAGTCTCAACAATAGTCACGAGCCAACGAAGCGGTGGGTGACTCGTGCGCTGCTCGCCAGCGCGCTTGCATTCGCCGCGACAGGCTGCGGAAATACCCTTTACGCGGTCCAGGTCAACGCGGCCTCGGGCAAAGTGGAAGAGGCGCACGAGCTCGGCGCCGAGCAGTACGCACCGTATGAGTATTACTACGCAAAAGAGCACCTCGAGAAAGCGCAGAGCGAAGCTGCTGAGGCCGATTACGGCGATGCTGTAGATCTCGCCGAGGCAAGCGAAGACTACGCAGACAAAGCGATTCGCCTCGCGCGCGAAGCTCATCGCGGAGCAGGCCGATGATCGAGCGCGCTCGCCGTCGCTCGTTCATCGCGTTGGCCGCGCCGCTCTTGCTCGTCAATTGCGCGCAGGCACCCCGCCTGCGCGGGCAGATCGCCGGGCTCGATAAGATCGTCGAGCAAGCCGAGCGAAACGGCGCGATTCGCTGTGCGCCGCGCGAGCTCGCGATCGCGCGCAGCGAGCTCGAATTTGCGAGTCTGGAGCTGGATCAGGGCTTCGTCTCGAAGGCTCAGGCGCACATTTGGAAGGCGGAGCCGAACGCGCACGCCGCGGATTTCTTGTCGCCTCCGCAGTACTGCGCCGTGCGCGGTTTCGTCGAAGCGGCGCCCGGCGATCGCGATGGGGATGGCTACTTGGATCCGGTCGACAAGTGCCCGGACCAGCCCGAAAATTTCAACGGCTATCAAGACGAAGACGGCTGTCCGGATGATCCGGACACGGACGGCGACGGCATTCCGGATTCGGTCGATCAGTGCGTGCTCGATCCGGAAGACAAGGACGGCTACCTCGACACCGACGGCTGCCCCGAGCCGGACAACGATCTCGACGGCATTCCGGACAGCGCAGATAAATGCCCGAACGATCCGGAAGACTTCGACGGCTACGAAGACGAAGACGGTTGCCCCGACCCAGACAACGACAAAGACACCGTGCCGGACGTGAAGGATCAATGCCCGAACGAAATCGGCTCGACCACGCAGGAGCCGCTCGGCTGCCCAGTGAAGAACGCGCTCGTGGTCGTGACCGACTGCGAAGTGAAGATCACTCAACAGATTCACTTCGAATTCAACAAAGACAAGATCCGCCCCGAGAGCTTCCCGGTGCTCGACGCCGTGGTCGACGTGCTCGACAAGAACCCGAAGATCACGCTCGAAATCCAGGGCCACACCGACAACAAGGGCGCCGCCGCCTATAACAAGAATTTGTCGGATCGCCGGGCCAACTCGGTCATGAAGTACCTGGTTGCGCATGGCGTCACACCCGGCCGCTTGACGGCCATGGGCTATGGCATGGAGCGGCCGATCGTGCCGAACTCGACCGAACAGAACCGCGCGCTCAACCGGCGCGTGCAGTTCGTGCGCTCCGAGTCCTCGAAGGAAGGATGCCCCAAGACCGGCTCTCAGTGAGTCGGAATGACACGTGATGATCTACCGGGGGGGTCACACGCATTACACCTCAACGGAGTTGGGGTGATCGAGAGATGACGAAACACCGCGACCAGAACCAGGCAAAGGACCTCGAATTTTCTCCGGCTTCGCGCCGTGAGAATTCGCGTCCATACGATTGGGAAGCGAAGTAGTTTTTTGCCGGCGCACGAGCGTCCGGCCATGATTCAGCCCGCAACTCGGCTCGCCCCACCCGAGCCACCCGTTTGGAGGATTACGTGTATCGCCGATTGTCGCTCAGACTGCTGTTACTGGCCCTTTTTACGTTCTTCACGCTCCCGGCGTTCGCGCAGTACACCCGCGACAACGCCGCCAACAAGAAGATCGACGAGGCCATCAATCAGCACTACTTAGCGACGGACTTCGATAAGGCCGAAGCCGTGCTGACCGGCACGATCAACGCCTGCGGCGACAAGTGTAGCCCCGGAGTCATCGCCAAAGCGTGGATGTACGTCGGCATCGTGCGCGGCAGCGGCAAAAACGATCAGAACGGCGCCAAGGACGCATTTCAGAAGGCGCTCGCGCTCGATCCGAACGTGAAGCTCGACACGCAGCTCGCTACGCCCGACACGCAGACGACCTTCGGAAACCTCGGCGGCTCCGGTGCCGAAGCGGCTCCCGCGGAAAAGCCGAGCTCGAAGCCGCCACCAGCCGCGGCAAGCGAGGATTCGGGAAACGACAAAGGCGGCATCAAATGCACGCCCGACGTGCGCGAGGTGCAAACGCGCCGCCCAATCCCGATGCAATGCACCACGGACGAAGAAGCCGCGAGCATGGAGCTTCGCTACAAGCCATTCGGCGGCGAATGGAAGACCGTCAAAATGAAGAAGAAGGATGACGCCTTCCGCGGCGAAATCCCCTGCGACGCGACCGGTTCCGCCGGCGAGCTCAAGGTCTACGTCCGCGCGAAGGACGCGTCGGGCGAAAACGTCGACTCGTTCGGCTCGAAATCGAAGCCGGTATCGTTCCAACTCAGCGAGACCACGACGGCCGAGCCCCCCGCCTACGACGGTGAAGAGGCGCCGCAGCGCTGCGTCGCGAAGGAAGAGTGCCCGCCGGATTTTCCGGGTTGCCAAGACAAGCCCAAGCGCGGCGACAAAGACTGGGGCGCGGCCTGCGACAACTCGATGGAGTGCAAGGAAGGCCTGCTCTGCAACGACGGCACTTGCGAACAAGCGCCGTCATGCGACACGAACGCCGATTGTCAGACGGGCTCGTGCGTCGACAACAAGTGCAGCGTCGGCGAAGGCGGCGGCGGCGGATCGAGCACGCCATACAAGAAAAATTGGATCGGTCTTCACTTCGCGCAAGACATCGCGATCATCGGCGGCTCGGACGTGTGCTCGGTCGGGTCACGCACTGCCAACGGCTATGCTTGCTACATCTCGGGCAGCACGACAGAACCGTACAATGGCAACCCGTATCCGGGCGCGGGCATCGCGACCGGCACCGCGCTCGCCACGCAGCGCATCCTGCTCAGCTTCGAGCGAGCGTTCACTCCAAACATCACGGCGGGCCTGCGCATCGGTTACGCGTTCGGCGGCGGCCCCCCGGCAGGCAAAGGTCCGGACGATCAAATGCGTCCGAAAGACGCGAACGGCGTTCCGCTTCCCGCGACCAACGGCACAGCGTTCCTGCCCTTCCATTTGGAGCTTCGCCTCGCCTACTACTTCGGCAAAGGTGCGCTCGCGAAGAAGGGCTTGCGGCCGTACGTCGCCGCCGGCGGTGGCCTCGCGCAGGTGGATGCCAAGGTGAAGGTCAGCGTCGCTGACTGCCAAGAATCGCTCAGCACAGACGACTACAACAACTGCATCCAAGGCAAATCCCCGCCGTTCGATACGTCGAAGACGAGGCCGTACGATCTCGACGCCTGGCGCAAGATGGGTCAAGGCTTCATCACGCTGGCCGGCGGCGCGATGTACGCGTTCAACCCGCGCCTCGGTGCGGTGCTGAACATCAACCTGATGTACATGCTGCCGACTTCGGGTCCGGTGATCGAACCGTCACTGGGCGTCGAATACGGGTTCTGAGCGAAGCAGCACTCGCGCGATCGGGCCGCGCGGCGCTCAGCGCCGCGCTGGCGGCATGCGACCCAGCTTGCGCAGCACTTCTTGCAGATCTTCCCAGACCTCGCGCTTGGCGGCGGGGGTACGCAACAGGTACGCCGGGTGAAACGTCGGCATCACCGGGATCTTGCCGTGCAGCGTCTTCCATTTGCCGCGCAGGCGCGTGATGCCCTCAGTCGTACCGAATAAGCCCTGCACGGCCGTCGCACCGAGCGCGACGATGACCTGCGGATTTACGAGCTCGAGCTGCTCGTTCAAGTACGGCATGCACGCCGCCATCTCTTCCGGCTCGGGCTTGCGATTGTCCGGCGGACGGCACTTCACGACGTTGCAAACGTAAACTTCGTCTCGTGTCAGGCCCATTGCTTCGATCATGCGATCCAGCAATTGCCCGGCTTTGCCGACGAACGGCAGACCCTGCGCGTCTTCGTCCACGCCCGGCCCTTCACCGACGAAGCAAACACCCGAGCTGCCGTCGCCGCGCGCGAACACGGTTTGCTTACGCTTCTCACACAGCCGACAGCGCGTGCAAGGCCGAATTTCTTCGGCTAAGGCTTGGAGCCGCGCTCTTCGCTCCGATTCCGACAACGCCGAGCTCGGCTCGCTGCGCTCGGGTTCACTCGACGCGACGCGCGAAGGCGCCGCTTCGACGGCAGCCGTCGAGATAGTGACGGCCGGCGCGCGTTCGAGCCCAGTCGCGCCGGTCGCGAGTTGCCACTCGGCGTGCGCGCGGAGTGCGCGGGTCAGAAATTGGAGCTCCTCGAGCGCGTCGTCGCTCATGAGCTGGACCTCAGTGACCGTGCGCGGTGAGGAAGCGCTCTGCGTCGAGCGCGGCCATGCAGCCCGTGCCCGCGGCGGTGACGGCTTGGCGATAAACCCAATCCGCGACGTCCCCGGCGGCGAACACGCCGGGGATGCTCGTGCGCGTGGTGCCGGGTTCGACTTTGAGGTAGCCGTTGTCGTGTACTTCGAGCTGACCCTTGAACAAATCGGTCAGCGGCGTATGCCCGATCGCGACGAACAGCGCGCCCACGTCGATCGTGCGCATGTCGCCCGATTTCAGGTCTTTCACCCGCACGCCCGTCACTTTGTCCGCTGCCACGTCGAGCACCTCGGTCACGACGTGGCTCTTCAGCACGCGGATTTTCTCGTTCGCGAACACGCGCTCTTGCATGGCTTTCGAAGCGCGAAATTCGTCGCGGCGATGAATCAACGTGACGTGCTTGCACAAGCCGGCGAGGTAACTCGCCTCTTCCATCGCCGTGTCGCCGCCGCCGACGACGACCACGGCTTCACCGCGAAACAGCGCGCCGTCGCAGACCGCGCAAGCGCTCACCCCTTTGTTCTTCAGTTGCTCTTCGCTCTCGAGCCCGATGTAGTTCGCGCGCGCGCCGGTCGCGATGATCACCGTCTGCGCGAGGTGCAAAATGTTTTCGTCTTCGCCGACCCAAACCTTGAACGGGCGCGCCGAAAAATCGACCCGCTGCACGTCCGCCGTCACGATCTCGACGCCTTGGTGCTCGGCCTGCGCGCGGAAATTCGCCATCAAGTCTTGGCCCGTGACACCTTTGGGGAAGCCGGGAAAATTCTCGACCTCGGTCGTGAACATGAGCTGCCCGCCCGGAATCAAGCCGCCCGCGTTGAAACCTTCGACGCAAAGCGGCTTCAAGTTCGCGCGCGCCGCGTAGATCGCCGCGGTGAGCCCCGCCGGGCCAGAACCAATGATGATTACTTTGTGCAAGCGCGGTTCGCTCATGCACGCGATCTAGCATTTGTGCGAAGCGGCGTGCATGCCTCGCGCGATCGTCTGAAATCGGCGCTTTTCTCGACTCGAAACGCCGCACCGAGCTCATCGCACCGCGCCGCCGAAGGCTCTGCCGCCGTGTGCCCACTTTCGGTGACCATTAAAACCAAAAAAACAAAAGCCAATCCCGCGCTGCCCACACGAGCTTCGCGCAATTCGAGTTCTTGATTTTTTGATGGTCACGCAGCGCGTCGCGTTGCGGCAAAGCCTTCGGCGTCGCGCTGCGGCTTCCCGAACTCACGCCTCTCTTCTCTCTCGCGCCTAAGCGCGCGCGAAGGGCCCGGGCCGGATGCACGGGAATAAAACAACGCAGCTGAGTCGCCGGGCTGATCACGGTTTTGGAATGGCGGCGGGACCCCACGAGACCTGACCGAACAGGCGCCAGTCGCGTCTCTTGTCGCGCGAGCGGCCAAACGCCGCGTCAAGCGCAGGGCAAAAAAATCGCCCAACTGCGACGCCACATCGGACCGGCGAAACCCCTCAGTCCATGATCGGGCTCGCCTTCAGCGCGGCCTTACCCTCTTTGACATACACGCTGAACTTCACGCGTTTGGCGCCGTGACGATTGCGCAATTCGTCGTTCTTCTTTTTTAGGGTTTGTTCGAATTTTTCGTAAGTGAAGCCGTCGGTGTTTTCGCCGCACTGTTGCTTCAGGCTGACGAACTCGTTGAACACCGCGTGCCATTCCGCGAGCTCGTTCGGCGGGCTGCCCCAGCCGGCGAGTTCGGCGGCCGCGCCAGGTCGACCGGGCGGCGACGGCAAACGGCGTTGGCCGGAACCATCCTCGATCGACGCTTCGGGCATGGTCATGTCGAAGTTTCCGCCGGGCGCGCCGCGGCCAGGTGGCTTCGGCAATTTCGGGTTCGAAGGCGCGCTCGGCACGCGCGGCGACGAGTTCGGCGCGGTCGGCGATGGCATGCTCGAAGGATCGCCCGGGAAGCTGAACGCGCTCATTTGCGGCTGATCCGGGATGTCCCCCAAGACTTGCTTCATGTCGGCGGGGCCACGACGCGGGCCGCCGCCTTTGGCCAGCACGGCGTCCATGCCGTCGTTCAAGTCGGAGGCGATCTTGCGGAACACGCCGCGGAAGCGGCTCGGCTGCAGTTGATCGGTTTCGCCCTTGGCGAGCCGCATGGCTTCGTTCTTGAACACGCTGATCGGGCGCGTGTGCTCGAGCAGCGAGAACACGATGCCAATCCCCGCGGCCGCGATCGCAATCGCGATCGCGAGCGGCAGATTGGCTTGGTGCTTGTCTTTGTCGTCCGCGGTTTTGAAGAAGCCGAATGGGCCGTCGACCGAGACGGGCAAGCGCGCGACGGCGAATCCGCCGCCGAGTTGCCAAGCTTCGCCCGGGAGTTTCGAGTACTGCACGCCGAGCAAGCCGCCAATCGTGCGCACCTTACTGCGACCCTTGTCTTTGTACTCTTCGTCTTGATCGAGCGAGGCCATGTCGCCCACGATTTGATCGAGCTGACCGGTGGCGAAGCCTTCGGGCGCGCCGGAAGAGACGCGCTCGCCATTGGCGTAAAACGCGATCGCCGCGCCGGTGCGCGACGAAAGCTCGCGCGCGAAGCTATCATCCATGATCCGCGCGCCGATGATCGCGCCAGCCGGCAAAGAGCTCGTGTCGTACTCGACCGGGCGCGCCACCACTCGATAGATGCGATCCAAGATCAACGTGTCGTCACGGACGTAGCCGCGGAGCGCGTCGGCCACGACGGGATAGCCGCCGAGCTCGAAGTCGCTCATGCCGCTGGCCTGGTCGTAACCGAGGTAGGCCACGACGCGTCCGCCTTGATCGACCGCGAATACGGCGTCGAACTGATCGTCTTTGGGGATCGACGCGTTCACCTTCTTCAGCGCGGCGAGCACTTTGTCTTTGGCTTCTTCCGGCACCTTCGCTTCGGAGTCGCTCGACTTTTGCAGGTATTTGGCGATGTCCGGGTCGACGCCGAATTGGATCAAACGGGCGGAACGCTGACGCGCATCGTCGCGCAAGTACCAACCCACCACCTGTGAATCGGAAGACAGCGCCTCGCCCATCGCGCGCGCGCCAGCGCGGTTATACATGCTGGTCGCGAGCGAGAGCACGAACACCGCCAGCCCGATGAACAACCCCAAGAGGACGTACCAAAATCGTGAGAGCAGCATCGCTTATTTCGCGCCTTCTTTGGCCTTGTCGTCGCTCGACTTGTCCTCGCTCGCCGCCGGCGCCGCGGCCGCGCCCGGACCGGAGTCGACTTTGATCGGTTGCTTGAGCTCGAGATCCTTCTCGGTCACGGTGACCGGCACCGCGTTGCCGACCTTCTTGCCCGAGAAATAGGTCTGCAAGGTGTAGTCGCCCGGCTCCTGCACGGTGAGTGAGAATTCGCCTTTCATCGACGGGTACGCGACGGCCGCGACGTTCGGCTCCGCGACGATCCACATGCGGACGCTCGGCGCGGCTTCGTCGCGAATCTCGAACATGCCCGCTTCGGGCACCGTCCAATCCCGCGTGGCGCCCGGCCCGCTGTCGCTCGCGAGAAAACTCTTGATGCCGACGCCGTAGATGCGGTGCTTGAACGGATCGGTATTTTGAAAGGTGAGCTGCTGGCCCGGCGTGACCACGATCGTGACCGGCGTGGTGCGGCCGCCGCCCAGACGAATCAAGATCGGCTTCTGCGGCTTCTGCGCGCCAGCCGCGATCGCCGCGACGCAAAGCTCTTTGGGAATGTGCGGGAACGGGCGGCGGAACTCGGCGCGCACCGTCGGCACCGGCTCACGGAACGAGTAGCCGTGATTTTTGGGATCCTTGGCTTCGGCCCAAACCGGGTTCTGCAGCGAGCGAAACCCCTGAAACTGGCCTTTGATGTGCGCGGCATCGGCGCTGCTGGCGAACAAGACCAAGCCGGCACCGAGTAACAACGTCGAGGCCCGCACGCATGCGAACCTGAGTGACCCCGAAGGGTTATGGCGAGCATTCATTGCCGCGTCACGGTAATCTACGCGGCTCGCCAACGGAAGCGCCGAGTCGCGGCTCCGCGCGCTTCTCGCCGGCAAGCAAGCGCGCCCACAAAAGGCGAATGGGCCGGCAGTTCTTGCCGACCCATTCATAGGCTCCGTACCGCTTGGGTCGCGAGGCGTGATGAGTACTCCGAACCCCTAGCTTAGCTAGGTGGGAAACTCTTTTTTTCGCGACTTCCGGCTTCCCGGTGAGGTTTTCCGGGCCTAGCTCTCCGCCGCGAACTCATTTCCCTGGTCAGAATGCTTGTAAGGGATTCGTTAGTACAGCCTCCCGGGCCCTGCAGAGGGAGCCACAAATCATCCTATGGACGGGCTCATCTTTGTCAACGGTTCAGAGCGCAGATTTCTTTGGATTTGGCCGCGATTTCCAAACGTTAAGCGTCAGAGCCGAGGCGCGATTTGCGACCGCCAAAACGCCCGTTTCGGCGCACCGGCCGAGGCTTGACAGCTGGCGGCTGTACGTGGCGCCTGCACAGTTACCGAAAACTGGGCCGATGGGCGTCGGATCCGCCACCTTCGGGCCCATGAGTTTTGCTGCGATTCCCGCGGAAGTCGATGGTTTTGGCAGCGGCGAGGTCAGCCTCGTCGGCCCCGAAGTGCTGCGCGAGTTGCTCCGCGCCGCGGACGAAGATGGCTACCTCTCGGTGGTCCTCAATCCGCCGGGACCGGGACAACGCGGCGAGCTCGCTCTGTTCATCTCCGAAGCGATCGACGGCGCGCTCGAACAACGCGGCGCGTGTCCACCCGGCGTCGGTGCAGCGACCGATCTCGGCGCGGCGCTCAGCGACCAGCTCTATCGCGCGCGCTTGATCGAACTGCGCGGACTCGCGCTCGCGCTGCCCACGCTCGAAGGCATCGCGAACCTCGCCGGCGCGCTCGACGCCGAAGACAGCGCGGTTTTGCGTTGGTGGATCGCGGCGACGCGCGAGCGCCCCGTGCGTTTTTACATCGACGCGCGCAATCGTTACGCGGGTGTGTACGGGCGCCCGCTGCCGCTGCAAGAGTTGCTCGATCTGCGCACGTTCTCTCGAGCTCCGGCGCCCGCACTCGCGCCCGAGGTGTCTGCGAGCTCGGAAGCGATGGAGCTCTCGGCCCCGCCGCCAATCGCCGCACTCTTTGACGAGCTCGATCGCGCAGAGCCAACCCAACAAGAAGCCGCGACCTCGCTCGAAGGCTGCGACGACGAAAGCCTCGAAGCGGACGCGAGCGAGCTGCCGCTCGCCGAGCAACCCGAACCCGAGAACCGCGCGAGCGAGCCGATTTCAGTCGATTTCAGCGCGGAGCTCGTGGCCGCGCTCGGTCAACCGGAGACAGCGGAGGTCGCGCTCACGCCGAGTCCGTGCATTGCGATCGAAGCCTCGACGATCGAAGCCGAGGCCGAACCGCTCGCGAGTGAGCTCGACACCCAAGCGACGCCGACCGAGGCCGAAATCACGGCGCGCGCCCATGAGCCCGCACGCACTCAGCCGAGCGCAGCAGAGGCGAGCGACGTCGCGTTCAGCCACGAGCCGCTGTTTCCGGATGCGGCCGGCGAGTGGCGCACTTGGCTGCATGATCTCGAAGCCGCGCGCGGCCCGAAGCCGCTCGCCGCGGTCGAGCGCATGTTCGTCACGAGCTATGTGCCGCTGTGCGACGCATACGCGCGCGGCATCGCGACCGCGGAAGCGAAGCGCACGCTCGACACGTGGTCCGCGAGCTTCGAGCAAAGTTACAAGGAGGCGTTCGACGCGCTCCGCGTACGCGGCAAGCGCCCGACGATGGTGCTCGACGTGCCCGAGCTCGCGCAACGCATGGGTCGGCTGCATGGCGCGCGTTCGGTGCAGCTCGTGCTGGTCGACGGCTTGCGTTTCGACCTGGGTTTACGGGTCGAACAGCGCCTGCGCGCGTTGCTGGGTCAGGGTGCGGCGCTGACGGAACGGCTGCTTTTGTGGTCCGCGCTGCCGGCGACCACCGCAGTGCAGCTCGAGCTGATCGGCCGCGGCGCGGAGGCACTACGCGACTTCAGCGGCGACGCCGACAACGACGTTCCGGTCGCACGCGGCCGCATGGCGACGACGCTTCGCAGAATCAAAGCCGGCTATCGTGAGCTGCTCAAGCTCGACGTGGTCGAGTCACGCATGTCCGAACCCGACGGCGATGAAATCACGCGCCTCGACGAACTCGCGGACGAAACGGCGCGCTCACTCGGCGCGTACATGAAGCGCCTGCCCGCGCGCACGCTCGTGTTCGTGTTCGGCGATCACGGCTTCACGCTCGCCCCACGCGGCTCCGGCACGACACGCGCGCGCCACGGCGGCGCGTCGCCCGAAGAAGTGCTCGTCCCGGCCTTCGCCTGGCTCGTCGGCGGCGTGCATTGAGCTTTTGGGCGCTGACCCGAAACGCTCAGTCCGTGTCCGTCGCGGGACCGCTGCCGGGTGAGCTCGGCGCGGCGGACGTGCCGCTCGCGCCACTGGGAATTGGATTTTGTTCGCGCTCGAGGTAGCGGAAAATCGTGCGCGGATCGACGCCGAGGTCGCGCGCAGTCTGGGTGCGATTGCCGTTGTTGCGCTCGAGCACCTCGAGCACGTATTGGCGCTGAAAATCCTCCTTCGCCTTTTCGAGCGGGACGATCGAACTTTGAGTCTCAGTGCCGAGATCGAGATCGTTCGGGCCGAGCAACGTTTGATCGCAGAGCACGAGCGCCTTCTTGATCCGATTTTCGAGCTGACGAATATTGCCCGGCCAAGGGTATTTCTTGATCGCTGCCAGAGCTTGCGGCGAAAACCCGCGCACCGGGCTGCCGAGCTCGTCGGCGAATTTGCTGAGCAAGGCTTTGGCGATGATGAAGACATCGTCACCGCGCTCGCGCAGTGGCGGCAGCCACAAGTTGACGACGTTCAAGCGGTAGTAAAGGTCTTCGCGGAACTCGCCGGATTTGATCATCTCGTCGAGGTTCCGGTTGGTCGCCGCGACGATGCGGATGTCGCACTTCTCCGGGCGATTGTCGCCGACGCGAAACACGACGCGCTCTTGTAGTGCGCGCAGGAGCTTCACTTGCATGCCGAGTGGTAGCTCGCCGACCTCGTCCAAGAACAAGCTGCCGGCGTCGGCTTGTTGGAATTTGCCGGCACGGCTGGCGATCGCGCCGGTAAAAGCGCCCTTCACGTGCCCGAACATCTCGCTCTCGATCAGGTTCTCCGGGATCGCGCCGCAGTTCACGGTCACGAACGGGCCGGTCGCTCGGTTACTGCGGCGATGCAGCTCGCGCGCGATCAGTTCCTTGCCCGTGCCGGTTTCACCCGTGATGAGGACGCTGATATCGGTCGTAGCGACTTTTTGTACCTTTCGATAAACCTCCATCATCGACGCGCAAGCGCCGATGATTTCGCCAAAGCGCTTGTCCGAGAGATCCGCGCTGAGCTTCTCTTTGTCCGCCCGAAGCGCGCTGAGCAGCATCGCGTTCTGTAAAATCAGGGACGATTGCGCGGCGAAGATCGTGAGCAAATCGAGCTGCCTGCGATCGAACAGGTGCTTCACTTCGTCGTTCGCGACGTAAAGGGCGCCGATGACCTCGCCTTGGCTCACGAGCGGCGCGCAGATCACGCTCGAGAGCTTGAGCGAAATCACGCTCTCGCTCTTGCCGAACGTGGTGTCCGTCAGCGCGTCGCTGACGATCACGGGCCGCTTGGTCTCGATCACTTGGCGCACGATGCTGTCGCTGATCACGCCCGATGCGTCTTGAATCGCTTCGCGCTGTACGTTGCGTGACACGCGCACACGCGGCGTGCTGTCTTTGCCTTCGGATGGATCGACGAGCAGCACGACGCCGCGCGCCGCACCGGTGAGCTCGATGATGTCGTCGAGCAAGGCTTCGAGCAGCTCGTCCACCGAGCGGCTCATCATCAAGCGTTCGCTGAACGAATGCAGCCGCTGCAAGCGCGCGATGTCTCCGGTGTCGGTCGCTTCGCGTTCTTCGGTTTGCGCTGTGCCCGTGACCTCGGTGAACATGCTGAACGCGAGCAGCGCGCGGCCGAGCGTGATGCGATCTCCGTGGGTCAGCCGGGCGCGCCGCTTCTTTTTGCCGTTGATCAGGATCTCGGCTTCGCGATCGACTTCCTCGAGCTGAAAATCACGGCCGTTGAACACGATTTGCGCGTGATGGCTGGCGACGCTCGTGTCCGGCAGATGAATGTCGTTGCCGAGCGCGCGCCCGATCGTCGACAGCGGCTTGTGCAGGGCCGTGATTACTGGCGCCCCTTCGGACGGAAAGAAACGAATCGTCGCCATCGAATGTGCAAAAGGGTAGTGCTCCACCCCCCAAATAACAATAGTTGTCGAGGGTTTATCCCGCGTACACGGCGCGTGCAGCGCTGCCCGTTTCGGCTTTTGCACGTGCGTTCGTGCTCGCACGCGCGCCACGGCCGAAATTTCGCGTGCCCAAGCCGCGGGTCAAACGGTGTCGAAGCTCGAAAAAGAGCAGTTCATGTCCCAAGTAGCGCGCAGCGTCGCCTGCGAGCTCCTCGAGTCAATCGAGCAGCTCTGAAGCGGTCACTCGAGGCGGCCGCCGACCGTGAGCAGCGCGCCGTTCGACGTCGGGACCGGGAGCACGTAATCGATATTCGCGAAATGCAAGCCTTGGCCGGAGTCTGCGCTGTCCGGCCGAGTGCCGGCGATCAAGCCACCAGCGAGGATGCCGAGCGTGGTCGAGACGCCGCTGAACACCAAGCCGCGCTTTGCCGGCGGACCGTCGTTGCCCGCGTAAGCCAAATACACGGGCAGCGAGATCGCGGCGCCGATGCCCGCACCCGCCCACATGTACGAGAGCGCGCGATAGGTCGGAACGTACACGGTCGAAAGCCCGGCCGCGGCGGCGAGTCCGAGGTTGAAGCCGATCAAACCGCCGCGTGCGGCTGCGTCGTTCGCGCGGCTGTAGCCCTCACCCGCGCTCGACGCGCCGTAGCCGAACATGCTGCCGATCGCCGTGCCCCAGAACACGCCGCTGGTCGTGAACAAGCTGCTCTTCGGTGACGGATCTTGCAGGTAGCCGAGCGCGAAGCCGCCAGCGCCGCCGAGGGTTGCACCGAGCGCAGTCGCGCGCGCGAGGCCGCGAAAGCCCCACGCGTCGGCCGAGTTCGTGGTCACGAATTGTAGGCTCGCGAAGCCGATGCCTTCGCCCGCGCCGATCACCATGCCGCTCGCGATTGCCGCCGGCACGCCGCGCGGCAAGGCCGGGTTATCCAGAAAATAAACGCCGATCGGCGCGGCCACGCCGAGCACCGCCGGACCGATCAGAAAAATCCCGGGATCGGTGATCTTGGCTTCCGAGTCGATCCAGATGCCGAGGCCTGCGCCGTAAATCGCGGCCGTCGTGTAAAGGACGGTGATCTCGGTGGCACTCCTTCGATTCGAAGCCGGGGCGCTGTAGGGGTACGGCGCGGCATAACCGTAGGGCGCCGCTTGACCTGGGTAGGTTGGTTGTGCCGGGTACGTCGGATAGCCGGGTTGAGCTCGGTACTGCCCGGGCGGATACGGCGCCGGCGCTGCTTGTGGATAGGGTTGCGCGGGAACCTGAGCTTCGGCCCGCGCCGCGCAGAGTGCGAGTGCCGAGACGACGCACGATGCCGAAAGCAACGATCCGCGCACGCGCACTCGAAACCAAGAAGCAAGCGTCATCATTCCCTCTTGAGCGGCCGCGAGAGCACGGCGCGCACGGCCTCCGAAACCGGTTTGTCCTCGAATAGCACTCGATACACTTCGCTCGAAATGGGCAGGTCCACGCCGAGGCGCGCCGCTAAGTGATACGCGCTTTCAGCCGTAATCACCCCTTCTGCCACGTGTCCGAGCTCGCCCAAGGCTTCAGCTAGGCCTTTGCCGCGGCCGAGCTCGTAGCCGACGGTGCGATTGCGGCTGAGTTCGCCGGTACAAGTCAGGACCAGATCGCCGAGCCCGGCGAGGCCAGAAAGCGTGAGCGCGTGCCCGCCTTTGGCCAACGCCAAGCGCGCGACTTCGGCGAGCCCGCGCGTGATCAACGCCGCACGCGTGTTGTAACCAAATCCCAAACCATCACACGCGCCGGCCGCGATCGCGATCACGTTTTTGAGCGCGCCGCCGACTTGGACGCCGATCGGGTCGTCTCCCGCGTAGACACGGAAGCGATCCGACGAAAAACGTTGCTGCACGCTCAGCGCGCGCGGTTCCGACACGCTCGCCGCGACCACGCTCGTGGGCAAACCGAGCGCGACTTCTTTGGCGAAGCTCGGTCCCGAAAGCACCACTACGCGCTCGCGTGAAGCTTCGCCGAGCACGGCTTCGACCACTTCGCTGAGCAACATCAAAGAGCCCGGCTCGATGCCCTTCGTGGCAATGATCAGCGTCGCGTCGGTTGGAACCAGTGGGCGTGCTTGCTCGAGCGTGGCACGAAAGCCGGCCGTTGGGACGACGAGCAGCACCGCGTTCGCGCCGTGCAACACGCGCCCGAGATCGGCGCTCGGCTCGATCGCCGAATCGAGGGCGAAGCCAGGCAAAAATTCCCGATTTTCGCGCGCGCTTTGCATCGCCTCTGCGTGCTCGGCTTGCCAAGTCCAGAGCTGCGGCGATTCGCCGTGCTCGGCGAGCACGCGCGCGAGCGCCGTGCCCCACGCTCCGGCACCGAGGATCGCAACGTGGCTCATGATTTCCCGAGCCTAGCGTGGCCCGCGCCGGCGTTGTCAACCGAGCTCCGAAATAAGGATGTTATGCTGCGCCGCGCATGGCTCGTCTTCGCTCGGCTCGGCTCTTCACTCTGCTCGCCTTCGTTGCTCTGCCAGCCTGCACCTCGAACGACTCGCTCGGTTCGCGCGCGGCAACCGTGCTCGGCGCCGGCGTGATGAACGACCCAGCCAACAAATCCCTGCGCTTCGACATTTTGAAATTCGGCCTCGACAGTTTCTGCGGGGAGATGCTGAAGGGCGGCGCGCCGCTCAAATTCGGCGACGACGAACCGGTGGTCGGCCGATTCTTTGCCGACTCGTGTGAATCGCAAGTGCTCGACGACGACGCGCACAAGTCGTTCATCATTCAATACACGGGCAAAGGCTACGCTTGGACGAACGTGACGAAGCGGCTCGGCTTCACCTCGCGCGCGGTCGTCGAATACGAGACCGATTTTCAGCTCGCGAACGGCGCGATGTACGTCTATTTCCGGCCGCGTCAGATTGACGGCGCGGCATTTCAAACCACGCTGCTCGAGTCCGCGCTGGCGCAAGGCACACTCGCGCTGAGCGGCGTGAATGCGGATCAACTCGGCGCGCACGTCGTCGAGAGCCAGCTGCGCCGCGGCTTCACCGTGATCCGACAAAGCTCGTCGGGGAACACCGATTTCTCGCTTGGACTCGTGCCTTCCGGCGAAGCGCCGTTCAAGCCGTTCGAAGTCAAGCAGACCGCCAAACAGATCCTCGCGGACGAACGCACCGAAGTGCACGTCGGACAGCAAGATTACGTCGGCGCATTCGAAGTGAAGGACGACAATCAAGCGCTCTATCTCACCGCTCTGGTGGACGGCGTGCCGAACGCGGACATTCTCGTCGTGCCGAAGCCGATCGGCGACACGATGCTCGACCAATATTTGCACGCGGCGGGCGGCGCGAAGCTCGCGACTCCCGCGTTGCTCGACGAAACCGCCGCGCAGGGTCCCACATTTTGGCAGCGCTTCGTGAACGTCGAGCCTGGGCGTTACTACATCGTGATCGACAACAGCGCGGAGCTCGGCAAGAGCGCGCCCGATACCCGCGCGCTCGACGATGCGGCGGCCAAGGTCGACTACCTCGTGCTGCTCGGTGACCGGCCGTGAGCGCCGAGGCGTTCGCACTTCGGCATTGGTGCTAAACGCCTCAAATCCCAGAGGCGCAGGAATACCGGGAAGATCGCGCTGGTTGCTCGACGGCAGGCGCCCAGGTAGAACCGGGCCCATTCGAGCCACCGAGTCTTTTCGCGCCGAGCCTTCATCTGTGAAAGAAAAACTTTCTCGCTACGTGTTCTGGCCGCTGTGGTTCGTTGTCGTGCCACTCGTCTTGTGCGTGCTGGTCGTGTGGCTGGTGAAGCCGGCGCAAGATTTCACGCCGGTCACGTTGTTCGAGCGCTTCCAGTGGGAAGTGCGCGATCAGCAAGTCCCCGCGTACATCTTGTTCTTCACCGTCTTCGAGATGATCTTGTACAGCTACCGGCATTCGCTGCCGTTCATCGGCGGCGCCGGCGCTTCGAACCGCGACGACATCCCGAAGAACATGCGCGAAGATTTCGAGCATGCCGGCCAATTACTCGACGAAGCCGAGCGCATCCTGAACAAGAACCGCGCGCGAATCGAGCGCGAGCTTCCCGCTTCGACCCGCGACGAGCTGCGCGAAGCGCTCGAGGAATTGCGCGACGCGATGGCCGCGAAGCCGTTCGAGCCCGGACCATTCAGCGCGGCGTACGAGCGCGCGAGCCGGCTCGTCGCGCATCGCTTGGGGCCATGGCAAAAAGGCGAATTCCGCGAGTACGTCGAATCGATCGCAGTCGCAGTCGGCGTGGCGCTCTTGCTCCGCTCGTTCGTGGTCGAAGCCTTCAAGATCCCGAGCGGTTCGATGCTGCCGACACTACAAATTCAAGATCACATCTTCGTGAACAAGCTCGCCTACGGTCCGGCGATCCCGTGGACGAATCTGCGCTTGTTCAACAGCTTGCCGCCAGCGCGCGGAGACGTGATGGTGTTCGAGTATCCCGACCCGAACCCGAACAACGAACGCCAAGACTTCATCAAGCGCGTGATCGCGCTGCCTGGCGACACGCTCACGGTCGAGAACGGGCACCCGCTGCTCAACGGCTGGCGCGTGCCGAACTGCCGCATCGGCATGTACGAGTATCACGAAGGCACTGATCCGCAGTTGAAGCGCAGCGAGCTATACATGGAGTTTTTGGGCAGCTACGCCTACATCACTCAATACGAAGAGGATCGCGGCAGCGAACCGCATCAAGGCCCGTACAAAGTCAAACCGGGCGAAACCTGGGTCATGGGCGACAACCGCAACAACAGCATGGACTCACGCGCCTGGAACAACGGCCGCGGCGGCGGCGTGCCGGACGCAAACATCAAAGGCCGCGCGATGTTCGTCTGGCTGAGCTTCGGTTCGGACGGCGGCGTGACCTGGGATCGCCTAGGAACCAACGTGCTCGGTCGCCCGCGCTTGCCCAAAGGCGCCCCGGCCGAAATCCTACAGAGAATCGACAAGTGTCTGCGCGAACGCCCGGCGCCGGGGCAGACGTTGCCGCCGGCTCCGTAGAGCGTGTGAGTGATCGCGATCGGCTTTGCTTTCGTTCCGGGAGGCGGAGTTGTCGCTTTAGTTTTGGGGGTGCTCCTGTGCGTCGTGGTCACTCGCGGGGACGACCGAGCGCACGCGCTTCGCTGGCTCGCCTGCGTGCACCGCCTCGCGCAGCTGCTCGAGCCGGTTTCGCTCGGCGGAAAAGAGGCCGGCAATCAAGATCGCCAGCGACTCCAAAAAGCGCTCCTTCATCTCCACTGTCCTACGCCGACAGCGAAAAGTCTCTTCCCGCGCCCAAGGCGACGCCGAAATCGCGCGGAAACGCGTGGCGCCGCTCGCTCAGCGCGTCGGCGCGATCTTTTGCATCACGATGCCGAGCTTACGCGCGAGTTCGCGCGACGCGTGCGCGCGGTACAGCGTCGTCACGACCGACACCAGCCAGATCACATCGACGAGCAACGCGATGCGCGCAAAAGTCAGCGGCTCGAGCGGGTGATGCGCGACATAACGCATGTACCCCAAATGAAAGAGCACGCGGAAGAACGACGCGCTCATGCCCGGCGTGTACGCCGCGACCGTTTGCCGCTGCCAGCGCTCGAAATCCTCGCTTGCGACGCTACTCGGTTGTTGTGACGCTTCGCGCGCTTGCGTGTCGAGCTTTCGCAGCGTGAACCACACGCCCAAGAAAACCGCGACGATGTCGTACTGATCCACGAAGCCGCACCTACCTCGATCCGCACGGCTCGTCGACCCGGATCGGGCGGAACCGAGCGCGGCACCGAATTTTCCAGCGCTCGCGCCCGGCGCTAGCAAAAGCTAGCGTGGAAGCCGCATGACGACCGAGCCGCACGCGCCACGCTTCATCGCTTGGGGCGAGCTCTTGTGGGACCTTTTCCCGGACCGACCGCGGCTCGGCGGTGCCGCGGCGAACGCCGCCTACCACGCGCACTGCCTCGGAGCCGAAGCGCTGCTCGTGAGCCGCGTCGGGAAGGACGAGCTCGGCCTGCGCGCGCGGAGCGAGCTCAGCGCGCGCGGCGTGGACGTGCGCGCGATTCAAATTGACGACGCGGCGCCAACGGGCACCGTCAACGTCGAGCTCGTCGACGGCGAGCCGCGCTATCGGATCGCGACGAGTGTCGCGTGGGATCGCATCGCCTGGCAACCCGAACTCGACGAAATCTTCGACCAAGCCAATGTCATTTGTTTCGGCACGCTCGCGCAACGAAGTCCACTCGGCTTCGACGCGATCGAGCATGCGCTGTCGCGCGCGCCAAAAACCGCGCTTCGCCTGTGCGATCTGAACGTACGCGAGCCGTTCGCCACGCCAAAAATCGTCGAACGCGCGCTTTCGTTGGCGAGCGCAGTCAAGCTGAACGAAAACGAAGTCGCGACGCTGTCTCGCTCGTTCGGGCAAAAAGACGTCACACGCTGGTTGCTCGAAGAGCGCGGCATCGAGCTCGTCGCCGTCACGCGCGGCGCGCGCGGCGCGGCGCTCAGCACGAAGCGCGAGCAGCTCGAACACCCGGGCTTTCCCTTGAGCTCGACGAACGGCGATCCAGTCGGCGCGGGCGACGCGTTCAGCGCCGCGCTCTCGCTCGAGTTGTGCCGAAAATCGCCGCTCGACGTCTGCCTCGAGCGCGCCAATCGCTACGCCGCCCACGTCGCATCGCGCGCGGGCGGCATGCCGAGCGCGACCGACTACAAGTACTGATTGACCAGATTTTCGAGCGCCTCTTGCCGGCCCGAGCGTGGCTTCGGATCGAGTCCTTGCGCGAGCACGTGCTCGGATAGATCGGCGAGGCTCAATTTACCGCCGAGGATGCGTTCGCCGAGCTCTCGTTTCCAGCCGGCGTAGCGCTGATCGATCACGTTCGCGAGCTTATTGTCGTTCAACATGCGCTCGGCGACCAGGAGCGCGCGGGCCAGCGTGTCCATCCCAGCAACATGCGCGTGGAACAGATCCTCGGGGTCGATGCTCTGACGGCGCAACTTGGCGTCGAAGTTCATGCCGCCGGAGCTGAAACCGCCAGCGCGCAAGATCGTGTACATCACGAGCGCGATCTCGGAGATGTCATTCGGGAATTGATCGGTGTCCCAGCCGAGCAACGGGTCGCCGCGGTTCATGTCGATGCTGCCGAACACGCCGTTGGCGAGCGCGTACGCTACTTCGTGCTGGAACGAGTGCCCGCTCAAGATCGCGTGGTTCGCCTCGATGTTCACGCGATACTCTCGCTCGAGCCCGTAGCGCTGCAAGAACGCGTACACCGTCGCGGTGTCGAAATCATATTGATGCTTGGTCGGCTCTTTCGGCTTGGGCTCCAACAAAAGCAGGCCCTTGAAGCCGATTTTCTGCTTGTGCTCGGCGACCAAGGTCAAAAAGCGCCCGAGCTGATCGGCCTCGCGCTTCATGTCCGTGTTGAGCAAGGTTTCATAACCTTCGCGTCCACCCCAAAGCACGTAGTTTTCGCCCTTGAGCTCATGAGTGAGCTCGAAGATCTTCTTCACCTGCGCCGCGGCGTAGGCGAACACTTCCGGATCGGGGTTCGTTGCAGCGCCGCTCATGTAACGCGGATGGCTGAACAGGTTGGCCGTGCCCCAAAGTAACTTCACGCCCGTGCGCTCCATTTCTTTCTGAGCGCTCGCGGCCAAGCGATCGAGGTTTGCGTGGCTCTCCTTCAGCGTGGCGCCCTCGGGCGCCATATCGCGATCGTGAAAGGTGAAGAACGGCGCGCCGAGCTTCTCGAAAAACTCGAACGCCGCGCGCAGCTTCAGCTCGGCGGCTTCGAGCGGGTTCGCGACCTTGAACCAAGGCCGGTCGAATGTGCCCGCGCCGAACACGTCCGAGCCCGGCCAAGCGAAGCTATGCCAGTAGCAGACGGCGCAACGCAGCTGTTCCTCCATGCGCTTGCCGCAGACGACGCGGTTCTTGTCGTAATAACGAAACGCGAGCGGATTCTCGCTCGCAGGACCTTCGAACTGGATCGCTTGAATGCCGGCGAAAAAACTGGATCGCGAATCGCTCATGACGCGGAGTCCCTCCGTACGAAACCTAATTTCAAGCGCGAAATGCAAGGTCGCGGCGCGCGCTCCATTTACTTAACAAAGTTAATCTATTCCGCGCGCGTCTGCAAGCGCTTTCAGTTTTGCGCGGCGCGCGCCCGCGTGCTCGACGGTTGCTCGGGGCCATGGCACGACCAGCCCGCGCATGGATAGCCAAGCCGTGGGCACGTTGCCGACCAGCACGACGAGCGAGCCGCGCGAGCGCTTCACGCGCTACGCATGGGCTCTGCTCGGTTACACCCTGCTGGTGATCCTGTTCGGTGCAGTCGTGCGGATCACGGGTTCGGGCGCCGGTTGCGGGCAACACTGGCCGAGCTGCAACGGTGAGCTGCTGCAAGTCCCGCGCACGCTCAAGACGGCGATCGAATACACGCATCGCGCGACTTCGGGCATCAGTGTCGTCGCGATTTTGGGTTTGTTGGTGTTCGGCTTTCGACTTTACCCAGAGCGGCACGCAGTGCGATCCGCCGCGGTGCTGGCGGGCGTGATGATCATCGTCGAGGCCTTGATCGGCGCGATGTTGGTCAAGTTTCACTTGGTCGAAAACGACGCGTCGATCGGGCGCGCCCTGGTTCTGCCGCTGCATTTGTCGAGCACGGCGCTGCTGACGGCGGCGCTCGCGTGGTGCGCCTATTTTGCGAGCCAGAGCTCGAGCGCGACGCTGCCGTTGCCCAACGGCGCGCGCGCGCTCTTGATTTTGGCCGGGCTCGCCGTGCTCGTCGTGTCCGCGACGGGCGCCGTGACCGCGCTCGGCGACACGGTCTATCCGGTGCACGGAGACGGGCTCGCCGCGCGCTTACTGGAAGATCAAGGCGCGAGCGCGCACCTCTTGCAACGGATGCGTGGCATCCATCCGCTCCTCGCGCTGGCAGTGGCCGCGTTCGTCGCCTACGTGGCGATGGTCTTGCCTGGCTACCGCACGAGCCGCGACGTGAAGCGCTTCAGCCTGATTTTGGCTGGCTGTGTCGCGATGCAAGTGCTCGCTGGCGCGCTCAACGTCTGGCTCTCAGCGCCAGGATACATGCAGATCACGCACCTTTTGCTGGCCAATTTCAGCTGGATTGCACTGATCCTGCTGGCCGCAGCCGCACGCGCTGCCGAGCCGAACGCGCGCTAGCTCGGCCGCGCAGCTCCCGTACATGGCGGTGCTATCGTGCGCGCCATGCGCATCATCGACCCCGCGACGGAGCAGACGCTCGACGAAATAGCCGAAGACACCGAAAGCAGCGTGCGACAAAAGGCAAGCGCGAGCCGCGTCGCGCAACGCGAGTGGGCCAAGCGCCCACTCAGCGAGCGCATCGCGATCATGAAGCGTTTCCGGAACCTCGTGGTCGCGCGCTCCGGGGCGCTCGCTTTGACGCTCACTTCCGAAGTAGGCAAACCCATCAGCCAAGCGCGCAACGAGCTCTCGGGTTTGATCGCGCGGCTCGATTTTTTTCTGGATCGTGTCGCGACCGAGTTCGAGCCCGAGATCGTGCAAAAGGCCGATGACTTGGAGGAGCGCATCAGCCACGAGCCGCTCGGCGTGGTGGCGAACATTTCGGCTTGGAATTATCCGTACTTCGTCGGCAGCAACGTGTTCGTGCCGGCGCTGCTCACCGGCAACTCGGTGCTGTACAAGCCGAGCGAATTTTCGACGCTGACTGGCCTTTCGATCGCGAAGCTCTTGCACGAAGCCGGCGTGCCCGAAGCCGTATTCGCGCCGCTCGTCGGCGGCCCGGCCATCGGCTCCGCGCTGCTCGACGCTGGGATTTCCGGGATTTTCTTCACCGGTTCCTACGCGACCGGCAAAGCGATCGCCGAGCGCGTCGCGCCGCGCATGATCAAAATGCAACTCGAGCTCGGCGGCAAGGATCCCGTCTACGTGACCGACGACGTCGACGTGAAGAGCGTGGCCGCGGGCGTCGCGGACGGCGCGTTCTACAACACCGGGCAAAGTTGCTGCGCGGTCGAGCGCATCTACGTGCACGAAAAAATTTGGGACGAATTTCTGGCCCACTTCGTGGCCGAAGTACGCGGCTTCGTGCTCGGCGATCCGCGCCAGAAGGAGACGTACATCGGCGCGCTCGCGCGCCGGCAGCCCGCGCTCGAGCTCCTGCAAGCGCACACCGACGACGCGCTGTCCCGCGGCGGCAAGCTCGAGCTCGGCGGCAAGCGCGCGGACCGCGCGGGCTTCTTCTTCGAGCCAACCGTGTTCAGCAATGCGAATCACCAAATGCGTTTGATGCGCGAAGAGAGCTTCGGACCGATCATCGGGCTCATGAAAGTCGGCTCGGACGAACAAGGCCTCGAGTTGATGAGCGACACCGAATATGGCCTCACCGCCGCGGTCTACACCCGCGATCGCGCGCGCGCCGAGCGCTTGCTCGAGCAAGTGGACGCGGGCTCGGCCTATTGGAACTGCTGCGATCGCGTGAGCCCGCGCTTGCCCTGGTCAGGTCGCAAACATTCGGGCATCGGCTCGACGCTCTCGACTTACGGGATCGAAGCGTTTCTGCAGCCGAAAGCTTGGCACTTGCGCTCGCCCGCGGGCTGAAGATTTTAAGGTCGAGCCTCGGGATTTTCGGGCCGCACCCGGTCGACGAAGATCGACTCGATCCGCCAGCTGCCAGCGGATCGATGCAGATTGACTTCGGTCGCGTGCAGATCGCGGTGCTGCTCGCTCGAGCCTCGCTCGGAGACGAGTAGGTTGGCGCGCACGCGCGCGATCGAACCCTCGACCTGCACTTCGCTGTCGACGAGCGAGAACGCGAGCGGCAGCGACAAGAGCCGTGGCGACCAGGCGAGCAGATCATCGAGCCGCTGTGGGCCGTCCGCGAGATCCGGCGCGCGCACGAGTACATTCGGCAATGTGGTGGCGCGCAGGGCCTTTTCTAGCTCCGCGAGCGTCGCGTCGTCGCGCGTTTCATTGGCTTTTTCGCACAGCCCCTGAAGCAGACCGAGCACCTGGCGCTCGTCGCGCGGCGCGAGCTCGTAGCCGAGGAGCAGCGCGCCGAGCGCGGCGAAGAGCCAAACCCGGCGGTCGACGCGAGCCACGAGCGCGAGCCTACTCGCGGATCGCGCGAAAGCGGTGCTAAAAGGCGCGCTCCGAATGCACGGCTGGATTTTCGAAGAGCTCAAGATCGCGCTCTGGATCTTGATCCCGATCACGGTCGGCGTGACTTTTGGACGCTGCGGCGTGCCGAAACGCGCGGCGCGACACTTCTTCAACTTCTCGTTTTACGGCTGCCAAACCGCGGTCACCGTCTGCGCGCTGTGGATCGCGCGCATGCGCGCCGAAGCCGGCTACCTGCCGATCCTGGCGCTGAGCGGCTGGCTGATCACGGTCGTGCTCGCGTGGCTCGTGAGCCGCAACTGGGCAGACGAATCGCCGAAGCGTGGAGCCTTCATCTTGAGCATGAGCATGAGCAACAACGGCTTCACGTTGCTCGGCTTCGTCGCGCTCGCGTTGTTCGGTGAAGCCGGGCTCGCGCAGGCGACGTACGCACAAATGCTGTACACACCTTTTTTTCTTTTGTGCTGCTTCCCGATCGCGCGCGTATTCGGCTCGCGCACGGGGCGAAAACCCCTGCCCGCACTGCTGCTCGAGAACGCCCGTGATCCGCGGGTTTGGGTGCCGCTTTTGGCGATCGCGCTCGGGCTCGGGCTCAACGCCGGCCACGTGCCGCGGCCGTTACTGGTGAGCCCACTCACGCGCGTACTCATTTATGTGGGCACGACTTCGTCCAGCATCGCCATTGGGTTGCTCTTCGGCGGGCTGCATTTGCGGCGTTATTGGCGGGAGAACTTGCTCTCGCTCTTTTACCGCACCACGTTCTATCCGTTATTTTATTTTGGGCTTGCGCGGGCCGTCGGGCTGCGGGCGCTCGATACGGCGATCCTCGTGCTTTACGGCCTCGTACCGAGCGCATTGCTCGCGAATTTGCTGGCCGTATTTTTCGAGCTCGATACGGATCTGACGAGCTCGATGTTCCTGGTGAGCACCGGCATATTTTTGCTCTTCGTGCTGCCAGTGTTCACGATCGTGGTGGCGCGCTGAAGCGCACGTCACCCTAACTTTGATGGCGTGGCATCAGCTTTGATAATGATGCCGTGGCATCAACAGCTTGGCGATCAAGCCGGTCCAGCCGGTTTGGTGGGATGCGCCGAGGCCGCGTCCGCTGTCACCGTGAAAATATTCGTAGAAGTGCAGGTAGTCGCGAAAGTGCGGATCGTTTTGCAATAGCGCGCACTCGCCGTAAATCGGGCGCTTGCCGCTGCCGTCACGCGCGAACAAGCGCGTCAAGCGCTCGGCGAGTTGCGTCGCGATTTCGTCGAGCGTGAAGTAATGGCCGGAGCCCGTCGGGCATTCCAGCTTGAAGTCGTCGCCGTAATAGTGATGAAAACGCTGCAGGGATTCGATGATCAAGAAATTAGCCGGAAACCAAATCGGACCGCGCCAATTCGAGTTCCCCCCAAACAATCCGGATTCGGATTCACCCGGTGAGTAGTGCACACTGAAATGCTCACCCTTGGTTTCGAGCTCGAACGGATGTTCGCGGTGGTAGCGCGACAGGCTGCGCACGCCGAAGTCCGATAAAAACTCGTTCTCGTCCAGCATGCGACTCAAGAGCCGCTTCATGCGGTGCCCGCGGAGCAGCGAGAGCAGGTGGCGTTCGCTCGTCGCAGTTTCCGTCCAGCGCGACACGAGCTTGGCCAAATCCGGCCGATAATCGAGGAACCAATTCAAGCGCCCGGTGAAGCCCTTGAGCTTATCCATGATTTCCGATTGCAAGACTTCGACCGCGAAGAGCGGCATCAAGCCCACGAGCGAGCGAATGCGCAGGGGCAGCGGGCGCTCACCCGGCACGTGCAATTTATCGTAGTAAAATTCGTCGCCCTCGTCCCACAGGCAAACGTCGCTGCTCGTGGCCATCATCGCTTCGGCGATGTGCAAGAAGTGTTCGAAGAATTTGCTGGCGATGTCCTCGTAGGCGTCGTCCGCGAGCGCGAGCTCGAGCGCGATGCGCATCAGGTTCAAGCTGTACATCGCCATCCAGGCGGTGCCGTCCGATTGATCGATGTAGCCGCCGGTCGGCAACGGCTTACTGCGGTCGAACACGCCGACGTTGTCGAGCCCCAGAAATCCGCCTTGGAACACGTTGCGCCCGTCCGCATCCTTGCGGTTCACCCACCAGGTGAAGTTGATCATCAGCTTGTGGAACACGCGCTCGAGGAATTTCAAATCCCCAGCGCCGCCGCGCGATTTGCGATCGATTTGAAACACGCGCCACGCCGCCCAGGCGTGCACCGGCGGATTCACGTCGCTGAAAGCCCATTCGTAGGCGGGCAATTGCCCGTTCGGGTGCATGTACCACTCGCGCGTGAGCAACACGAGTTGAGACTTGGCAAACTCCGGATCGATCACGGACAGCGAGATGCAATGAAACGCGAGATCCCACGAGGCATACCAAGGGTATTCCCATTTGTCGGGCATCGAGATCACGTCCTCGTTGGTCAAATGATCCCACTCGGCGTTGCGGCCGTGCTTACGTCGTTCGGGCGGCGGCGGCTGCGTCTCGTCACCCGCGAGCCACTCACGCACGTCGTAGTGAAAGGTTTGCTTCGACCAAATCATGCCGGCGAACGCTTGACGTTGAATCCGTCGCGCGTCTTCGTCCGCGATCTCATCCTGCAAAGCCGCGTAAAACTCGTCCGCTTCGCGCACGCGTTCCGCGAAACAGGGCTCGAACTCGGCGAACGGATCTTCGTGCGCGTCCAAAGACAAGCGCAACGCAAGCTCGATGCGCGCTCCGGGCGCGAGCGAAGCCGAATAGTGCGCGGCCGCTTTCGTGCCGCGCTGCTCGGCTGAAACCGCATCGCGCCGGCCGTGCACCAGATACTCGTGGAATGAATCTTTCGGATGCGCCGAGCCCGCGTCGCTATTGAAGATGCGCTTGAAGTTGGTTTCGTTTTCACAAAAAAGTAGGCTCGGTTCGCCCTGACAATAAAGCCGAAATTGGCCTAACTGCTGATGCTCGAGCAGCACCGTGTGCGGCCCTTCCGCGCGAAGTTCGGGCCGCGGCGCGCCTCGTTTCCACGACCAGGTGTTGCGAAACCAAACCTGCGGCAAGAGATGCAGCGTCTTTGTTTCGGGGCCGCGATTGATCGCCGTGATGCGAATCAACGTGTCGTTCGGCCCGGCCTTCGCGTACTCGACGAACACGTCGAAGTATCGACCCTCGTTGAACACGCCCGTGTCGATCAGCTCGAATTCCGCTTGATCGCGCCCGCGCCTCCGGTTCTCGTCGAGCAGCCACTGATACGGAAATTCCGCCTGCGGATACTTGTAGAGTAACTTCAGATACGAATGCGTCGGCGTCGCGTCGAGGTAGTAATATTGCTCCTTCACGTCTTCGCCGTGATTGCCCTCTTCGTTCGTCAGTCCGAACAAGCGCTCTTTCAAAATCGGATCTTTTTCGTTCCAGAGCGCGAGCGAAAAACAAATCCGCTGCTTGTGGTCGCTGTAGCCGGCGATGCCGTCTTCGCCCCAGCGATACGCGCGGCTCCGCGCGTGGTCGTGCGGGAAGTACGTCCAGGCCGTGCCGAACTCGCTGTAGTCCTCGCGCACGGTGCCCCACTGCCGCTCGCTCAAATACGGACCGAAACGCCGCCACACCGAATTGAACGCCGAGTAATCAGCGAGCCGCTTGCCCTCGACGGTCGTCGCGCGAAATGAAGTCATGACCCCACTCTTTTAGGACGAAGCCGAGCGCCGTACAAACGCCGCTTTTCGCCTTTGCTTGGCTGTTTTTTGGGGGTTGCCTAGCCCGACACCGCGACGCCCAGCCGCCGGCGCAAATGCGCATAAGACGCGCTCACCGAAAACGACACCAACTCGGCGCGGCGTTCTTCCACGCGAAACTCGCGCCCGCTCGGAAAGCGCTCGCTGAGCCGCGCCGCAATCTCGATATCACCGCAGGCAAGCAGTCCGGCGCGCAGCGCCGCGCGCTCCGCGCGTTTGCGATACGCGCGCATGCGCACGACCGGGTCGACCTTTGCTTGCCGCCGCACGATGTCCTTCACATGCTCGACCTTCGGTCCGCGCAGGTGCTTCTTCAAACCGGCGGCGAAGCGCTTCGCGTTGCCGTCGAGCGAGCGCGGCTCATGCTCCGGCGAACCGCCGACCGCGAGCGCCGCACTCAAGAACGCCACCTGATCGTCCGCGTCTGGCACGAATAGCGACAGCTCGTGCTCACGGCGAAACTGCACCAAGTGCCGGCCCCACAAAAAAGCGAGCTCCGGCAAACTGAGCCCGCTACCGACCGAGCGGCTCGCGACCGAAATCGGATTCTTCTCTGGGTGGCCGAGCAACTCACCGCGCACTTCCGGCACCACGTAAAGCTCTGGAGTTTGCACGGCCAGCAAGCGCGAAGTCCAAAGCAAGGTCTTCGCCAGCGTGGTCGTGCTCTTGGCCGGATCTTGGGCTTGCGCGGGATCGAGCTCCGGCAAATCGCGCTGCTTTTTCGCCGCCGCCACACCGATCTCGACGATCGCGTCGCGCAGCGCCCAAATCAACTCGACCAGCGTCGGGTCGATGTCGCCCGACAGGTGCGCTTCGGACCAATCGCCGTCGGCGAGGTTCGAGCGCGCCATCAATAACCCTTCGGGTTTATGTTGGCTCGCCACCAGTGACTCGTTGATGTCCGCCTCGCCGAGCCACTCGAGCGCGTTCGCGGCGTTCCACGCCGCGTCCGCTTCGCCCGTTTTCTCGAACGCGCGCAATGCGAGCCGCAGGTATTCGGCCTTCGGCTCGGCAGCGAGCGCGCGCCGCGCTTGCTCGGCGGCGCGCGCATAGTCGCCCTGCGCGCTGAACAGCCGCGAAAGCTCGGCGAACAACGAATGATTGCCGGGATCGAGCTCGGACGAACGCGCCAGCGCGCGCGCCGCGCGGCCCGAATCCGAGAGCCGCTGTCGGCACAAATCGCCGAGCCGGCGCGCGAGCGCCTGCGCGAGCTCGTGGCTCGTCGCGCGCTCCAGCGAAAATTCGTAGATCGCGGCCAAGCGCTCGTATTCGCGGCGCTGCTCGAGCAGTCTCTCGGCGCGCTCGAGCACTTCGGTCGCGTTCGGGTTGAAGGACAGCGCTTCTTCGTACAGATCGAGTGCCCGCTTTTGGTCGCGCAGCGCTTCTTCGGCGGACAATGCCGCCGCGTAGAGCTGCTCCGCCGCGCGGTTCGGATCCGTCGAGGCATGCGCGATGCGCCGGCGCGTCTCGAGCGCGGCTTCGTGTTCGCCCGCTGCGAGCTGTAAGCCGAGCAACCGTTCGAGCGCGATCAGTGCCTTCGGATCGACCGCGGTCCAGCGCTCGAGCCAAGCGCGGGCGCGCTCGACATCGCCGAGCTCGAGGCTCAAGTCGGTCACGCCGTCGAGCGCGGCCGGCGCGTCGGGATCGATCGCGAGCGCCGCTTCGCAATAGGCGCGCGCGTCTTCCAAGCGCTCGACTTTGCGCAGCACGGTGGCGATTTTTTCGTACAATCGCACGTGGTCGGCGCCGGGCTCCTCCGCGAGCTGCGCGCGAGCCCCTTCATATTGATCGAGCGCCGCGAGCTGTTCGCCGCGCTCGACCAGCGCGTCACCCGCGGCTTCGAAGCTTTGCAGCGTCGGCGCCTCGAATGGAAACACGGCCGCGTCCGCGGCACCCGCGGCGTCGCCCGCGCCGCTCGGGCGACCGAGTGTCTCGGCGGCGCGCGCGTGGATCAGCACGGGATCGCTCGGACCCAGCGTGAACGCGGCGGCCGCGATCTCGTCGAACAGCGCGGTCTCGGCTTGCATGCCGGCCCAGAGCGCGCTCGCGGACAGCGTGTACGACGGATCGTGCCAATCGAGCACCATGCGCAGCAAGTTGCTGAACGGCGAAGCGCCGCTCGCCTCGTGCGCGGGCCGAGCCGCGGCGAGCACACTCGCGCCAGAACCAAAACCAATCAGGGCCGAGCTCACCTCGCTGACCAAGTCTTCCGAGGTTTGGCGCGACTCGGGCGGCGAAATCAGCTCGAGCACGACGAGCGCTTCGGACGCGTACTGCTGCACGATTTTGCGGAGCCGCTTGAGCGACAAAGTACCGATGCGTTCACCGTCGAGCAGGAGCGCAGGTCCGCGCTCTGCGTCGAGCAAGGCATACCCAGAAAAATAAAATAGCAATGACTCGAGCGGTTGCCCGAGCGACTCGATCAGCTGCTCGATGCCCTCCGCCAAACGGCGCTGCGCGGGAAACGCGTGCACGATGAAGCCTGCATCCGGCTGAGCCAAGCGTTGGCTCACGATCTCGAGGTCGAGCTCCGTTCCGGGCAGCTTCGGTAAGCTCGAGTTTTGTTCGTAGCCAGTGGCGACGCAGATCGCGAGACGCATGAAAAATGAAACGGTTCGGAGTTCGAGCTGCGAACGCGGCCCGCGCAGGCCGAGGTAGCGCATCTCGCGCGCGCGTTCCACGGCGGGATCGCGGCAAATCGCGGATTCGGCGGGAAAACGCCCTTTCTAACCGCGGCGTTCGCCGATGGCGCTGTAGAATTTCGGGCTCACTCGCAGCTCGTGCCAATCGCGGCGGCGGAAGTCTTCATCGACTTGTATTGCTGCTCGCACTGCGCGTCTGCGAGCATCGCAAAGCTATTGCAGCCCTGCGCGACCAGCGCGGGATTGCCCGAGGCGGCTTTGTTCGCCACGACTTTGCAGCACGCGATCGCCTTCGCGCAAATCGCCGACGCGTTCGCAGGCGCGGGCGATCCGAGCGCGCCGGCGCCGCCGCCGGCAGTCGTGATCGCGCTTTCGACAGCGTCCACCTTGCTCTTTGCGTAAAGGTAGAACGCGACGCCGCCACCGATGCTCAACAAGACCAGCGCGCCACAACCCAAACCGACGAACAAGAGCGCGTTGCTCTTTTTTGCGGGCGCTGCCGCGGGTCCGCCGGGAGCCGGGCCTTGCGGGTAACCGCCGTAGCCAGGTTGCGGGCCGTAACCGGGTGGCGCTCCGGGTGGCGCACCCGCGGGCGGGCCGCCGTAACCGGGAGGCGCACCACCGGGTGGATAGCCGCCACCGGGAGGCGCACCGCCAGGTGGATAACCGCCACCGGGAGGCGCACCGCCGCCGTAACCGCCGCCACCGGGCGGTCCGTAAGGTCCACCGCCACCGTATCCACCGGGTCCTTGCTGCGACATGAGCTCTCCGTTGCCGGTTACGAAACGCGCGCAGAAACTGGCCCGCGCGCTCCTTCGATCTTTTTCGCTATCACGCGCTCGACGCGTTCAGCAAGTGCGGCCGCATGGCCGTTCAATGCCACTCGAGATGTTCTAAGTTTCGACCATGCGAAGAGCGCGAACCGTCGCGGCCTTGAGTTTGTGTTTGTTTGCCGGGAGCGGCGCGGTCGCCGCGCCTGCGTCGAACGCGCCGCCGAGTGCGCACGCCGCGAAACCCGAATTCGATCTGCGCGCGGCGACGATTCCGTTCGAGAAATACAAGCTCGCGAACGGCCTGACCGTGATCTTGCACACGGACAAGAGCTTGCCGCTCGTCGCGGTCAACGTTTGGTACCACGTCGGGCCGGCGAACGAGCCAGCGCATCGTTCGGGCTTTGCGCATTTGTTCGAGCACCTGATGTTCGAAGGGTCGAAGCACGTCGGGCACGAGTTCGATCGCATCTTGGAGTCGATCGGCGCGACCAACAGCAACGGCACGACGAGCTGGGATCGCACCAACTACTTCGAGACCGCGCCGCGCGAAAACCTCGAGACGCTACTTTGGCTCGAGAGCGATCGCATGGGCTTCATGATCGACACGCTGACGCAAGAGCGGCTCGACGTGCAGCGCGACGTCGTCAAAAATGAACGCCGCCAAAGCTACGAAAATGCGCCGTACGGGCCGAGCTCGCTCGCGCTGTTGAACGCGCTTTTCCCCGAAGGCCACCCGTATCACGGCGCAGTGATCGGCTCGATGATCGATCTGTCGGCCGCGTCGCTCGAAGACGTCAAAGAGTTTTTCCGCGAATATTACGCGCCGAGCAACGCCACGCTGTGCATCGCCGGGGACATCGATCCCGCGCAAGCCAAAGCCTTCGTCACGCGCTACTTCGCGACGCTCGTAGATCGCACGCGCCCGGCGCAAAAATTGATCCCCTACGCGCCGCTCACCCAAGCCGAGCGCTTGACGATCAAAGAGCCGGTGAGTCTCGCGCAAGTCTCCTACGGCTATCGCACTCCGCCCGCGTTCACGCCGGACGATCCGGTGATCGAAGTCACGATGGCCGTGCTCGGCGGCGGCAAAGCAACACGGCTCTATCAACGGCTCGTGGTCGAAACCAAGCTCGCAGCCGACGTGAGCGCGAGCCTCGAGTCGAATCAACTCGCCGGCATTTCGACGCTCAGCGCGACGGTCGCGACCGGCAAAGGCGAACCTGCGGTCGAACACGAGCTCGACGCGGTGCTCGCCGCGCTCGGCAAAGACGGACCGACGCAAGCCGAGCTCGCGCGCGCCAAACGCCGCATTTTGGTCGACATGCTCTCGAACCTCGAGCTGCTCAACGGCCCCGGCGGCGACACCGGCCGCGCCGGCTTTTTGCAGCGTTTCGATCACTACAAAAACGATCCCGGATATTTGCCGGTCTGGCTCACGCAAATCGAACAAGTGAGCGCGGCGGACGTCGCGCGCGTCGTGAAGGAGCAATTGAAACCGGAAGCCCGAGTCGTGGTCGTCACCGAAGCCGAAGCAGCTCGGCAAAACGGGGCCGGTGCACCGTGATGCGCGCGCGGTTCATTTTTTTTGGTTGGGGTGCCTTGCTCGCGCTCGGCATCGCGGAGACGGCGTGCGGTTCGCCGCCAGCCCCGCACGCCGCGCTGCCGCCGCCCGCACCGACCGCGTCCGCGCTGCCGCCGCCCGCGCCCGTCGATCCCGAAGCGTTCCGCAATACGCCGCCCGCGACCGGCACGCCCGCGCCCGTGTTGTTCCCGGCGCCAGCGGTAAAATTGCTAAAAAACGGCGTCACGCTGTACGTCGTGCCGAAGCACTCGGCGGTCGCGACGCTGAGCGTGGTCGTGCGCGAGGGCGCGGCTTCGCTGCCGCCGGGCAAGAGCGGGCTCGCCGCACTCACCGCGCGGATGCTGACCGAAGGCACCCAAAAACGCTCGAGCCTCGCGCTCGCCGAAGCCAGTGAATCGCTCGGCTCGACGCTCGAAGCCGACGCGGGCCGCGACGAATCCCACGTCTCGATCGCAACCCTGACGGGTGACGTGACGCGCGGGCTCGAGCTGCTCGCCGAAGTGACGTTCACGCCCGCGTTCCGCGCCAAAGACTTCGAGCGCGTCAAAAACGAGTGGCTCGACGGCTTGCGCGCGGAGCGCCAAGAACCGCCGCGCTTGGCCTCACTGGTCGCGCTGCGCACGCTGCTCGGCGCGAGCGCGGGCGCGCCAGTCTCGGGCAGCATCCCAGACGTCGAAAAGCTCAAATCCGAGGACCTGGTCGCTTTTCACAAGCAGGCCTACGTGCCCGCGAACTTGGCCGTGATCGCAGTCGGCGATCTGACGCTCGCCGCGCTCGAGCCCGACGTCGAGCGCTTGTTCGGACGCGCGACGGGCCCGAGTCTCCCGCCGCCGAGCACGGCCGTCTCGGAACAGAAACCGAACCAGCTTCGAATCCTGATCGTCGATCGCAAGGACTCGGTGCAAACCTCGATCTTCGCGGTGCAGCCGTTTCCCAAGCGCTCCGAGCCAGGCTTCGAAGCGCGCGAAATCATGGGCACGCTGCTCGGCGGCCTATTCACCTCGCGCTTGAACCTGAACCTGAGGGAAAAACACGCCTTCACCTACGGCGTGCACGGACAGGCCATCGCCACGCGCTCGTGGGGCGCGTTCTTCGTCGCGACCGACGTGAAGACCGAAACCACGGCGGACTCGCTGACCGAAATTTTGAACGAACTCGAGCGCGCGCGCGATCCGTCGCGCGGCGCGCCGATTCAAGCTCAAGAAGCCGCCCGCGCGCGCACGGATTTGATGCACTCGCTCGGCGCGCGCCTCGAGCACACGAGTCAAATCGCCGATAGCATGCGCACCGAGATCGCCGAACAATTGCCGCCCGACTACTACGCGAAATATCCCGATCTCGTCGCCCAAGTGCCGACGGCACAGGTCGCACGAGAAGCCGCGCGCCTCGATCCGGCGCACCTCTTGATCGTGCTGGTCGGCGATCGCGCGCAGATCGAGCCGAGCATGAAGCAACACGGCTTCACGCTCGAAGCCGCCGAGCCCAAGCTGCTCGAGTGAGCGGCGAGCTATTTTTTCTTCGCGCGCTCGACCGGTAGATCGTCGAGCTTCACCGGCCGCGGCGCGTCAGTCGCGCGAGCGTTGTTCGCGGCGGTCGCGCCCGGCGCCGCAGTTTGGCCCTCCGCGCGACCCGGAGCGGCCGCGCTCGGAGCAGGCACCGGCGCTTCATGTGAATCCGTAGCGAGAAAAGCCACGATTCCGCCGAGCACGAACGCGGCCAGTCCGAGCCCGCCCCAAATATAAATCGCGCGCGAGCGACGGCCCTTTTCGCTCTTGCGCTGGCGCTCGAGGATTTGCTGCCGCATCTCGTCGAGCTTTCGTCGATCGCGGATGATTAGCGTCGGCTCGGCGCTGGCACGGGGTGCGGCGCTGCGCGGCGGCTCGGTATCCCGGGCTACTTGCGGATGATCCGAGATCACCACGCTGCGAGATTCTTCGGACACGACCGCGCGCCGCTGGGGTGCGTGCGCGGCCGTCTGCTGCGCGATGATCGCGTCGTCCCCGAGCTCCTCCAGATCGTCGAGGTTTTCGTCCTCGTCGGGTTGAGGTCCCGTCGGCAGGCGGGTCACGGACACGTCGCGAGTTATAACCTAGTTCGCGAAATGCCCGCTACTGAAGGCGCTCGCAGCGCTCGAGCATGGGCTTTTGGATGGCTCTCTGGCTGATGGCTTGACCCGAAAAGTCGAAGCCGCTTTTGCGAGTCAAAGGACCCACATTTTCTTACAGCGGCGCGAAAAAGGCGCGCGAGGCGCCGCGGCTCGGGATGCCTTCGTGCTACCTTGCAACGCTTGTGTCGCACGTGCCTTCGATCCTCGTGGTGGATGACGACGCCGTCAGCCGACGTGTGCTCGAGCAGGCGCTCGAGTCCGCTGGGTTGACGGCAGCCGTACTTTCGAGCGGCGGGGAAGCGCTGACCTGGCTCGAAGCGAACGTGCCTGCGATCGTGCTCTTGGATTTGGTGATGCCGCCGCCGGACGGTTACGCCGTCCTCACGCACATCCGCAAACAGCCGAAGCTCGCGGAAACTCCGGTCGTGGTCTTGACCGCGCTCGAGTCGGACGAGGAAATCGCGCGCGTTTTCGCGTCGGGCGCCGACGACTACGTGCACAAACCATTTCGACCGTCCGAGTTGATTGCGCGGATCCGCGGGCAAATGCGCGTCCGCGAGTACGTCGATCGGTTGAACCAACGCGAGCGCGATCAAGAAACCGTGCTCGAGTTGACGCAGACGCTCGCGTCCACGCTCGACATTCGTGACATTCTGTTTACGGTCGTGCAGCGCGTCGCTGCGTTCGCGCACGTCGATCGCTGCAGCATCGTCTTGTTCGGCGAGTCGGGCAATGTCGGCTACGTGCTCGCGACGAGCGACGATGAACAGCTGCGTGACTTGCCGATCGATTTGGCGCGCTATCCCGAAATTCGAGAGGTGCTCGCGACCGGCCGCATGCTCGTCATTCGGGACGGAAACGAGCATCCGTTGCTCGAGGTCGTGCGCCAACACGAACCGTCGATCGGCTTCCAATCCTTCGCGCTTTTGCCGATTTTGCACGATCACGGCGCGATGGGCGTGCTGTTTTTGCGCTCGAAGAGCAAATCCACGTTTCAGGATCACGAGCTCTCGCTCGTGACCACCGTAGCCAACGCGATGGCGATTGCACTGCGCAACGCGCGGATCTTGCAGTCGCTGCGCGACGCGACCGAGAAGAGCCGGTCCGCGCGCGCCGAAGCCGAACGGCGCGTGCAATTGTTCCAACGCTACGCGGACTTCTTCGAGAGCGCGGCCGACGGCATGGTCGTCATCGATCGCGACGGCAAGGTGCTGTTCGCGAACCCGCGAGCGCGCGAGATCACCGGCTTCAGTGACACCGAGCTGATGAGCTCGCACTTCGAGACTTTCATGGCTCCGCTCGAGCGCGAGCGCATGGCGCGGCTCCTGCGCGGATTTCGCGAAGGCATTTATCCCCGCGGCGTGGACGTCGCGATCACCGATAAATCCGGCGAAGAACTGACGATCAGCGTCAGCTTCAGCTCGGTTTTGCACGAAGACAACGCGGTCGTGTTCACGTTTCGCGACGTAACGCACGAACGCGCGACGGCGATCGAGCTGAAGCAAACCAAGGAATTTTTGGAGAGCGTGATCGACAGCTCGGTCGACGGCATCGTGTCCGCGAATTTGCGCGGCACGGTGATGCTGTTCAATCGTGCCGCGGCGCGCATCTTCGGTTATTCGCCGAGCGACGTCGTCGGCAAGATGCGGGTCGAAAAGCTTTATCCGCCGGGCGTCGCGCACGACATCATGAAGCGGATCCGCGATCCGAATCAGTCCGGTTACGGCCGGCTCGAGGATCACCGCGTGGACATGCTCCACGCCGATGGGCAAGCGATCCAAGTGCTGCTCTCGGCGTCGCTCGTGATTGACAACGGCAGGCCCATTGGCTCGGTCGGTATTTTCACGGACATTCGCGAAAAATTGCGGATGGAGGCACGGCTCGAAAAAGCCCAGGAAGAGCTCCTTTCGCGCGAAAAACAAGCGATAGTGGCGGAGCTCGCGGGCGCAGCGGCGCACGAGCTGAATCAACCGCTCACGAGCGTGATCGGTTACGCCGAGCTACTCAAACGTCAGCTCGAAGATCACCCGCAACTGTTCAATGCGGCGAACATCATCGTTGCTGAGTCCGAACGCATGGCGGAGATCGTACGCAAAGTCGGCAAGATCACCAAATACGAGACGAAGAGCTACGTGGGCGCCGCCAAAATCCTGGATCTGGACAAAGCGACCGAAAAAGAACCGGGGGACCAACCGCAATGACCGAACTCGAAGAACTCACGCCTACGCCTGGACCCGGCGAAGTGCGTCCGTCCGAGCCGGTTTCTTCCGGTCGCCGCCGTACCTCGGAAGCGCCGCTCGTCGAGTCCTGGCGCGACGTGCTTTTGCGTTTGTCCCTCGGCTTACCGATCAATGCCGAGCTCGAGCAAATCACGCGACAGTTCGTGGAAGGGCTCGCGCCGATTTTGCCGAACGCCGCGCTCGGTGCCTGTGTCGTCAGCGCCAATGGCGCGGGACCAGTCGTGGTCTCGCGTTTGCCGCCCGGAGTCACGGTCGGAGTCGGGCGCGACCCGACGCGGCTTTTTCCCGGCCTGCACGACGAACGGATCTTCGAATTGGAGGACGGCGCGAGCGGTTCCACGCTGCACGTCGGGAGCGCGCAGCAAGTATTGAGCCCGCTGCAGGTGCAAATCGGTGCGCAAGCGGCGCAGGTACTCGCGGCGGCCGTGAAACGCGCGCGCCTTTACACGCGCGCGGAAGAGTCGGCGCGCTCGATGCGCAAGCTCGAAGCGCAGGTGATTCAAAACGAGAAGCTGGCTTCGCTCGGGCAAATCGTGGCCGGCGTGGTGCACGAGCTGAACAATCCGCTGACCTCGATCATCGCCTATTCGGATTATTTGAAGCGCAAAGCAAACGCGCGCGCGCCCTACGACGATCTCGAAGACGATCTCGAGCGCCTGCGCCGGATCGGCGAAGCGGCCGCGCGGATCCTGAATTTCTCGCGCGATTTGGTGGCTTACGCGCGACCTTCGGCAGACGTGCCGGGCGCGGTGCAAGTGCAAGACATCGTGGAAAAGGCGCTCGTGTTTTGCGAACACGAATTCAACGGCGCAAAAATCCGGGTCGAGCGGGAGTTCGACGCGCGCTTGCCGCCCGTGCGCGGCATGGCCGGCCAGCTCACGCAAGTGTTCGTCAATTTGTTCACCAACGCCGCGCACGCCATGACCGACGGCGGGGTCTTGCGCGTGCGCATGCACACGAACCCGAAGCAGCACACGCTCACGATCGAAGTGTCGGACACCGGCACCGGCATCGACGAACACGACATGCCGCAGATCTTCGAACCATTCTTCACCACCAAAACCGAAGGCCGCGGCACCGGCCTCGGTCTCTCAATCGTGCACGGAATCATGGACGCGCATGGCGGCACGATCGAAGCGAGCAGCGTCGTGGGCGAAGGCACGGTGTTCCTGCTGAATTTGCCGCTCGCGGCGGTGGTGCCGAGTCTGTTGCCGCCGGGCTGAGCTGAGCGCTTCGCGATCTCGAAGCAACCGAGATTTGTTTGGCTTTGATGGTCACGCGTTCGGTCGCGTGGCGGCAAAGCCTTCGGCGTCGCGCTGCGACTGGTCTGCGCTGGGCGTCACTTCGCGACGCGAATGACGAGCACCAAAATGCCCTTTTTGTAGCTCTGGCCCGCGACGATGAAGGCTTGGCCCACGCGCGCCTTCACTTCGAGCAAGGGCAAGAACTCTTTGCCGTTCGGGCGATTGATGCTCGCGGACAAGCGCACGGAATCTTTTTGTGGCACTTCGAGCAAGCGCACTTGCAGCGTGCGGCCGTTCGGCAATTTCAGATTTTCGGGCTCGCTCTTCAGCGGCAGTCGCGTGCGGGCGAGCAATTTGTAGCTGTCGTAGTTCGAAAACGGCGGCTGACCGAGCTCGGGCAATTTGCCGATCCGCGGATCGATGCCGGTTTTGTCGTTCGTGGCGTGCAGGATCAAGACTTCGGCGGCAAAGTTTTGGTCGCTCGTTGGCTTGTTCGACGCGGCCGGCGGCGGCGCATTGCTCGCGGCTGGGCGCGACGGAGCGCCGGCGTACGCCGGCAGCGTCAGTGCGAACACCAACGACGAGAACGTCAACCCCACGCGCGTCATAACGACTCGGATCGATCCTCGTCGGCTTGGTCGTCGGCTTGGTCGTCGTCCGGCGTCCACACCACTGGAGTCTCCGCCGAGTCGGTCGAGAGCACGAATACGGTGCCGCTGGTGTCGCCGAAATCGACGGATTCGATCGTGGCCGGCGGCTCTTTCGGCTCTTCCTCGAGCGCCGCGGAAACTTCGGGCGGCGGAACCGGCGCGCTCGCGACAGCTTGCACCGTTTGCGCGCTCGCGGAAGTGGCCGGAGCTTGCGCGCTCGGCGCGTGGTGCGGCGCGGACCAGGAGCGAATCACCAGCATCGAGCCCGCTGCAATCGCGGCGCCGAGCGAAACCCAAGTCGCCACGCGCGGCCAGATCGAGTGCACAGGCGCGATGCGCGCGGGCGGCGCCTCGAGCGCGGCGATCTTCTCCAGCACCAAATCCGCGATCTCGATCTCGTGCTCGGAACGCGACTCGCCCCACGCGCGCACGAAGCTACCGAGCTCCGCATAGGCTTCGAGCTCTTCGAGCAACGCGGGCTCGTGCTCCAGCGCTTCTTCGACGATCACGGCTTCCTCATCGGAGACCGCGCCATCGTGATAGCGCATCAAGAGCTCGCGCGAGACGTTCACGGCTCGCCCTCTTCGCCCGAAACCCGCGAGCGCGCCGGACCTTCTTCGGCGTAGCAGTCGGCGAGCGCGCGCTGCAGCTTTTGGCGCGCGTGAAATAGCCGGCTCATGATCGTGCCCTTGGACACGCCCATCGCCTCGGCCATTTCTTCGTAGCTCAAGCCTTCCACCTCTCGCATCACGATAACTCCGCGATGGTAGATGGGAAGAGCTTCCAGCGCGGCTTCCAATTTGTTTCGGATTTCGGCACGGCGCAGGACATCGAGCGGATCCGCGCCGTCGATCCGGCTGAGCAGCGGGATGTCGGCTTCGTCGATTTCTCGATTTGGGTCGAGCTCGGCGTCCCGCCGCGCGGGTTTACGCATGAGGTCGATCGAGAGATTCGTGACGATGCGGTAAAGCCAGGTGAAGAAGCTCGAGCCGCCATGGAACGAATCGAGCCCGCGATAAACCCGGAGAAAAGCCTCTTGCACGACCTCACGCGCATCCTGCTCGTCCCGCAATAGGCCGAGTGCAATGGCGAACGCGCGCCGCTGATGCCGCTGCACCAGCTTTTTGAAGGCGGCTTTATCGCCGCGTTGCGCACTTTCGATGAGGGCACGATCTTGCTCCGCTTCGAGCTCTCGGCTCCTCCTATTGGACGCGACAAATTCCGGGCTATTCACGCCTCTGAGATCTCGACGCGATTCCACGCCAATTCCGGGGTCCGAAGGCATCGGCCCGGCATTCGCGGAAGAAAGCGCGGCGCCGCGCGCGGGTGACGCCATCACGCCCCAGTGTACGTCCGCGCTGACGCTCTAATTCCCGAATCGGACTGGGCCGACTTACGGCGGGTGAGGTTCATGAGGCTTCGGCTTCCGTCGAAAACGGAAAAATGCCACGAGGCTACGGCTCTTCTTCGGGTGCGGTGCGCGGCTGCTCGGTCAGCTCGTCCAGCGTCAGCTTCAGGTCGAAGGTCCGACTGCCGCGGGCGACGCGCAGTGTCGCCACTTTGCCTACACCAGCCAAGCTTGCCACCCAACGTAGACGCTCGGGACCGGGAAGTGGCTCACCATCGAAGGCGACGATCACGTCGTCGACTTGGAGGCCGGCACGGTCCGCGGGGCCGCCTGGCAACACGACGCGCACGAGCGCGCCATCTTCGCTCGCGAGCTTCAGCCGCTCCATGTCTCCGGGCAGCACCGAAGACACGCTCGCTCCGATCGCGCTGCGCTTGATGTGCCCGTCCTTGAGCACGCGCGGCAAGAGTTCCTTGACCATGTTGATCGGAATCGCAAAGCCGATGCTATTTGCTTCGCGCCGAATCGCGGTGTTGATGCCGACCACGTTGCCCGCCATGTCGAGCAGTGGGCCGCCGGAGTTGCCGGGGTTGATGCTCGCGTCGGTTTGCAGAAAATCGTAATAGCCGGATTCGTCCAGGCCCTTCACGTCCGCGAGCGTGCGACCCTTGGCCGACAGAATGCCGGCGGACACCGTGTGCGAGAGCGCGAATGGGTTACCGATCGCGATGACCCAATCGCCGACGCGCAGCGCATCCGAGTCTCCGAGCGGCAAATACGGCAAGCCCTTCTCTTCGACGCGCAAGACGGCGATGTCCGTGCGCGGATCGCGCCCGACGACGGTCGCTTTTTCTTCGTGTTTACGGCCGAAGATCACGTAGATTTCGCTGGCCTCTTCGATCACGTGATTGTTCGTGATGATGAGCCCGTTCGGGTCGTACACGAACGCGGTGCCGACGCCTTCGCCGATCACGTGGCGGCGCCCAGAGAGCCCGGTGCGCTCTTGCAAGGTCTTCACGAACACGACGGCTGGATCGGCTTTGGCCGCGAGGTCGGCGAAGCTTGCCGGTG
>DATATR010000249.1:0-12201 GCA_036268695.1 Polyangiaceae bacterium | reverse complement strand
GGCGTGATCCAAGCGACCGAAGCGATCAAGCTGATCCTCGGCCAAGGCGAGCCGCTGATCGGGCGTCTCTTGACCTATGATTCATTGCGCATGAGCTTTCGCACGCTGAAGGTGCGGCGCGATAAGAATTGTCCGGCGTGTGGCGAGCATCCGACGATCACCAGCTATATCGACTACGAAGGCTTCTGCTCTCGCTAACTCTTGCTGACTGGAGAGGGGACAGAGGCTTCGCGACCTGAAGCGACGCCCGGCGATTTCGGGTTTGGTTTCGTTTCGAGTGCGCTCCGGTGCTCACGTACAGGCAGTACGACGCGCTTCGTGATCCCCGAAGGGGGATTCCGCTCCGGTGCTCCTCGAAGCCTCGCCGAAACCCGAACTTGCCGGGCGGATCGTTTTGTCGGCAGCGCACTTGGAGAACGTGTTCGTTGAAGAGGCGGTGGCATTTGCGGTTCGGTTCGTTCGTAGAAGAGGGAAGAACGGACTGTAAGCGGGCGTGCTGGGCTTCGTTTTGTTGAGAAGACGCGGAAAGCGGCTGGAAGAGCCCCCTTTCGCGGGCGTGTCGCTTCCTGTTAGAAAGCTTGGCCGGACCGGTTTGGGCCTCGGCCTACGGTTCGCGTTTTGAAAGGGAGATCGAGATGGCTGGAACAAAGCTTATGCTGTGTGCGGTGGTTGCAATGAGTGCGGTCGTTGGCTGTGGTGGCGACGATAAGAACTCCAACGTCGGGCAACCCGGCGCGACGCAGTGCCCGCCTGGCCAATACTTCGACGGTCGCATTTGCCAGTCGCAAACGGGTGCACCCGTCGCGACGGTTCCGGGCGCTGCGCCGGCTGGCACCGTCCCGGGCGCCGCACCGACTGCGCCCGCGGCCATCCCTGGTTTGCCGGTTGCGACCGCGTCGTCCGGCCCGACCGCGACTCCACTCGATCCCGCGACGGCCGCCACGGTCACCACGCTGATCGGCCCGCTCGCGGCATCGGCCGCGGCACCCGGCGCCAAGCCGGTCGGCGCGGCGATCGCGGGCAACTTCACGCAAGGTCAAACGCTCGAGCAAACCATCCAGATGAATCCGGGCAAGTGCTACACGATCGTCGGCGTCGGCGCGCCCACGATTCAAAATCTCGACATCGCGCTCGTGCCCTCGATCGGCATCCCCGGTTTGCCCGCGGCGATCGTCGCTTCGGACTCCACCGTGAGCTCGCAAGCAATCGTTGGCCAGCAGCCGAATTGCTACAAATGGGCGCTACCCATGGGTGGCACGATGAAAGTCGTGATGACTGTCTCGCAAGGACAGGGGATGGCTGCGGCTCAGGTTTTCGAGAAGTAATCGCGGTCAGACTCAAGCAGCAGCCACATCGCCCGCGAGATTCTTCCTACCCGTTCCAGACCCCTTCAAGGGCGCAGGCGAGAACTCCGGCCAGAGCTCGCCGAGGTGCTCGCGCTGTCGGCGCGCGAGCTCCCAGCGCACGACCGGGCGCGAGATCAGCACGACGGTCACGGCGATGCTGAAGCCAGCGACGACGTCGATCAGGTAGTGCCAGCGTAGGAACATCGTTGCGATGATGATGTTCGCGGTGGCGAAGGTGACGAGCGGCCAGGTGTAGCGGAACGGGAGTTTGTCCCGGTTGCGGTACGAGAAGAACGCGATCATCGTCGGCGCGCCCGTGTGAAGCGAGGGGAAAATGTCCATCAGTGCGCCGCCGGAGTGCACGGCGCTCATCACGAGCTCGTGCCAGGGCCCGGTCGGGAACGAGTGTTGAAACGAATCCGCCATCGCGCGGTACGGGCCGTAGCCGGGCACGACCATGTACAGCGTGTGGCCGATGCTGAACAAGAGCAGCATCGCGAAGGTGAATTCGCCGACGACTTGTTTGCGCCGCCCGAAAAACAAAAGCGGCACCACGTGCGCCGCCATGAGCAGGAAGTAGCTGAAGTAGAAGAACGAGAACCACTCCGTCGTCGTCGGGTTCACGTAGCGATCCCAAGCCATCGCCGGTTCGACCCGGAACAAAGCCAAGTCGAGCCGATACAGCTTTTGGTCGAGCGTGACGGTGTTGACGAGCGGCAGGATCTGCTTGAGGAAAAAATAGCTCACCTGCACCGGGCCGTAGATGCCCACGCGGTAGACCAACGCGGTCAGCCAGTGGTGGCGCAAGACGCGTCCGCGCACGAGCACGATCGCGGTCAAGAACGCGAGCATCAGCCCCGCCGTGTGCGAGACACACGCGCTGCGTTCTGCGCTTGCAGGCGTGCTCAACACCGCCAGATTCAAGACCAGCAAATAGCCGAACACGGCAAAATCGTGGATTGCCATCTCCCGCAGCGTGCGCAAAAACCAGCCCTCTTTCGAGCGGGCTGGGAGCAGAGCTGCGTGTTCGTCGGATTGCATGAAGCGTCGCTCAGGGCTTGCGGGTGAGAGCTTCGTCTTGGCGCTCGGCTGCTTCGCTGAGCTCGCGCGCATCGGCGAGCTCGGTGACGCGAACCTTCGGCGCGATCGCGGGCGGCGCGGTCAAGTCTTGCACGCTGAGCTCCGCCAGCAGAAGTTCTGCGCGCGCTTCGTCGACTCGAAGTAGCTTCGCGAGATCCGCGCTCTTTACCTGGCCGCCTTCGCTCGACACCACGCGCGAAGCGGCCGACAGCCACACTTGCTGAAGTGCGCGCTCGAACTTTTTTTGATGGGCCTTCGCTTGCCGGAAAGCCATGAATGCAAGCACGAGCGGCACGAGGCTGGCAAAAATCGCGAATGCTTTCGCGAGCGGCGCGGGCGAAATCGCGAGCAAGACCACGCTCGTGACCACGAGCGAGAGCAAGCCCGAGCCGAGCGCGAAACCCGAGCCGGCGCGGAAGGCGCCCGCGCGCAGCTGTTCGCGGCGCGCGGTCTGCAGCAGCTCGACCTCGGTCGCCGGCGAGGGCCCGGCCTCGGGCGGAACGCGCGGCGCGCCGCAGGTGCGGCAGCGCGTGTATCCAGCTTTGGTCTGCTCAATGTCCGATAGCGCGTGACAGACTGGGCAGCGGTACGCTTCGCCGAAGACCGCGCCGCAGTGTGCGCAGCGCCCGAGCGCGTCGAGCTCACCGCCGCACGCGGAGCAGGTTTTCTGCGGCGCGGCGGCGCCTTCGGGAGTGGTCACGCGCACGGCTCCTATCGCGGCTAAAGGGAGTTGTCGAGCGACGCTCATGGCGGCCCGGGCACGGCGTTCAAGCGCGCAAAAAGCTCGGATAAAACCCGATGAGTCAGGCCCCAAACCACGCGCCCGTCGATGTCCCACGCGGGGAATTTGAAATTCTGCCCGCTGCGGGCGAGGTTGAACGTCGTTTGACGCTCGCCGGCAATCAGCGGCGCGATCGGCACCCACAGCGCGTGGGTCACTTCGGCGCCGAGCGCGAACTCGGGCCGCGCGCTCAATAAGTAGACGAACGGTCGCACCGCGATCGGCACCGCGCGCACCGGCTCGCAATCGGAGAGCCGCCCGAGCCGTTCGCCGTTGCGATGCAAGTCGAGCCCGACTTCTTCGCGCGTTTCGCGTTCGGCGGTGACGGCGAGATCGGCGTCTTCAGGCTCTCGGTGACCGCCGGGCAGCGCCATGTGCCCGGACCAAGGGTCGCCCTCGCGAATCGCGCGCTCGATCAAGAGCACTTCTAAACCAACTTCGCGCTCGAGCAGGATGACCGCGATGGCCGCCTGCCGCGCGCCGAGCGCCACCTCGGCCGGAGCAGCCGCGAGCGCGCGGAGCAAGCGCTCGCGGCTCAGCAACTCACGCTCCCGGACATTGCCGGCTAGTGTAGCGACTCGCGCCCGACATTTGTCGCGATTCGGGCTGGTTTGCGCGAAAAATCTGATAGCCTGCCGCGCGATGGAAGCCGTAAAGACTTCGCTTTTCGCCCTGCTCGGCCTGTGTGTGTCGCTCTCCGCGGCCGAGGCGCGCGCTTTCCCCGGCTTCATCGCGTCGAAAAAGTCGACCGACGTGAAGATTCATTCGACGCAAATGGTCGTGATGAAGAAGGGCAACGCGACGGCGGTCAGCGTCATGCCGGACTACGAAGGTCCGCTCGAGCCCTTTGCCATCGTGCTCGTCGTGCCTTCTGACGTCACGGCCGACCGCGTGACGACTTTGAAACGCGAGTACGTGGACCGCGTGGATCAACTGAGCGCGCCGCGCTTCCACGAATACTGGGAACAAGATCCGTGCGACCCCGGTCCGGTCGAGCAAGAGTGGGAACGCAACATGAAGGTCGACGGCGCGGGCTTCCTCGGCGGCGGTCCGACGCCGTCGAGCACGCAAAAGGTCGCGAAAGAGTTGTCGCTCGACGTCGAAGCCAAAAAAAAAGAAGGCGAATACAGCTTCTCCGTGCTCGGCAAAGACGACACCGTGACCGCTTGGCTCAAAGCCAAAGGTTACACCGCGCCGGCCAACGCCGATCAAACCGTCGCGCCGTACGTGCAGGCTGGGATGCACATCGTCGTCGCGCAAGTCGATCCGAATCGCGTCGAGCTGGTCGGCGGGGATCGCGCGCAGCTCTCGCCGATTCGCTTTTGGACCGAACAACCGTACGACACCATTCCGGATCGCGTCGGCCTTTTGAATGCGCCGGAGAAGGACAAGCAAGAGCTGTTCTTGTACGTGCTCGATCCCGAGCAGCGCTACGAAAGCAAAAACTATAAAGACGTATTTCCGCCGACCAACGTCGAGGTCGATTTCTCGGTCAAAGAACGAATCGGCGAGTTTTACAACGCGCTCGTCGACATCATCGAACAGAAGAACCCACAGTCGTTCTTGCTCGAATACGCCTGGCCGGCGGATGGCTGCGGTCAACCCTGCGCGACCGAGCCGCTGCAGATCGCCGAGCTATTGAGCCTCGGCGGCGACGTGTTCGAGCAATCGGTGCCGAAGGACGAAAAGAATCCGAAGCCGCCCGAGCCGACCAAAGAAGAACAAGACGCGTTCAAAGAGGCCACGAAGGATCTCAAACCCAAAGAACGCAAAGAGAAAGAAAAGCAGGATAAAGAAGATCGGCAAACCGTCGCCTCGCGCAAGGCGCTGGTCGCGCGCCACAAGTACGTCGTGTCGCGCATGCACTACGTCTACGACGGCAAGTCGCTGCCGAACGATCCGAAGATCGGCGCGGCGAGCGGCGCAGTCGAAGGCGGTGTGGCCACGCCGAAAGGTCCCAAGCACGAAGCTTCGACCGACGTCGCGCCCGCGGCCGTGAACAAGTACCAAGTTCGCTACGACAATTTTCACCCCTGGGTACCAGTGATTCAGTGCCCGAACCCGGAGCGCTATCGCTGGGGCAAGGCGCCGCCGGATTACCGCGGCCTACGCAAGACGTGGATCGCCGAAGATCTCACGCGCAAGAGCCGCACGCAGATCAAGCCCGCGCAAGTCGTGCTCACGGCGTTGCCGTCGCTCGGTTTATCCGGCGCGCCCGCGCCTGCCGCGTCGGCATCTGCGGCCGACGCCGGCGCTGACGCCGGTGCAGGCGCCGCGAAAGAAAGCGGCAAATGCGGCTGCAGCGTGCCCGGCGCGCCAAGCTCGCAGGGCTTATTCGCGCTGCTCGGTGCATGCGGCGTGGTGGTGCTGTTCCGCGGTCGTCGGCGCAAAGCCTAAAGAGCCGCGCGTCTCGTTCTTTCTCTTTCGCGCCAGAGCGCGCGCGAAGGGCATGGGCCAGATTCCCGGAACTAAAACAAAGCCCCAGATTCGCGCGGCTGATCACGGTTTTGGAATGGAGGCGGGAGCCAACGAGACCTGACCGACGCGCTTCGTGACACCCGAAGGGGTGGACAGGCGCCAGTCGCGCAACTCAACGCGCGAGCGGCCAAGCGCTTCTACCCGCGCAGGGCCAAAAAAATCCCTCTCAATACCCGAGATCCACATCCCCAATCGCGTTCCGCGGCGAACTGCCCGTCTTTGGCCATGGCTCGGTTGGCGTCGCGACTTCACTCGGCGGCCAAGTTTGTCCGGGCACGCTCGAAGCGCTCGGCGCTGCGGCGCGCGGCGGTAGCGGTGGATTCGCGGTGACCGCGACTTCGATCGCGAGCCCCGGCGGCTTGCAACGAACCAAAAAATTGCCGTCGTGCGGATCGAAAATCGGCGAAAGATAGTAGCCGCGCGGGCACATCTCTCCCGCGAGCTGAAAACACGCGACCTGCTCGTCCCCGCAATGCACGTGCAGCATCGCCGTGCCGTCGGGCCCAACGATGTGCGTCGCGCCCGCCGCCGCCGGTTCGACGCACGCCGCCGCGAACGGGCACAAGAGCGCCGCCCCGAGCCAAGCCAAACGCGCGCGTCGCGACATTCTCGTCAATATATCAGCATCGGTCGCCGTTTGCTTTGGTTGCCTCGAAAGCCCTGCGAATGCACCAGTACGGTCCGGCACTCGAGCGCGCGGGCGGGTACCAACCCCTGTAAAAACGCGGGCCTCATCGCGCGGCCGAGCACCGCGGCAGCACCATGATAGAGTTGAAGCATGCGGCGGGCTTCGAGCACGGCGAGTGCATTGCTTTGGTTGGCGAGCGCGCACGTCTTGTTGTTGGCGGGCTGCGCCGGCAAAAGCGCAGCGCCGGAAGGGTTTTCGGTTCAGGTCACGCCGCCGCCGGCGAGCGCCGAGGATCTGCCATGTCTAGCCGGCGAAGGCGTGAATTCGCGCTACACCGGCAACGTCAGCGGGCTCGGCATTTCCGACGATCAAATCGTGATCACGAGCGACCAAGTGCTGCGCGTGCCGCTCGAGGGCGGCGATCCGATCCCACTCGCCACGCCAGAGAGCCCGTACGGCCTGTTGCTGCTCGGCGGCCGCGCCTACTTCGAAGCCACGCACCCGGACGGCGCAGCAGTCGGTGGCAAGCAGCCCTCGTCGCAAACGCTCGATTCGGTGTCGCTCGCCGGCGGTGACAGCTCGACCGCGCTCGGCGACGACCTCGCGCCCGGGCCGCTCGATAGCGCGAGCGCCGACACTGATTCGCTATATTTCCCCGCGCGCAGCTCGAGCTCCGCGATCACGCGCTTCACGCCGCCGAGCGCGCACGACGATCTCGCGCTTTCGGGTCCGGGGCTGCTCGTCGACGCGATCGGCGCGTATGGATCGTACGTCTACGTCGCGGCGCAAGATCTCTCCAACGAAGGTTTTTCCAACGGCTTGATCGTTCGCGTGCCCAAAAATGGCGGCGACATGCAGCGCCTGATCACGAACATCGGGCACCCGTGGAATTTGGTCGCGGCGGCGAGCGGCATCTATTGGATCGAAGATCCGCAAGGTTTCAGCGGCGGCACGCAGCTCCGGCACGCAGGCCTCGACGGCAGCCAAATCACGAACCTGCTCGCGATGAACTCAGACGCGCCTTCGCCGAGCTCGCTCGCGATCGGCGGCGCGCAGATTTACTTCGCAGCGGGTGACACCGTTGCCAGCATTCCCATCGCCGGCGGCGCAGTGACGACCATCACCAGCGGCCAGAATACTCCCGGCATGCTGACTGCGGCAGGTCAGAACGTCGCTTGGCTCGCGCCGGCCAGCAAAGCATTGTCCGATCCGACCGTGCCGCAGGTATTTACGGCCTGTGCGGCTCAGCACTAGCGGTCGCTAGACGTTGCGGCTCCGCCGGCGCGAACGGATCGGAAATCCAAGCGCGACCGTGACCGTGAAAGTAGCTGCGCAAGAAATCGCGCGCGAGCTCGTTGGCTTTGCGCCGCCAAACCTCGCCGTTTTCGAGCATCACCGCGACGATGATTTCCGGCTTCTGGCTCGGCGCAAAACCGATGAACCAGCTGGTCATGCCTTCATTGCCTTCGGGCCGGAGCGTGCCGGTCTTGCCGGCTACACGAATGTTGCCGAGGTACGGCCGCCCGTGCTCGTCCGTGAACGCGTGACGGCAGGTTCCGCTGCGCGTCGTCACTTCCATCATCCGGCGCATGCGGTCGGCAGTGAGCGGCTTGAGCACGCGGCTGACGATTTCGGCTTTGTCGTCCGCGTCCGCGTCTTGCCCCGTGGGCTCGGTGATGCGGATCCTGGTCGCTTCGCCGCCGTGCGCGATCACGCTGGCCAAATAAGCGCCACCGAGCGGCGACAGCGTGCTGCCCTGAAAACCAGCAGCAGCGCGCGCGAATTCGAGATCGCCGTAGGGCACTTCGAGCTTGCCCATCGGCACTTCGAGCTCGAACGGCACACTGCCGTTGAAGCCGAGCGCCGCGCCGGTGTCGATCAAATCCTGGCGCATCAGCCGGTGCGTCGCGAGCTGCGCGAACACGGCATTTTTGCTGAAGCCGATCGCGTAGTGGAATGGCGCGCACTCGGTCGCGTCGCCGTGCGGTGGATCCAAATGTCGCCGTTCGATGTCGTGCATGCCGCCCGAAATGCAGACTTCGTCTTTCGGGCTCAGGCTCGTATGTTCGAATAGAGCGGCCGTGGTCACGAGCTTGAACACGCTCGCCGCGGGCACGCGCGCGGTCGTGAGCACGTGATGATGATGACCGTCGCGCGCTCGCTCGCTCCACGCCAGCACTTTGCCGGTCTTTGCGTCGATCGCGATCATGCCGCCGCGCACGGCGTTCGCGCTGTCGAGCACCTTGGCCGCGATGTCCTGCAAATCGCGATCGAGTGTGAGCTCCACTTCGCCGCCCGCGGCGAGCGGCGCGACGAAACGCGAACCGCGCTCCGCGATGCGATCCAAGTCGAACGCCGGACGTGGCTCTCCCGCGCCGGCGCTCGTCGCCGGAGCTGCCGCGAAGATCGCGACCAAGGGCAGCACGCGAAGTGCGCGAGGAAGAGCCCAGCTCATCAGTTCGACCTACTGAACCTGACCGATTCGGCCAAAGTTTCGGCCGCGCACATCGACGAGATTCGGCATTTTCTTGGCACTTCGATAAGCAGACGGTAAGATACTTGCGTACTTAAAACTACATTAGCGTACAATTCGGTTTCGAGCTGGAGGAGCGGCGATGGAACGACGAGTTGGTCTCAGAGCCAGAACGGATTTTCGAGTGATCGCGATGCGCGGCTCGCTGCGCTCGGACTATCGCGGAGTCGAAGTTTCGCCGGCGGGCATCGTGCTGGATCGCGGACGCCCGATCGCCGAGCTCGACTCGCCGCTGTTGATGAAGCTCGAGCTGCGCTTGCCCGAATACTTGAAGCCGGTGCGCGCGTTGGCGCGGCCGATTTGGTCGTTCGGCACGCAGCAAGCGTTTCGCTTCGTGCGCATCGCAGACGTCGATCGCTTGATTTTGGCCGAACACCTCGATTTCGTTAGTGTGCGCGGCGCAACTTTGAATTGAGGATTTAGATCGTCATGTCTTTGCCTCGCCGAATCAGGAAAATTTGGGCCGCGCTCCGAAAAGCCGGAGCGATCCGCGTGCTCTACCAAGGCGTCACGTTCGCGCCGCGTTTGATCGTCCATTTCGCGGCGGTCGCCGCCATTGCCGGGGTGCTCGGCGCGTGCGTGCCGGCGACGCAGTACGAAGAGGCAAAATCGGCGAGCGAAGTCGAACTGGCCGGCCGCAAGCGCGCGGAAGCCGAGCTCGCCGATGCGCGTGCGAAGCTCGACGCCGCGAACACCGAGCTGAGCGAACGCGATCAAAAGCTCGCTACGACGGAAGAAACCGTTTCCGAGTCGAAGCTCGAGAACACGGTCGCGCTCAAGGAACGCGATGAAGCGACGGGTTTGGTCGATCAATTGCGCGGCGAGCTCGCGCGCGTTGGCGACGATTTGCGTTCTTACGCCACGCAAAAATCGGAGCTCGAAAAATCGCTCGCTGTTGCCGAAGCGAAGCAAAAGGATGCGCCCCAGGCAGACACTCACGCGATCGCGCTGGCGCGCCTGATGCGCGATCTCACGGCCGCGCTCGGCGATCGAGTGCTGAGCGGTGATGTCGAGGTCGACATAGCAAATGGCAAGGTCGTGGTGAGCGCGCCGAGCGAACTTTGGTTCGCGGACGACGCCAAACTGATTTCGAGCACGGGCGCGCTGATCTCCGGGATCGCGCGCGTGCTCGCGCTGCGCACGGACACATCGCTCGAAGTGACGCCGCCCGGCGCGGGCGAGCTCGCCGCCGGCCGCGCGCAAGCCCTGGTCAGCGCGATCACGGCAAAAGGTGTGGACGCCTCGCGCGTCAAGGCCGACTTGCTCACGCCGGACGACGACGGCAAAGGCCCGTCCGCCGAGGTCACGCTCGCATTTAGCGTGAAGTAGCTCCTAGCGGTCAGGACTCACAATGAACCGCAGATCAATATCGAGCGCGCTGTCGCTGTCCCGGCCGCGTGGCGCGGCCAGCGCTTGAAACCGGGGTTGCGCGCGTAACACGTCGAACAGCGCGGTCACGAGCTCTGGTTTTACGCTTCGTTGAAAGCGCTCGTGCCAGCCGAAGCCATCGTCGTCACCGTCGTAGTCGTCCGCGAATTCGGCGGAGAGATGCAACGTGATGCTGAAGCTGCGCTCTTCGCGGTGAGTCATAGCGAGAACGTTACCTTCGCCGGCCAGCTCCCGGGCGAAGGAAGCGACGCGCCTTTGAGCGTGGTGACCAAACAATCGACGTCCGATTCGCCCGCGTCGTCCGGCGGGGTGACGCCGGCGGCCATCACGGTGCCGTCCGTTCCAACGTAAAGTGTGGCTTCGAACGCGCCGCTCGAGCCTTCTTTGCAGGCATTGAGTTTCTTCGACAGCTTCTTGATCGCATCCGAGACGCGATCGCCGTCCCAGCTCGTCGGAGCGCGCACGTCGTTCGGCGGATCGAAATCGAATGATTTGCGCGCGAGGCCGTGCTCGCCGCCGACCGGCTTGGGCCAGTGCTTCGAGCGCAGCGAGTCGAGCATGCACTTTTCCGTGTCGCGATCGCCGATCGTCGATTTCTCGAGGTGCGCGTGATCGACTTTGCCGTGCGTGTCGATCTTCACGAGGAAGCTGACTGAGCCGCCGAGGAACTCGACGCGCTTCGCGCCTTCGTCGATGCAGCGTTGGAAATCAGAGAGCGCGCTCTGAAACGTCTTGTCGACTTTTTCTTCGTTGAGCCCGCCAATCTCGGCAGACGTCGAGATCGGGGTTGACTCGTCTTTCTCGGGCTCGGCCGCCTTTTCCGGAGCTTGCGGCGGCGGCTCACTACCACCGCAGGCCTGGCAAGCAGCCATCGTGAGCGCAGCACAAACGAAACGAAGCACGGACGAAGCGCGGAACGAGTGGGACATCGGCCGCGTAGCAGTAGCGCGAAGCACGGTCTCGTACAACGGCGGCGCCGTGCTCCGCGATAAGTCGTGAAGCGAAGTGTTCGTGACAGCTTCAGTTCGGGTGAAAATTTGGTCGCAAGCCGCACGGCTGCGGACTTTGGAACATCACCTTCGAAGGTTAGAAGCCGAGCCGTAACACGCCGCTGATTTCGGCGAGCCGCGCTTCCAGCGCTGGTTTCGGACGAACCGCGACGCCGAGCTCGGCTTCTTCCATCATCTCGACGTCGAACACGTTGTCGCCGAAGCTCGCGATCCAGTGCGCGTGGCCGAGCAGCGCGCGGCCGGCGCTGACTTTGCCGCCGGCGTACGGCACTTCGCCGTCCATCGCGCTCGCGATCATGCCGTCGATCACGCGCGGAGTGCTGGCCGCGATGTCTTCGGGCGCGAAATTCCAGAGCCGAGTCGCTTGCTCGATCGTGATGCGCGGCGACGCCGAAATCACGACCGTGCGCACGCCGCGCGCGCGCGCGAAATGCAAAACCGGAGCGAGCTCGTGATGCAAACGCTCGGCGTGCTTCGCTGCTTGCAACGCCTCGAGCGCGAGCTCGCGCATTTCGCCGAGTGAGTGACCGGCGTAACACCAAGTCATCAGCTCACACATCTCGCGCTCGGGGTAATGGCCCGCGATATATTGCTCGAACAAATGCGCAGCGGTCGCGTTCACGTCGGGAAAAGCCCGGAAACCGCGGGCGCGGGCCTGGTACTCGAGCGCTGTGCGAGCGGCTTCGCGCAGGCGTCCGTGCGTGGTCGCGTAACGAAATACGTCGTCACCGACGTCCCCGGACCAGAGCGTGCCATCGCCGTCGAAGGCGAGCGCGCACGGCTCGACGGCGCGCAAATGCGATTCGAGCTCGACGATCAACTCTTCGGCGCTGACGAGCCGGCCGCTCACGGTCGTTCCTTCCACCAGCGCTCGGCCATGGCCAAATCTTGGCGCGTGTCGATTTCCATGTAGCCGCCCGCGGTGTCTTCGCGCTGCATCACCGCGCCGGCCTCGA
>DATATR010000248.1:0-17704 GCA_036268695.1 Polyangiaceae bacterium | reverse complement strand
GTGATCGGTCGAAGGCGTGACCCAACACCAGCCACGAGAATCACCGCCACTGATGTTTTCATCTGACAAATTCCTTGATTTCGTGACTCGTGCCATTGCACACGGGCACGCACCTTGCTAGGAGCCGCGCATGCAACGACCTGAGAAAGTTCAAAAAGCCGAAGGAAAACTCGCCGTACTCTTGCCGGGAATCGGCGCTGTGTCCACGACCTTCATGGCTGGCGTGATGCTCGCCAACAAGGGTCTCGTGAAGCCGATCGGGTCGCTCACGCAAAGCGGAACCATTCGTCTGGGCAAGCGCACGGACAATCGCGTGCCGCGGATCAGGGATTTCGTGCCGCTCGCGAAGCTCGAAGATCTAGTCTTCGGCGGTTGGGATTTGTTCCCCGAGAATGCGCACGAAGCCGCGGCTCACGCCGAAGTGCTCGAGTCGAAGCACCTCGATCCGGTGAAGGAAGAGCTCGCGAAGATCAAGCCGATGCCAGCGGTCTTCTATCCGGAGTACGTGAAGCGTCTGCACGGCACGCACGTGAAGAAGGCAGCGAGCAAATTCGAAATGGTCGAGCAGCTTCGGGCCGACATTCGCAATTTCGTCAAAGACAATGGTTGCTCGCGCGCGGTGTGCGTCTGGTGCGCGTCGACCGAAATTTATCTCGAGCCCGGGCCGGTGCATCAATCGATCGCGTCGTTCGAAAAGGGGCTGCGCGAGAGCGATCCGGCGATCAGTAACTCGATGATGTACGCCTGGGCCTGTTTGAAGGAGGGCGTGCCCTTCGCGAACGGTGCGCCGAATTTGACCGTCGATTTCCCGGCCGCGCTCGAGCTCGCGCGCGAAACGCAAACGCCAATCTGCGGCAAGGATTTCAAGACCGGGCAAACCTTCATGAAGACGCTGCTCGCGCCCGGCTTCAAAGCGCGCGGCCTCGGTGTGAGGGGTTGGTTCTCGACCAACATCCTCGGCAACCGGGACGGCGAAGTGCTCGACGATCCGGAGAGCTTCAAGTCGAAGGAAGTGAGCAAGCTCGGCGCGCTCGAGCAAATCTTGCAGCCCGATGTTTACCCGGAGCTGTACAAGGACCTCTATCACAAGGTCCGGATCAATTATTACCCGCCGCGCGGCGATGCCAAAGAGGGCTGGGACAACATCGACATCTTCGGTTGGCTCGGCTACCCGATGCAGATCAAAATCGATTTCTTGTGCCGCGATTCGATCCTGGCGGCGCCGCTGGTGCTCGATTTGGCGTTATTCAGCGATCTGAGCAAGCGCGTTGGCTTTCGCGGCGTGCAAGAGTGGATGAGCTTCTACTTCAAGTCGCCGCAAACCGCGGCAGGCTTGTACCCGGAGCACGACCTCTTCATCCAATCGATGAAGCTCAAGAACACGCTCCGCTGGATGATGAACGAAGAGCTCATCACCCACCTCGGCAACGAGTATTACGACTGAGCCAGGCTTCTTTCCCACGAGCTTTCGCCTGCGCGGCGCCGCGAGTTTACAGCTCGCTCATGGAGCGCCGCGCTCAAAAGTGTCACACTCGCGCGGTGTAGCGAAGCCGTGAGGCCTACTCAGCCAAAGGCCGGGCATCCGCCGTCGCTTTTTGCGTGTACCATCGCGGCCAGGCACAGCGGCGATGCGCAACCACGGCAAGCTTTCGACCACGACCGAGCTCGCCAAAGAGCGAGCGCTACGCCTCCGCGCAGAAGAGGCCAATCGCATCAAAGACGAGTTTCTAGCGACGCTCAGCCATGAGCTGCGCACGCCGCTGAACGCGATCACGGGCTGGGCGCATATCCTTCAAACCGGTGGGCTTCCACCGGAGGAACAGGTGCGCGCGGTCGAAACGATTTTGCGCAACGCCAAGCTGCAAGCGAGCCTAATCGAGGATCTGCTCGACGTCTCGCGCATCATCAGCGGCAAGCTTCGGCTCGAGCTCGCGCCGCTCGACCTCGGCAAAGCGATCGAAGCCGCGATCGAGGCGGTCACGCCGTCCGCAAAACAGAAGAACATCACGATTCAGCGCGAGCACGTGACCGGGCCGCTGCACGTCCTTGGCGACGCGGTGCGGCTGCAACAAATCGCGTGGAATTTGCTGAGCAACGCGGTCAAGTTCAGCGACGACGGCAGCGTCGTCACGGTCCGCCAGCAATCGCTCGGCAAAAACGCGCTGTTCGAAGTCGAAGATCATGGCCGCGGCATTTCCCCGGAATTCCTGCCCTACTTGTTCGAGCGGTTTCGCCAGGCCGAGCATCCGCTGACTCGCGCACGCGGCAGCGGGCTGGGCTTGGGGCTCGCGATCGTGCGCTACTTGGTCGAAGCGCATCACGGTGCTGTCGAGGCAAAGAGCGAAGGCGAAAGTCGCGGCGCGACGTTCGCCGTCACGCTACCGCTCGTGCCCGACGCAAAAGCCGAACCGCCCGCTCGCAGCGAATCGACGCCGCCGTCCGGACGCTCGCTCGCAGGCGCGTACGTGCTCGTGGTCGACGATGACGACGATGCGCGCGAGCTTTTGAACGTGCTGCTCTCGCGCGAGGGCGCGGAGGTCGGCCTCGCCGCTTCCGCGGCCGAAGCGCGACGCATGATCCGCGCGCGACACCCCGACGTGATCGTCTGCGACATCGGCATGCCCGAGCAAGACGGGCACAGCTTCATGCGACTTCTGCGCGCTTCCGGCGAAGAGGCGGGCGCTTTCATTCCAGCCCTCGCGCTCACCGGTCACGCTGGTGTCGAGGATAGCCGGAGCGCGCTCCTGGCTGGATTTCAGATGCACGTGAGCAAGCCGCTCGACCCACCGCGGCTACTCGAGACTGTAGCAAAATTGTGGCGGCGAGGGCTAACACGAAACACATGAGCGACCCGAAAGAACTCCAACTCAAAGAACAATGGCACGTCGAGCGCACCCCAACCGGAGTGCCCGGGCTCGACGCCGTGCTCCGCGGCGGATTCGTGCGCGGCGCGATTTACTTGGTGATGGGGCGGCCGGGCACCGGCAAGACCACGCTCGGCAATCAGCTTTGCTTCGAGCACGTGAAACACGGCGGCCGCGCCACCTACATGACGCTGCTCGCTGAATCGCACGCCACGATGCTGAAGAACCTCCAGACGATGGAGTTTTTCGATGCCACGCTGATCAACAACGGACTTTCTTACGTCGGCGCGTATCGCGCGCTTCGCGATGAAAAGCTACGCGGCCTGCTCGAGATGGTGCGCCGGGTAATTCTCGACGAAAGAGCCTCATTCTTGGTGATCGATGGCATCTCGCCGGCGCGCGCGATGGCGGAAAATGACGTCGCGCTCAAAGAGTTCGTGGTCGAGCTGCAGATGCTGAGCGCGATGACGAACTGCACGACCGTCTTGCTCGCGAACATGACCGCGAACGACGCAAATGATCCCGAGCACACGATGGTCGACGGTTTGATCGAGCTTGCCTTCGAGCATCATCGCCGGCGCACCCTGCGCACGATCGAGGTGCTCAAATTCCGCGGCACGCGCCACATGCTCGGACGCCATGAGCTCGGCATCTCCGAGCACGGTGTCGCCGTGCATCCGCGGCTCGAAGAGCTGCTGGAAGGCGCTGAACGTCCCGCGCACGCCAACGGACATCGCTTGGGCACGGGCATCCGTGAACTCGACGCCATGCTTTATGGCGGCTTGATTCAAGGCTCGACCTCGGTGGCGCTTGGCTTCTCCGGCGGCGGCAAGACCACGCTCGGCCTGCACTTCCTCAACGCAGGCGCCGAAGCGGACGAGCCCGGCTTGCTCTTCGGCTTCTACGAATCACCCGCGCGCGTGCTCCAATGCGGCGAGCGCATCGGCCTCGGTTTACAAAAACACGGTGAACGCGGCCTTTTTTCTCACATTTGGCAGCCTTCGCATCAATTCGGTTTGGATCAACTCGGGGCGCGGCTGCTCGACGAGGTCGAACGGATCGGAGCGCGTCGCCTCGTGATCGACAGCTTGGATGGATTTCGGCAAGCGGCGGTCGAACCGGAGCGCACGATTCGTTTCATCACCGCGCTGCTCGGCGAGCTGCGCGTGCGCGACATCACCACGATCCTGACCGACGAAACACTCAAACCATCTGGCCCGGAAATGGAAATGCGCGTGGAGGGCATTTCGGCACTGGTCGAGAATCTCTTCCTGTTCGAATACTTGAATATGGGGCCAAAAATGCGGCGCCTGATCTCGATCGTGAAGCAGCGCGCGAGCGCCCATGAAAGTTCGGCGCACGAATTTTTCCTGACTGGCCGCGGCATCGAGATCGCGCCCGATGCGCGGAGCGCCGCCGAGGTGGTAGCGCACGCCGAAGAATTCGCCGCGCACCACAACGACAAACTGCGTCCGCCGGAAGGCGTGTGACGCACCGGAAATGACGGTCGAGCGCCACACAATCCTGATTGCCGACGACGAGTTCGCGTCGCTCGAGGTGCTCGCGCTGCTCTTGACTGGCGCCGGCTTCACGGTCGTCACCGCGTCCGACGGCGAAGAAGCGCTCGCACGCCTGAGCGAGAACCGGATCGATCTGGTCATCACCGACTACAAGATGCCGAAGATGGATGGCAGTGAGCTCTGTGAGCGGATGCTGCAAAGCCCGGCTCTCGCGCAGATCCCAGTAATTTTCACGAGCGCCACCTATCGCCAAGACGTCCCGCGCCCGGCAAACGTGCGTGCGTTTTTCGGTAAGCCGCTCTTGTTCAAAACATTGATCGAGCACGTGCGTCAGTTGCTCGAGCCCGAACAGCAAGGCTAGCGCGTGGGCCAGGTCGCCGATCCCCTGAGCGAATTGTCGGCGCCGGCACGTGACTGGTTCGAAACCACGCTCGGCGCGCCGACGCGCGCTCAGGCTTTGGGCTTACCGCCGATCATGCGCGGCGCCTCGACGCTTTTGCTCTCGCCTACCGGCTCGGGCAAAACGCTCGCGGCCTTTCTGTCTGCCGTCGACCGCTTGATGAACGCGCCGGAACCCGAACGGGAAACGCGCTGCCGCGTGCTTTATGTTTCGCCACTCAAGGCGCTCGCGGTCGACATCGAGCGCAATTTGCGGGCGCCGATCGTCGGCATCGCGGAGGCAGCACGACGACTCGGCGCGAACCTGCGCATGCCGAGCGTGGGCGTGCGCACGGGCGACACGCCGCAAGTCGAGCGCGCGCGCATGCGCAAAAGTCCACCCGACATTCTGATCACCACTCCCGAGTCCTTGTTTTTGCTGCTCACCTCCGAAACACGCAAAATCCTGAGCTCGGTCGAAACCGTGATCGTCGACGAGATTCACTCGCTCGTCGCGAGCAAGCGCGGCGCGCATTTGTTTCTTTCGCTCGAGCGCCTGCAGGCGCTGCGCGGTGAACACTCGCTGCAACGCATCGGACTGTCTGCGACTCAAAAGCCGCTCGACGAAGTCGCGCGCTTGCTCGGAGGCTTCGACGAAAACTTGCGTCAGCGCGACGTCACGATCGTGGACGCCGCGCACCGAAAGCCACTCGAGCTCACGGTCGAAATGCCCGAGCTCGAGCCGCTGCTGCACGACGAATCCGACCGCCTCGCCGGCATCGCCTCTGGGCCCGCGACACGCGGTCCGGCCGGCGCGCGCTCGGTCTGGCCCGCGGTGCACACGCGGCTCGTCGCGCTGATTCGCGGACATCGCACCACGATGATCTTCGTCAACAGTCGCCGGCTCGCCGAACGCCTCGCCTCCGCGCTGAACGACGAGGCCGGCGAAGAGCTCGCGCTCGCACATCACGGCTCAGTCGCGCGTGAAAAGCGCCAAGCAATCGAAGAACGGCTCAAATCGGGCACATTACCCGCGATTGTCGCGACCTCGTCGCTCGAGCTCGGGCTCGACATCGGCGCGGTGGATTTGGTGGTGCAGATCGAGGCGCCGCCCTCGATTGCTTCCGGGCTGCAGCGCATCGGCCGCGCGCACCATCACGTCGGCGGCACGCCCGAGGGCGTGATCATTCCAAAGCACAAGAGCGATCTGTTGGCGGCCGCCGCGGCCACCAGCGCCATGTTGCAAGGTGACGTCGAAGCCACGTTTTATCCGCGCAACCCGCTCGACGTATTGGCGCAGCAACTGGTCGCGATCTGCGCGGTCGAAGCCCATGACGTCGATGCGCTCTATCGTCGCGTGCGTCAGGCCGCGCCGTTCGCGGAGCTGCCGCGCTCGGCCTTCGACGGCGTGCTCGACATGCTTTCGGGTCGCTACCCGAGCGACGAATTCGCAGACTTGCGGCCGCGCTTGGTTTGGGATCGCGTGAGCGGCAACGTGCGCGCGCGTTCGTTCGCGCTCCGGCTCGCCGTGACCAACGCCGGCACGATCCCGGATCGCGGACTTTACGGCGTATTCCTCGCGGCTGAAGACGGACCACGTGGCGGGCGGCGCGTGGGCGAGCTCGACGAAGAAATGGTATTCGAGCTGCGCGAGGGTGAAGTGTTCTTGCTCGGCGCGAGCTCCTGGCGCGCGGAGCAGATCACGCATGACCGCGTGCTGGTCTCGCCTGCCCCGGGCGAGCCGGGAAAAATGCCGTTTTGGCACGGGGACCGCCCCGGGCGACCACTCGCGTTCGGCCGCACCATCGGCGAGCTGACGCGTTCGATCGCCGAAGTCGAGAGCTCGAAAGCGGAGACTTTGCTGCGCGAACAGCATCACCTCGACGAGCAATCGGCGCGCGCGCTCAGCGCGTACGTGCACGAACAGGCGACCGCGATCGGCGAAGTGCCGAGCGATCGCACGATCGTGATCGAGCGCTTCTTGGACGAGGTCGGCGATCATCGCGTGTGCGTGCTCTCGCCGTTCGGTTCGCGCGTGCACGCGCCCTGGGCCACTGCCGTGACCGAACAGCTGCGGGCGCGGCGCGCGGGCGAGATCGAAAGCGTGTGGTCGGACGACGGCATGATTTTCCGTATCCCCGCCTCGGACGAAGCACCGCCGAGCGAGTGGTTTTTGCCGAGCGCGGACGACGTGGAGAATCAGGTCAGCCACGCGCTCGAGGGCACGTCGTTGTTTGCGGCGCGTTTTCGCGAAGCCGCCGGCCGCGCGCTGCTCTTGCCGCGGCGTCACCCGACGCGGCGCCAGCCGCTCTGGGCGCAGCGCAAACGCGCCGCGGACTTGCTCGCGGTCGCTGCGCGGCATCCGTCGTTTCCGATCGTGCTCGAGACTTATCGCGAGTGTTTGCGCGATGTGTTCGATCTGCCGGGCTTGGTCTCGTTGCTGCGCGAAATCGAAAAGCGGCGCGTGCGCGTGCTGACCGTCGACACGCACGCGCCGTCGCCGTTTTCGGCTTCGCTCTTGTTTTCGTTCGTGGCAAACTTCGTCTACGACGGCGACGCGCCATTGGCGGAACGCCGCGCGCAAGCTCTCACCATCGATCACGAACGCCTGCGCGAGCTACTCGGCGAGAGCGAAATCCGCAATTTGCTCGATCTCGAGATCATCGCCGAGCAAGAGCAGTTCTTGCAGCGGCTGAGTTACCCCGCCAAAGACGCGGACGGCCTGTGCGATGTCCTGCGCGCGCTCGGCGATCTGTCACTCGCCGAGCTCCGTCAGCGAGCGGCAAGTCCGGAGCTCGCCGAAATTTGGCTCGGCGAGCTGGTGCGCGAAAATCGCGTGTTCGAAGCGCGAATCGCGCGCGAGCCGCGCTTCGTCGCGATCGAAGATGCTGCGCGCTATCGCGACGCGCTCGGCATCCAACCCCCACCCGGAACCCCGAGCGCATTCCTCGACCCAGTGACTGGCGCGGTGAGCCAGCTCGTCAGTCGCTACGCGCGCAATCACGGGCCTTTCAGCCAAAGCGCGCTGTCCGCGCGTTACGGCCTTTCCGAACGAAGTCTGGACGAAGCAATCGGCGTATTGCGGCGCAGCGGCCGACTCGTCGCCGGCGCGTTCTTGCCCGGCGGCACGAGCGAAGAACTGTGCGACGCGGAAGTGTTGCGCGCGCTACGCCAGCGCACGCTCGCGCATTTGCGCCGCGAAGTCGAACCAGTCGAGCCCTTCGTCTTGTGCCGCTTCTTGACCGAATATCAAGGCACGATGCGCCCGCAACGCGGAGACGCCGCGCTGCTCGACGTGATCGCGCAACTCGAAGGTTGCCCATTGCCTGCGTCCGCTTTGCTCGGCGACATCTTACCCGCGCGCATCCGCGGCATGACCGCGCGCGACCTCGACGCGCTCTGCGGCAGCGGTGAAGTCGTGTGGGCCGGCGTCGAACCGATCGGCAGCCAAGACGGCCGGATCGCGCTTTACCTCGCCGATCACGAAGCGTTGCTCTCGCGCCCGGTAAGGCCGCTCGAAGGCGAGCAAGCCGCGGCGATTCGCGTCGTGCTCGCGCGCCGCGGCGCCGTGTTTTTCAGCGATATTTTGCGGGAAACCGGCGGTTTTCCCAACGACGTTCTGAAAACTCTGTGGGATTTGGTTTGGGCCGGCGAGGTCACGAACGATTCACTCGAGGCCTTGCGCAGCGCGCTTCGCCCGGCGAACCCGCGGCGCAGCGGCAGCGAAATCCGCGCGGCGCGCGCGCGCCCGACGCGCCGCACGCAACATCGCTTGCCCGGCAGCGAAGGGCGTTGGTCGCTACGCAGCGCGCGTTGGGGCGAAACGCCGAGCGACACCGATCGCCGCGCTGCGCTCGCGCGCTCGCTGCTCGAACGCTATGGCGTCGTCACGCGCGAAGTCGCGCAAGCCGAAGGCATCGAAGGCGGCTTCTCCGCGGTCTACGAAATCTTGAAAGTGATGGAATCGGCCGGCCGCATTCGCCGCGGCTACTTCGTCGCTGGTCACGGCGGCGTGCAGTTCGCGCTGCCCGGCGCCGACGAAGATCTGCGCGCGCGCCGCAACCTGAACCCCGAAACCGAACGCGCGCTGGTGCTCTCCGCCGTCGATCCCGCCAATCCGTACGGCGCGCTCTTGCCTTGGCCGGAACGCGCCGCCGAGGTCGACGCAGCCCGACTCGCGCGTGTCTCGGGTGCGTTCGTGATTTTGTTTGGGGGTGCCTTGGTCGGCTATTTGCGAGATACTGGCGGCAATTTACTGACCTTTCCGAGTGAACCGAGCGTGCATCGAGAGCGCGCGAGCGCACGCGCCGTGGTCGCCTGGGCCCGCGCCCAACCCTTGCGCCGCGCATTCCAGCTCGCGACGATCGACGGCCTACCCGCCGCGCGTCACCCACTCGCCGCCGCGTTCCAAGAGGCCGGCTTCAGCGCCGCCGGCGGCGGACTCTTACTTGCCTTGCACGAGCGCGCGGGCGATCGCGAGCCCGAACCCGAGAGCGAAGAAATCGATGCCGGAGGGTGACAGCCTCCATCGCACCGCGCGCACGCTCGAACGCGTGCTCGGCAAGCAACGGCTGACGCGCGTGCGTTCGTCCTTGCCGGCGATCGTGCGCGCGGAGCTCGCCGGTCACGTCGTTGAACGCGTGAGCGCGCGCGGCAAAAATTTGTTGATCCATTTCGACGATGGCCGCGTGCTCCACACGCACTTGAAGATGCAAGGCGCTTGGCACGTGTATCGTCCGGGCGAGCGTTTTCAACGTCCCGAGCATCACGTGCGCGTCGTGCTCGAAGTGGCGGACGCGCTCGCCGTCTGTTTTTCGGCGCCGACCGTGCGTCTGCTCGCGCCGAACGCGTTCGAAAACGATGCCTACTTGAACGGCCTCGGCCCCGACTTGATCCCGGACGAATTCGACGAAGAAACGGCCGTCAACGGCCTCAGCGCGCTCGCGGCTCTGCCGCTCGGCGAGGCGGTCATGACGCAGACCGCGCTCGCTGGCATCGGCAACATTTGGAAGTCGGAGACTTTATTTTTGTGCGGTCTGGATCCGTTCGCGCCGGTTTCCGCCGTGCCCAGCCAGTCGATCGTCGAGATCGTGCGCACCGCGCGGCGACTGCTTCGCGCGAGCGTCGCGGCGCAAACCGCACAAGCCACGGTCGAAGGCGGACGCGGTCGGCTCTGGGTTTACGATCGCTCGGGTCAGCCCTGCCGCAAGTGCGGCACTGCGATTGAAATGCGACGTCAAGGCGCGCACGCGCGTTCAACTTACTTTTGCCCGAAGTGCCAGCGCGTTCAGAGTAAGCCCTGACGCCGGCGTGCGTACCAATGCCCGCCGAGCGCGAGCGCAGCCGCGAGCGTCCAAGCCCATGCCGGCAAAAGTGGCGTGCTGCTGCGCTCCGCTGCCACTTCGATCGGATCGGGCACGCGCAGATCGGCCACGTTCGCGCGCGTCACCGATTGTCCGCCGCTCGCTCGAGCCAGATTTTCGAGCCGTTCGGGGTCCGGCCGCGAATCGGCCCAGGCAGGCCCGCCGCGCTCGCACGCGAAATCGAAGCGCGTCGGTGGCGCCGCGCCAACCGTCGCACGCGCCGAATAACCACCCGCTTCGAGCGCGCCGAGCTCGATTTCGAGTGGACCCGGCGGCGGCGCTTTGATTTGTTTGGTGACGAGCGGCGCGCTCTTCGGACCGAGTCGCTCGAGCTCAATCGACACATCGCCGGTTGCGCCGGGTAAGCGCGTGAGCGAAAGCTTCGCCGGCAACCCCGCGATGCACGGCCCGGCCAACTCGAGCCGCAGCGCCTCGTAACGCGGATCGCGCATCAGCCAACCGACGAGCCCGTCCCACAACGCGCCGTACGCGCGGCCCGCGGCGCGCTCGGCGAATTCGCTAAACGCAAGCTCGTGCGTTGCATCGACGCCGAGCGCGATCGAACGACCATCGCCGGCTTCACCGAGCGCGAGCACCGGCATCGGCCCTGAACCCGCGCGCCGATCCGGATGTTGCCAAAGCACGATCGAGCCGGGTCGCGCCGGGCCGAGCGTGTTCGAGCCGCTCATCGTCGGTAGCTCGTCGCCGAAGAGCTCGGTCAGGCCGTGCAAGACTGGCGCGGAGCGCCCGGCTTCGGTGTATTGCGGCACGAAATCGGCTGTATCATAGGGCCGCTCGTCGGTGCGCAGCTCCACGGGCAAGACGCGCTCCAGCGGCGAGTGCGCGTAGCCGCCACCGGCGAAGGCCGATGGCCCGCCCACCATGATCAAGCCGCCGCCGGAGCGCACGTAGTTTTCGAGCGCCGGCAAATGGCGCGCGAGCTTGTAGGTGACCGCGTCGATGTCTTGCAGGATGACCGCGTCGAAGCTCGGCAGGTGCTCGGTGAAGAGCTCGTCGACCGGAAATGGAATCAGCGCGAGCTCGGAGTCGTCCGTGGTTTCTGTGTTGTCTTCGTCCGTGCGCAAAATGAAGAACGCGACCAAGTCGATCGATTCGTCGCTTTTGAGCCACATGCGCAGGGCGCGCACGTCGTACGTCGGGCGACCCGCGACGTGAAGCAGGCGCAGCCGATCGCGCGTCACTCCAAACGTCAGGATGCGCCGATTGTTTTCTGGAATGGTGTCGCCATCTGGCGGCTCGATCGAGACTTCGACCAGGCGCGCGCCGGCGCGTTCGAGCGTGATGCTGAGCTCGACGGTGGCTGAATCCCCAGTGACTTTCGCCACGCCGGTCGCGAGCACGAAGGGCTCGACGCCGTGCCGTAGCTCGCGCGCGGTCACCGGAATATCGCCGCAACTGAGCCCGCCCGAGCACGCGATTTCGATCGTCAGCGCGAGCGGCTGGTGCGCGACCGTCGCGCCCGCGGTGCGGATCGAGCGAATGCTGGCGTCGCGCGGCGCTTGATCGGTCACGCGCACGGTGTCGATTTGTGCGCCGAGCGAGCTCGACAATTCGCGCAGCGCCGCGCTGTCGGCGTTCGACGTCGGGCGCGCCAAGCGACCGTCGCTGATCACGACCACGCTCTTCGGTCGTTCACCCGTTTCTTGACCGAGCCCGTGCAGCGCGGCGACGAGATCGCTCTCGTCCGAGAGATCGGCGGGATTCGGATGCGCGAGCGCCTCGTCAATCACGAGCGGATGCGGATCGCCCGCGCCGAAGCCGAAGATCGAGACGCGGGCAGACGCGAAATGCTTCGTCACCGCGCGCGCGGCCTCGAGCGCGAGCTCGCGACGGGTCTTGTCGTCGCTCGGCAGGAGCAGGCGCCGCGATTCGTCCACGAGCACCACGACTTTGGCGCCCACGCGCGCGCCGCGAGTGGCTACCCGTGCCGGGCGCAAAATCGCGGCAGCCAACAAAAGAAGCGCCAAAACGCCGCTCGAAAGCACGAAACCGGCCGCTCCTTCGCGCCGGCGCAATTCGAGCCCGAGCAGGGCGAGCGAAAGCAGCGCGAACACGGCCACGGCGATGGCGGTGTTCTTCGACACTCCTTCGGCGAGCGCGAGCGCGGCGAGCGTCATGGTTTGTTGCGCGCGCGGCGTCGCATCAAAAACGGAGCGTGGACTTGATCGTCTTTGTAATCCGAGCAGAGCACGTACATCGCGATGTTCACGGCCAAGCGAATCGCGTGCTCGCGTTGGTCGGCGCCACCCGGCTCGGTTTCGAACGCAAAACCCTCGCCGCTGCGCGCGAGCGCGCCCAACAGATCGTGCTGCAGAAACAACACTTGCGCGTTCTTGCCGCGCACGATCGCTTCGAGCTCCGGCGGACCGAGCACGCGACCGACCGGACGATCGAGGATGTAAAACGTTTTGAACAGGACGTGGCTCGGGTCGAGCCGCACCGGCGCGGACTCGGGCAAGACACGCGCGAACTCGCGCCGCGCGCCGCGACCGAACGCGCCGTTGGTCGGGTTCGAGTCGTCCACGACCAGCACGCCGCCGAGCCGTAAAAACCGCGTCAGCCCGCGCACCTCGGCCGCGGACAGCGCGCCCGGATCGGCGTCGCCGGCCCAAATCGCGAAGGGCTCGGCCTGCATTTGCGGCCGATCCGCGAACACCTCCGCTGGTACGAGGCGCGCCGGCGCACTGGTGCGACGCACGAGCTCCCAAGACCAGCGCCCCGCGCCCGATTCACGCAAGCCGAGCGACGAGTGATTGCCGGCGCGTAACAGCCGAGGGTGAAACGCGCCCGCGTCTCCGAAAGCGCGAGCCCGACTTGCCCAAAGCGCGAGCGGCAAACCAAGCGCGGCGCGCCGAGAAAAATTCGCGCGCGACATCAGTCGAAATCCTGTATCTTCCACACGCCCGCTTCGCGCCGCAGCTTGACCTCGTGCCCGCCCGGCACGACCACGACCGCGTTGTCGCCGGAAACTTTCACGTCCAAAGTTTCGGGATTTTCCAGACCTTCGACCAGCGAGCGCAGATCGGTTTCGAGCGCGCCGCGGGTCTCGAGCGAGAGCACGCCGATCAGCGCCGGGTAGCTGCGGCGAGCCAGCGCGCGCCGAAAGTCGCCTAGGGCTTCGGCGGGGCTTCTGGCTTGGCTCGGCACCGTGCCGAGGGAGCTGACGCGGAACACGCCGTCTTCTAGCTCGAGTAGGGCGCTTTCGCCGTCCTCAAAGCGAATTTCTGCGAGCGCCTCGACGCGCGCACCCGGCGCGAGCAACGCCTCACCCTGACGCGCGAGCTCGGTCTTCGACTGCTCGACCAATTGGCGCGTCCCCGCCGGACCGAAGTCGCGCTGCGATTGACGGCTGAGCAGCGCGTAAATGCGCTGCCAATCGCCGGCCTTCGCCGCCTCTGCGTAGCTCACGGCGACCACCTTCGGGTCGGGCATGCGCTGCCCCGCGCAGCCAGAACCTAGGCCCGCGAGCAGGGCGAGGCCCAGGCCGAGCGAGGCAGACGAAGCGCGGGGCGCGACCGGCATTGCGTGAGACAGCTAGCGAAAGCCGAGCCACTTGGCTACCTTTTGCGGCAGATGACGGCAATGCTCGGGTCCCGCCCGGCGCTCCTGCTCGGTGCCGCGCTCCTCACGCTGGCCTGCAGCGGACCGCCGCCCCGCTCGGCCAACCCGACGCGCGCGCTCGACGAGCGGCGCGCGGTGGAACTGATCATCGAGGCTTTCCGCGAAGAGAACGACAGCCCAGTGCCGGGCAGCGACGTCGCGCTATCCCAGACCAAGAAGCTGCACGTCGACGTGCAGGCTCAAGACCGTAAGTATGGTGTTGCATACGTAACCGCGCAAGAACGCGCCACGCTCGGCAGCACCTTGCCGCCGCGCGACCCGACGATGGGCGATGCGCTGCAACTCGTGTCCGGCCTCGGCGCGGATGGCGACGCGCGCGTGCTGCTGCTCGAAGACTCCGAGTACCTGTACGACGATCAAGTCGGGGAAGCGCACGAAGCGAGTGGGCTTACCGCCGAGCTCAAACTCAAACGAGACGTGCACGATTTTCTCGTGCGCGCGCATGCCGAGAAATGGCCGTAACCGTCAGCGCACGCGATCGTTTTCAAGGGCCCAGTGTCGGCACGCTGATCCGCGTCGCGGCCGCGCTGTCCGCGCTCGGCGTCGCGCTCTCGATCACCGAAGACTACGCCGACGTCGGCAAGTGGTTCGCGCTGGCGGGCGTGGTGCTTTTGATTGTGGGGCTGCATCGCTATGGGCGACTCGGGCCGGACGCGCCGATTCAGTTCGTCGGGCCGAGCGCGCCGCGCAAGAAGAAAAAGAAGAAGCGCGCACGCAAAGAAGAGCCTGAAATAGACTCCCCACGCGAACCGAACGACGACGGCCCAAGCGAGTAAGGTCAGGGCTTGTCGCGACCGCGCGCGGAACGAATCAGTGCAAAGCTCACGTCTCGCTGCGCAGCACTCCGACCGCGACGTTCTTACCCAAGTCGGGGCTGAGCTCGACCGCGAGTCCGAACTCGCGGCCGTCGATTTCGAGTTCGAATGACGTGGGCGTCGTCGCAGACGCATTCGTGAGCGGCGACAGCGCGGCGATCGCTTTGGCGTTCACGTCGGGCGAGATCGGCGTGCCGAAGACGTCTTTGTCCACGATCATGTAGACGTAGACGAGCGGCAGCTTCTGACCTTCGCCGAGTTCGCTGCGCAGGTTCGACGAGAGCGCGCGCTCGAGGCGATAGGCGTACGCGGACCAGGACCAACCGGTGACGTACAAGCCTTTCACGGTGCCTGCGTCTTGCACGGGTTGCGCCGCGATCCATTGTCCGTCTGCGCGCCCGCGCACGCCGGCGGCTTCCGGCATCGAGCCGCGCGTCTCGACGTATTTGCCTTCGAGCGCCGTTTTCAATTCCGGGAACGACGGAAAGAGCGGTCGCCCCGCCATCAAATCCTGCTCTCGATCATCGCGAATCACGATGCCGCTGGTGTCGGCGACGGCGAAAAATGTGCCCTTCGAGATGCGCAAGTCTTGAACCTTGTTGCGCGCAGTCTCGAGCGCGAGCTGCGCAGCGTGCGGATCGTCACTCGGCGGCTTCCCGGTCGCGAAGATCGGCAGCAAATATTTTGCTCCGTTCGGCAGCCCTGACCGCACTTCCGCCACGTCGCTTTGCGTTGGCTTGATCAGGCCCGCGACGTTTGCCTTCGCCTTCTCCGCGCTGATCGCACTCGACTTCTTGCAGCCCGACGAGATCAGCGCGAGCGAACCCAACACGGCAAAGGAAAGCATTCGAATCAGCTGTGTAGGCAAACGTCTCACTTTCATCTTTGAAAAGTCCGCATACGCCGGTGCATGATCTGCGCAAAGAAAAATCGCGGAAACCAGCGAATAGATGCCCTCCGCGCATTTTTTCGAGTTGCGCGAGTCGCGCATCATTCATGCACGGTGCTCGCGAACTGAGTGACTACACGCACTTTCGACGAAGTAGTATTTTGGAAAGAAACCGCTCCCACTGTCGGCGTGGGGAAACCGCGAAACCGCAAAAAAAATGACCACGGAGACGAGCGCCCACGCAATCAGTCAAAGCGGATATGCTGAACTAATGATAAAAGAGGGGGATGCTGAGGGATCTATTCGCGTAGGCCGTTCGTTGCCGCTGAGCTCGTCGTCTTGAAAGAACCCACCCAAGAACGCATCGTGCCGCGCTCGAATCGCTTGTCCGATGCGCCGCAGGCGCAAGGTAAGCCGCACGGGCGAGACTCGTATTTCGCGTTTCAGCGCTTGGTCTCGCCGAACGATCTGAGCGTCGTGTTTCAGCCGATCGTGAACATGGAAGACGGCAAGCTCTTCGCCTACGAAGCGCTCGTCCGCTGCGGCTTGGTCGAGCTGCAAAACCCGATGATCTTGTTCGAGCGCGCGGTGCAAGTGGGTTGCGCCGGCCGGCTCGGGCGGATGATCCGTGAAATTGCGGTGCCGCTCAGCGCCGGCAAGCCCGTGTTCCTGAACGTTCACCCGCAGGAGTTACACGAAGCGTGGATCGTGCGCCCGGACGATCCGGTGTTCTCGCACGATCACATCGTGTACCTGGAAGTGACGGAGTCGATGCCGCTCACGCACCACGAGTTGTGCATGAACGTGCTCGGCGATCTGCGCTCGCGCGCCAACGTGGAGCTCGTGGTGGACGACCTTGGCGCCGGCTACTCGAACTTGAAACGGATTTTGGATCTCGAGCCGAAGATCGTGAAGCTCGATCGCGGGCTGATCGTCAATTTGGACAAGAGCGCGCGCCAGCGCCGACTCGTGAGCGGCGTGGTGCGGCTGTGCAACGATCTCGGCGCGAGCGTCGTGGCCGAGGGCATCGAGACGGACGACGAATTCAACGCGCTCCGCGACACCGGCGCGCATTACGGCCAAGGCTACTTGTTCGCGCGCCCTGCGTTTCCCATGCCGAACGTCACTTGGCCGCCCGCCTCCGGAACCAAGCAGAGCAAGGAAGACGGCGAAGCGCCGAGTTATCCGCCGCCCGCGGCGTGAAGCGCGGAAGAAGTCGCGGCGCGACGCCGAAGGCTTTGACGGCCTTCGACGTAGCGCGTGACCATCAAAAAATAAAATCAATCAGAGCGCGGCAAGCACGTTCGCTACGTGGCCCGGCACGCGCACCTTGCGCCAAATCTTTTTGACCGTGCCGCTCTTGTCGATCAAAAACGTGCTGCGCTCGACGCCCATGTACGAGCGACCATAATTTTGCTTTTCGACCCAGACGCCATAGGCGTTCACGAGCTGTTTGTCGGTGTCGGAGAGCAGCGTGAAGGTGAGGCCGTATTTTTCTTTGAACTTCGCGTGGCGCTTCGCGTCGTCCGGGCTCACGCCGATGACGCGCACTTTGGCGTTGTTGAACGCGCGCAGGTTGTCGCGAAAGTCGCAGGCTTCAGTGGTGCAACCCGGCGTGTCGTCTTTCGGATAAAAGTAGAGCACGTACGGTTTGCCCGCGAGGCTGGCCGAGTTTACGACCGCGCCCGTTTCGTCGCCGAGCGAGAACAGAGGCGCCTTACTGCCTTCGACGACCGCGCCCGCGCTCTTCGGTTTGCTCGCGATCTTCGCCGCCTTGACCGGCGCGGTTTTGACCGGCGCGGCTTTTTTTGCGCTGGTTTTGGCCTTCGTGGCCGTCGGCTTCGCACTCGGCTTCGTCTTTTTGGCTGCCACGTTGCGCTCCTTCGTTGCGACGCCTTCGTCGCTTTCGCGCCCCGAAGCTATCACAGCAATTTCCGATACGAGCACTCCGAAGTCGCCGTCGCGAGCCTTGTCGCAGGCTTCGATTCGAGTAAATTGCGCCGCGATGCTCGACCTCCCCGATCCCGGTTTGTACCGCACCACGCAACCTTTGCCTGGTCACGAAGATTCGTTCCCCGCTGGCGTGCTCGTCTATGTCGGCCAACCGTCGAACGGCGGCGTGAAGTTCGTCGTGCGGCCCGCCGACAATCGGCGCAATCGTTGGTTTTGGCGCGAGCCGATCACGCCGCTGCGTTCGCCGAGCTGGGCCAAGACGCTGAAGCAACTGCCGTCC
>DATATR010000247.1:0-2018 GCA_036268695.1 Polyangiaceae bacterium | reverse complement strand
ATGTTGTTGAAGTCGTGCGCGACGCCGCCCGCGAGCCGCCCGAGTGCTTCGAGCCGCTGCATTTGGCGTAGCTGCGCTTCGAGCCGCTTCATCTCGCGCGTGTCGTGCTGGACGGTGGCGAAGGCGAACGGCTCGCCCGCTTCGTTTCGCACCATGAACGAATTGACCTGCGTGTCGATCAACTCGCCGGTCAGCATGTGACGGAGCTGGCCGGGGCCTTGATAACGACCTTGGTCGCGAATCAGCGGCGCGCGCGCCATGCCTTCTTCGGTGTGAAACCGCGCCAGCGGCAAGCGCGAAATGTCTTCGTTCGGCGTGATGCCGAGCAGCCTGCGGCCGGCTTGATTCACGAACAAAACTTGGCCGTCGAGCGTAGCCATGGCCACGAAATCGTCCGAGTGCTCGATCAATGCTTCGAATTGTCGCGCGCGTTGTTCGGCGCGCGTCAGCTCCGAAAGTTCGCGCGCGCTCTCGGCCAAGAGCTGCGCGTTCGACAGCGCGAGCGCGGCGTGCTCGGCCAGATTGCGCGCGACCGCTTCGTCCTCGGCGTCGAACGGCTCCCAATCTTCGCCCACGCGGAGCAGTCCGATCAGCCCGAGCAAGCGACCGTGAATCTCGAGCGGCAACGCGAGCAGGCTGCGCAAGCCGAGCTCTTGGACGAGCTGCGCGTTCTTCGCTGACAGCATGGCATCGAGTGCTGCGCGATCGACCTCGGGAATCAGCACACCTTCGCGGCTGTGCATGAGCCGCGCGACGAGCGGTGAATCTTCGATCGCGACCGGCCCGACTGCGGTGAGGCGCTTCGCGATCTCCATCTTCGCCGGATCTTCGAAGTAGACCGCACCGGTGCGCATCGTCTGCTCGTTCTCCGACATGAGCACGAGCACACAGCCGTCCCCGACCAACTTCGCCATGCGCTCGGCGACGGTTTCGAGCAGGCGCTCGTAGTCCGTCGTGGCCTCGGCAAAGGCACGCATAGTGTCCGACAACCCATGCAGGCGTCGGTCGTCTGAAGCGAGGTCTCCCGTCATCCTCTTCGTTGCTCGGCGAAAACCGAGCGCCTTGGGATGCTAAAGGATTTTCGAGTCGAGGATCGCGAAAACCGAGAAAGTGGGCGATCGACGAGGCGATCGGTGGATTTTGAGTCCTCGGTGCGCCTTCGCTCGATGGGATTCGATAGCGGCACGTGGATGTTGAACCGGCTCCAAGTCGGCTTCCGGCTTGCTTTCGCGAAGGAAAAACGCGCGCGCAAGCGGTGGCCCCTCCCGGACTCGAACCGGGACGATCTTTCGATCAAAGGATTTTAAGTCCCCAGCGTCTGCCGTTCCGCCAAGGGGCCACGCGGCGTGGTGTAACGAGGTTTGGTGGTCGTTGCAAGCGCGGGTGCGCCGGGCTCGACTGGCGCACGCGGTGAGTCTGCGAGGCGACCCCAAAAAAGGAATGCGCGTGATTCGTCTTCGCCGCGCGGGCGCTCAGTATGCGACGCAGAAGCGCTCGCGCGAGTGGCGCGGCGAGTCGAGCTCGTCGAGGAATGCGACGGCGTAGTCTTCGACCGAGATGCGCGTGGGGCCGTCGGTGCTGTCGAGTACGTGGTCGAGGCCGATGCGGAATTGGCCGGTGCGCGTGCCGGGGGTGAGCAGTTCGGCGGGGCTCAACATGGTCCAGTCGAGCTCGGGTTCTTGGCGCAGGAGGTTGAGGAACTCGGCGGTGTTTTGCGCGCCTGGTTTCCATTCGGCGGGGAAGTTCGGCGCGTCGATCACGCGGCTGCCGTCCGCGCGGAGCAGGCTGCCGGCGCCGCCGGCGCAGAGCAGTCGCGGCACGCGCGCGATTTTGACCGCGTCGATGATCGAGCGCACGGCTTCGAGGCCGCGCGGCAAAGCGGGGTTGTACGCGCTGAGCAGCGCCGCGTGGCCTTCGATCGCGACGGCCAAGGCGGCTGTATCGTGCACGTCGACGGGTAACGCGATGACTTGCTCGCTGAGCGCGATCTTGAGCGGATCGCGCACGAGCACCGTGAC
>DATATR010000246.1:0-26973 GCA_036268695.1 Polyangiaceae bacterium | reverse complement strand
GAGCGTGACTCCTCGCTTGAGCACGGAGCAGCTCGTGGCTTCGAGCTCGGTGTCGCCGGTTTGATCTTCGCGCTCGGTGCGTAGACTGAGCTTGTAGTGTCCGTCACTGGTGCGCGCGATCTGCGCTTGCGCGCGAATTGCCGTCACGACGCGACCGGGTTTGACGCGCGTGATCCTCGAGAGCTCGCTCATGACTTCACTCTGCGACGGACACTCGGCTGGAGCGTCCCAGGCGAGCTCGACCGGGAGCGGATCCGCGTGCACGGCGCGACTGGTGAGCAGCGCGAGCGCGAGCGCGCCAGGCGCGCATACGAAACGCCTGGCGCGGCGAATCGAGCCTAAAACTAGGCTCATCGTCCGACGCAGGTTTCCTCGAGTGCAGCGCGGACGGGGGAGTTCGGAGCCTGCGCGCGCAGCCGCGCCGCCAGCTTGCGCGCTTCCGCGGCGCGGCCGAGCGCGCACAGCGATCGCACTTCGATCGCACTTCGTTCGACACCGAGCCGCGAGTTCGGGTAAAGCCGCGCGTGCTTTTGTGCAAGCTCGAGCGCGTGAGCGGCATTGCCGGCATGCGATGCGGCGAGCGCCTGATGTAAAAGCGAGACATCACCTGCGAGATCGTCGCTCGCGGGGTTCGTCGCGCTCGCGGATTTTGCCGGCGCAGGCGAGCTCGCGCTCGGTGCGGCTGAAATGCTCGGCGCGGCCGGCAATGGGATCGCGTCTGGTGCGTCGATATTCGGTGCGTTGAGCTCGGTATCTGCCGCCGCGCTGCCCGTGGCTGTGGGCGCGACGGTTGGCAGGAGAGCCGCTGTGTGTCGATGCTTGGCCCCAATCGCAGTGCCGCCGACCGCGCCCAAAATCGCGGCGATTGCTGCCCATTTCAGCCAAATCGAGCTGGCCGTGCTCGCCATGTTCGTAGCACTGCTCGCTTTCAAGCCGCCGATCGAGCCTCCACCGAGGCCGGCCATCAAAGCCTGGTAGGCGCGCTCGCGTTGGGCAGCGTTCGGCGTTTGCGCGAGGCGCGCGGTCTCGAGTAAATCCCGCGCGACCGGTCGAAGTTCGGTATCGTTCACGGTTTTTGCCATTTCTGTGCGGCGCGCGCTCGCGCAGCCCCGGCGTTGAAGATCTTGCGCGCGGCAAACAGCCTGGTTCGTACCGTGTTCTCGTTTGTTCCGAGTACGTCGGCGACTTCGACGCTCGAGAGCTGCTCGATTTCACACAAGATGAATACCTCGCGTTGAGCATCGCTCAGTTTGTCCAGGAGTCGATGCAAGAGCTCGAGCGCAGCTTTGCGTTCGAGTGCCTCCGCCGGATTCGACCCGGGCGCGAGGAGCTGCAGGTCATCGATATCGGTGTTGGCGGACTGCCGATTGCCCGGTTTTCTGAGATAAGCGCGCACGACATTGTGTGCGATTCCGGCGAGCCACGTCCTGAGCGAGGATCGCCCTTCGAACGATGACAGTCGGTGATGCGCAACGACGAATACTTCTTGCACCACGTCGTCAATCGCCATTTGCGGAACGCGGTGATTGGCGGCGTAGCGCCAAACGAATCCATAGTAGCTGTCGTGGATTTCTCGAAAGTTGTGCGCTTGCACGGCGCTCGGCGCCCGAGCGGTTTCGTTCGCTCGTGGCGCGTTCGCGCCGCCCTCTGAATGTGTGGGCAAGCTCGCCATTCGTTCGGCAAAAATCGGTGCGCGGAGATTCCGAATCTCCGCGCGAGACCTGCTCGAACTTTAGCTTTGCCCGCGATTTATCGCAATCTCACGCCGCAGATCATTTTGTGCGAACGATTTTCGATCCCGCGGACACGTAATGAGCGACGACCACGAGAGCGAGCCACAACCGTCGAAAGCGCGCGACATGCGGTCTCCGCACGGTTGAAGCGATCTCGTGTGCTGTTTTCGTCTCGGCTTGTGCGCAGAATCCGTATTTCATTGGCGCGGCATGTCCCGGAGCCGATGCTCCCGATGCGAGTGTGCCGTGCAGCGCAGGCGATCCTGGCGGAACCAGCGGCTCGGGCGTGGCGGATCACGGCGTCAGCTTCGCGCTCGATCTCGATCAGAGCGGAACTTCGCGACTCACGAATCTCGAGCTGGGCGCGGATTCGCTGGCACCGACTGTGCTCTTCCGCGGTGAGGACGCGACACTCAAGTCCTGGCCTGCGGTCTTCGGTCTCAGCCTGACGGCGATCGGAACACCGAAAATCGGCTTGTTAGCGCCGTTCACGGACGGCACTCGTGCGGTCGAGCTCGGCGCAGCTGGCGAGGGCTATGTCGCGGAGAGCGCGGATACTGCTGCCGTCGGCAGCGACGACTTCGCGCTCGAGTTCGTGCTTCGCGCCGCGCCGCGCGTGACCTTGGCGGACCAGCGCGGGAGCGGAATCGGTTGGGCCGTGCGCACGACGGTCGACGGCGCGCTCTCCCTCGAGCTCCAAGATGCGAACCAACTCTTCACCATCACGAGCCAGCCGCTCTCCAGCGGGGCTTGGTACGATTGTTTATTTTGGGTGAGTCGCGCTTTGGGCGGAGCGGTCTACTGCGATGGCCGCGCCGGGAGCCCGAGCGATTTGAGCGCGCTCGGCGATCTCACGAGCGCGGCGCCGCTTGCGCTCGGCGGTAGCAGCGGCGAAAATGCTGAACTGGCATATTTTGCGCTGTTTCGCGCGCGGGCGACCACGCTCGGTACGGACAGTGCGGCCTGGGAAGGGCTCAGCCGCATGCGCTTCGCGGAGCTCACTGGGGCGAGCCCGCGTGTCGCGCTCGGCAGTGCGCTGCCTGAAAATGGTGTGCGCGCTTCCAGCGCATACCTCGATTTACAGGCCGGCGAAGAGCGCGATCTCTTTTTGGTGGGAGAGGATTGGCCGCGCATTGCCTGCCGCGCCGACAACGCCGCAGGGACGCGTTGCGGCTACCTGAGCGAGCCCGCCCGCACACGCTTTTTACCCGCGAACGCGAGCGAGTGGACGGCGAATGAGCTCGCGGTCAACGCTGACCGCGCGCTGTTCGCGGACGGCGCGGCGAGCATGGCCGCGCTCGTGCCTTCTTCGGCGAACACGGAGCATGCGCTGTCGTTTTCGGGCACATTCGCCGGCGCGCGCCAGGCGTTATCGCTGTTCGCTCGCGCGGAATCGGGGCAATTCATCGCGCTCGGTGCTGGCGCGGGGGCGGCGATCTTCGATTTACACGCGGGCGTGGTCGTGGCGGCGCCGCCCAGCGCGCGCGCAACGCTCGAAAACTGGGGCAATGGGCTATTTCGTTGCAGCTATGTATTCGCGCCGGATCCCGGCGCGCTGAGTTATCGCGTCGCGCTGTTGGCGGGTCCGAGCACGTCGAGTTTTGCGGGTGACGGCTCGAGTTCGTGGATTGACGTAGCCGGACTGCAGCTCGATGTCGGCGCTGCGAATGCGGGCTCGCTCCTTGCTGCAGACGAGCAGGCCGCGGATCAACTGAGTTTCGTGGGCAACGACGGCAATTTGCCGAGCTCGGAAGCGGTGAGCGAATCGCTCGGCGTGCTGCTCCCGGCCGGACCGCGGCTGAACGACGAAGCGGTGCTCAGTCTCAATCTCGCCGGAGAGTTCGGCAATCAGGTCGAGCTCTACGTGACGGGAGACACGGGCGAATTGAAATTCTGGGCTTTGCGCGACGGAGACACGCACTGGGCCTTCAATCATCCAGCCTCGTTCGTGGATGGCGTCTGGCACGACGTGGGCGCGAGCTGGAACGCGACCAGCGCGGCCTTGACGGTCGACGGCGTGCCCGCGACGCAAACTGCGCTAACCATGAATTTGCCGGTTTTTTCGCTGGATCACATCGACGTTGGGTTTTCGTCGAGCAGCAGCGGCAACCTCGAGGGGCTTATTGGGGGCATCGAGATTCGCGCCGGGACCCCGTGACGCGACGCCGAAGGCTGGGACGCCACGCGCCGTGACGCGTGACCATCAATAAAAAAATAAAGAACGAATCCGGTGCCGATCGGCACGAAGGGCCATGTTCACGCGGTCGTGTGGTTTTGCGCTGCTTCATTTTTGTTTGACCCTCGCTCTCGGCGGCTGCACCGGCCACGCGAGCTCGACCGGAACGAGGCAACGCGGCGGCGCGGCAGCGGGTTCGAGTTCGAACGCGAGTTCAAGCGGAACGAATGGGGCGAGCAGCGCGAGCGGTGGAGCGTCGAACGGCGACGGCGGGTCGGTCGCGATCTGCGCGGCGGGCTTCGTGCGTTGTGCTGGCTTGTGTCTCGAGTCGAGTGTGATGGGCGCGGATTGCCATCCGCTCGCGTGCGCGATGCCGACCAGTGCAACGCCGCCAGCGCGCACGAACACGAGTGCGCGCGGTTTCAGTTGGGACGTGAGCACAGACGACGCCGGTACGACGATCCGATTTACGCCTGGAAAAGCCGCGGTTCCGCTGTCCGCGACGATCGCGGTCGAGCTGAACTATCGCGTCAACGATCAGCCCGCGTTGCACACGGGCACGATGATGGCTGCGAGCGATGGTTCGTTCGCTTTTCAAAGCGCGGATTTGAAAGCAGGCGATTCGATCGAGTTTTATTTCCATCAAACCGTCGCGGCGCAAAGCCTGATCGTGCCTGGGCCGACGACCACACCGCTGATTGACACGAGCTGGTTTCACCAAGTAATCGGCGCGGCGCGCGATCCGGAGCCGGCGTACCCGTTGACGGTCAAGCTCGCCGGGCGATTTCGCGATCGGCATCCGAACGAAGAGCGTTACGATCACTACGTCGACACGTATTTCGCGGGGCCGACCTTCGATTTGACGTTGATCGACCACGGCGACTCGGTCGATGTGACGATCGCGCCGCAAGCGAGCATGCAAGTCGAAGCGGTCGACTTCAAGAACTACGAGTGTTTCGGCTCCGGCATGGGCGGCGCGCTGCCGAGCCCGACGCCTTTGTGCTTCACGCCGCCGGCGCTCGCCGCGGTCGGCGTGCGCACGACCGACCAAGGAAACAGCACATTTACCACGCGAGTCGCCGAGCTCTCTTACGGCCAATTGCTCGACTTCGAGCTCACGTTCGTGCGTTCGCGCACTTATTATACGGAGTGGTTTCAATACTTCGTCGGCAGCGGGCACTTGCAACCGAAGGTGCAGCATCCGTGGGCGCACGCAGCCGGCGATCAGTCCGTCACCGACGTGACGGTGGACGAGTTCGGTTATGCGCAACACGTGCCGAACATCACGCCCGCGGAGCTCGCGAATTTCATTTCCGGTAAAGTGCTGTTCGAAGCCGATTTCGCGACGCACGTCGGTTACAATCCGCCGACCACGTTCGACTGCCCGCGTGGGCTCACGCCGGGCACGCCTGTGCCGACGATCGTGACGCCGCCGCCGCCGAGCCCGCTGTTCACGGACGGCAATGCGTACACGAACCTCGCGCTCGAGAATATCACCCGTCCGGGTTACACGTCGTCGGCTTGCTTCAGTTGCCATCATCTGGACGGCAAGGGCCGGCCGGCGGACGAAAATGGCATGGGCAATACGCTTTTGAAGCTATTTTCGTCGGCCGCGGATGCAACGAGCGCGGACGCCGATCCGACTTACGGCGCCGTGCTCGATCAACAAGCTCCAGCGGGCACGGCTCCGGAGGTCGTGGCGCAAGTGACGTGGCAGACCGTGAGCGGCAGCTTCGCGGATGGCACGCCGTACGAGCTCCGCAAGCCCGTGCTCGCTTTGAACGATTTGCGCGACGGCGCGCTCGGCAAAGAGACGCACGTTTCGGCGCGCATTCCTCGTCCGGTGTTCGGCCTCGGTTTACTCGAAGCCGTGCCAGAGGAAACGATCCTCGCTTTGGCCGACCCGGATGATGCCGATGTGGACGGGGTGAGCGGGCGCCCGAATTTCGTGATCGACGCCGCGACTGGAAAATCCGTGCTCGGTCGCTTTGGGTGGAAAGCGGGCACGCCGTCCCTCCGCGAGCAAGCCGCGCTCGCGTTCGACAACGACATGGGCGTGACTTCGCCGCTCTATCCGAAGCATCGCTGCGGCGCGACTCAAAGCGCGTGCCTGAGTTCGGTTTCGGACGCGACAGCCGAGCTCTCGGACGGCGACCTCGATCACATTCAAGCCTATTTGCGCGGCCTTTCGGTGCCGCCGCGCCGCAACTACGACGACCCCGAAGCGATTCAGGGAAAGGGCTTGTTCGAGAGCATCGGCTGCACGAAGTGCCACGTGGAGAACCTGATCACATCGTCGAGCTACGAAGTGCCGGAGCTCAGGAATCTCGATATCCAACCATTCACGGATCTGTTGCTGCACGACATGGGACCCGATCTCGGCGACGATGCAGCGGTCGAAGAAGGCAGCGCGACCGGGCACGAGTGGCGCACGTGCCCGCTCTGGGGCAACGGCACCGGCAGCGCCGTGATGTATCCCGCGACCGACGCGTTCGATCCCAATGGTCACCCGCCGCCAGGTGGCGTGTACTTGCACGACGGCCGCGCTCGCTCGATCAGCGAAGCGATCCTCTGGCACGGCGGCGAAGCGCTGGCTGCGCGCACTGCGTTTTTAGGGCTATCGGCAGCAGATCGCGCCGCGCTGGTCGCGTTCGTCGCCTATCCGTTCGCGGATCCGCTGCTGGTTCGACACTGCGCGCCGCCCACGGGAGCGCAGTAATTCAGTAGCTTTCCGTCGAATCGACGCACAAGCTCAGGCCCATCGCGTGCGGGCAATGCGTCATCGGGTCGTTCGTCGCGGCAGCCGCATCGGCGTGATAGAGCCGGCACTCGACTTGATCCGAGCCGACTTGCTGCGTGGAATTGGTTGCCGCGTAGTTGCCGATGTCAGGTAGAGCGGCGCACGTGCTTTCGCAATCGTCGAGCGTGGGGAAGTAGTCCGCGCTGTTGCCCGTGCTGCTCGCGGTGCACTCCTGCATCATGATCGTGCAAAATCCGTCGCAATTGCTGCCGCATTTGCCGTCCCCGCCGGGCCCGGCCCAAGTGCAATAGGTATACGGCTCAGTCGCTGCTTTCTGCGCGTAGCCGAGACGGCAATTGATCGTGTTGCCTTCCGTATCGCCCGGCGAGCCCGCCGGGAAATCAACGCAACTCGCGAGGCAGGCAGCGTAGTCGATGTACTGCGCGTGCGTGTCGGTGCAGCCGGTGCTGACCGTGCTGCAGTACTCGTCGCACAGCGCACCAGCGTCGACCAGCGGTGCGCCATTGTCGTCCAAGCCGATGCCCGCTTGGCTTTTGCCCGCGGAGCCCGCAGTCGTGCCACCGAGCGTGGGATCGACATGCGCTTCTTCGATGTCGAGCACCTGGCTGCAGCCCGCGAGCGTCGCACTCAATGAGACGCCAATCGCAGCCAAATTCACGAGTGAACGCTGTTTACTCACCAGGTGCCTCCGAGCAGCGTCTGAAACGAATCGGGTCCGCCGCTCGCTCCGACGTGGATTTCCCTGCGCGCTGTCTGCTCGTCGTGACGTGGCGCCGTCGACCACAAGATGACGCCGCCCGCGAGCACTGCGCCGCTGGCAAGGAGCGTGACGGTCGAAGCGTTGGCGAACGCCTGCGAGCGCTGGCGCAAATTCAGCCCTGCCTCGGTGCAGCCGTTGTGGCCGTCGGTCGGGCAGTATTGGTCGCCGCGGGAGAGATCATTTTCGTGCTTGGCGTAAAAGCCGAGCCCGGCTCCTGCCAGGATGCCGGCGAAGCCGACCGCGCTGGCGCCGATGCCGAGCGCGCGCTGCGTCGAGCCCGAGCTCGAAACTTCGCGGCGGCGCGGCGCAAAAATCTCGCGCCGCGGCGCGATGACGGCGAGCTCCGGCACGCTCAAATTCACGGTGCCCGGTGCGTTCGGTACGTCGATGTTCGTCGACCAAAGCTCGCGCGAAGGTGCACGCGCGCTCACCGCTTGCATGCCGGGATCGACTGGAATCGGCAAACCGAGCGAAGCGAGCGGCACGCGCTGCCCGTTGCGTTCGATCACGAGTCCGGGCGGCGGATCACCCGTCGTATCGATCACGAGGTAGGAGAGCTTGCGCGCCAGCGCCGCGACGCGAACGCGCGCCACCTCTTCGCGATCGCTCTCGTTTTGCCGATGCGCGAGGCCTTCGCTCTCCTTGAACAGCGCCCACGCGCTGGCGGTTCGCCCGAGTTGTTCGTAGCAATCCGCGAGGCGAAGCTCGGTGCCGAGCGTCGCTTCGAGCGCCTGACTGGCTTCGAATTTGCTGCACGCTTCGCTGTAGTTGCCAGCCTTCATCAGCGAAGCGCCGTCGTCGAACAGCGCTTCGGCGGAGGCTTTATCGCTTGCCGTGCCCTGTGCTTTTGCGACTGGGCTCGAAGCGAGCGCCAGTACTCCCAAGATCGAAGAAAGCGTAAGCCTGAATTTGTTCATGACCGATTCGAAAGTAAGTGTTAGTAGCGGCCGCCGAAAGTCTCGGCGTTCCAGGGATTAATCGGCGCGGGTGCCGCGCTCGGGCTGGGTGCTTGCAAATCATCGAACGAGGCCGTCGCCGGGTTCGAATCGGATTTGGGTTTGGGTTGCGCGGGCGCAACCTTCGCCGACGCCGTGCCGAGCGGAATGCTCGCGGCTCGGGTCCAAGCATGCGTCACAATTCGGGCCGGCTCAGCGCGACGCGGACGCGCGGATTCGCCTTGTTTTTGGCTCTTCGCGCGTTCCTTGGCAGTCGCTGCCTCGTCCGCCTCGCGCGCGTTCGGCGCTGCCTCGGCGACTGCCGCGACGGGCGGAGCCGCGGCGCCCGCCGCGCGCACCGGCGTGGTCGCAGTCAGTGCCGGCTCGTGCTCGAGAAATGGAATGCGATGCTGCCACGTCGCGAACGCGCCGCCGACGAGTGCGAGCGCGAACACGCCAATCGCGATTGCTTTGCCGTGATACTTCGGCTTGAGCTCCGAAAAAATCACTTCCACGTCGCTGACGTGTCCGAGCGCATCGCTTTCGCTCGGCACTCGCGAGGGCAGAGTCGGCGTCGAGGTCACGAGCAGCAGTTTCGGCGCGGGCGCTGGAGCGGGCTTCGGGTCGGCAAACACTTCGGGCGTCTTCGGTACCAAACTGATCCCGGATGCGAGACGCGCGCCGCGCTCGGTGTTCGATTGGCCTTCGGAATTCACGAAATCGCGCAGCGCCGCAGCCAGCTCGGACACGCTTTCGAAACGAGCTTCCGGCTTTTTTTCCAGGCAACGGCGTAGGATCGCGTCGAGCGCCTCGGGCGCGTCTTCGGCAGAGGCAGACAGCGAAGACGGTTCGCCGCTGAGCACGTTCGCACACACGACTTGCACCGATTCACCCTCGAACGGACTCTTGCCGGTCAAGAGCTCGAACAGCACTGCGCCGAGTGACCAAATGTCCGCGCGCGCATCGACCTCTGGCGAAGCGCGCATCTGTTCCGGCGACATGTAGTAAGGCGAGCCCACCGCGCAACCGGCGTTCGTGAGCGCGGCGCGCGGACCACGCCGCTGTGCGTCGCTCATGATCTTCGAGATCCCAAAATCCAAAATCTTGAGCACGGGTCCCTCGAGCGTGGTCGCGAGGAACAAATTCTCCGGCTTCAAATCACGGTGCACGATGCCGAGCGCGTGCGCCTCGGCCAAGCCATCACAGGCTTGAATCACATAGTCGACTGCTTCTTGAATCGGTAACGCGCCGCGTTCGATCAACAGTGTGGCGAGATCGTAGCCCTCGAGCCGCTCCATCACGATATATGGCGTGCCGCCTTCGAGCCGCCCGACATCGAGCACGCGCACCATGTGAGCGCCGTGCATTTTTGCGGCGGCGCGCGCTTCCTGAAGCATGCGCGCCACGACTTCTTCGTTGTTGGAGAACTCTTCGCGCACCAGCTTGATCGCAACAGCGGCGTCCAAATCCAGGTTCGTGGCGCTCATCACCACGCCCATGCCGCCGGTGCCGAGCAAACCGTCGACGCGATACTTCTCGGCGATGACAGTACCGAGTGGAAGTCCCGCTTGCGGCGTGCAGGTGAGTTCGGGGCTGAGCTCGGACATGAATTCCTGGCTGTCCCATAGCAAGAGCGATGCCGCGCATCTTTTGTGGTTGACGCGCAGGTAAAGTCTCTCGTCCGGCCCTGGCGATCACGGCTCGGCTAGCGCACGCGCGCACGTTCGCACGGCGTTTTGTCACGGCGAGGCGAATTGACCTCGCTCGTCCGCGACGCATTCGCTGGTTTTTCAAGCTAAAGATCGCGCTCTGGGCCGAACACGCTCATGCCGTCGAACTCAGCCGAGCGCCGCCGCTCTTCGCTCACGTGCTCGGCGAAACTCGGTCCGCTCGCATTCGCTTCGATCGCGCGCGCTTGACGATCGAGCCGCTCGATCGCACTCAAGCGATCGGCTTGACCGAGCTTCGCGCGCGCGATCGCGTCGTGCAATACGCCGATGGTTCGATCGTAAACGGCGAGCGGAACGGGGAAGGGATGGCCATCCTTGCCGCCATGCGCCAGCGAAAATCGTGCTGGATCCGAGAACCGACAAGGCGCGCCGTGGATCACTTCGCTGACCAGCGCGAGCGCTTCCACCGTGCGCGCGCCGACGCCCGGCACGAGCAGCAGCTCAGCGAAATCGCGCGGCCCGCGTTCATGTGCCGCGGCGAGCGCGGCATGCAGGCGTCGGAGTACGAGATCCTTCACGGTGACTTCGTGGTGATGCGGCAGTGAGAGGTGCGGCAGTGCGAGCTGCGCCGGCACAGGAGTCGCGATCTTGCGCAAATCCCTGGCCAGCACGTCGATCACGGCGCCGGGACCGCGCGCGACGAGCTCGAGCTGCGCCGTGCGCGACGAGCTCGCGCGTCGATCCGTCAGATTGATGATCTGTCCGCTACTCTTTCCGTCGATCGCCGTATGCGGCTGGTCGACGAAATCCTTCAAACCCTCGGAGAGCCAGTGGTAGCGCCGAGCCTCGCGCAAGCTCGGGTTCATGCCCTGTTGCACGACGGTCCACGCGCCCGAGCGCGACACGAAGAAGCCGTGCAGATATAGGCTGTAACCGTCTTGCACCGCGGCGCTGTCGACTTTCGCGATCAAGCGGCTGGTGCTGCCGAGCTCGTCGCCCGAAAGTCCGGTGCGCTCGCCGACCGCGCGCAATTCGTCGGGCGTTTTGCGCGAGTGCTTGCCTCGCCCGCCGCAGACATAGAGGCCGAGCTCGTCTCGTACCGGCCAGAGTCCGCGCTTCAGCGCGCCGAGCACGCTCGTGGTGATGCCGGAAGAGTGCCAATCCATGCCCATCACCGCGCCGAAGGCTTGAAACCAAAACGGGTGTGACAAGCGCCGCAGCACTTCGTCGGTGCCGTACTCGTGCGCGATCGCTTCGACGATCACGCGTCCGAGCCGCGCCATGCGCCCGGAAAGCCAAGCCGGAACGCGCCCGCCGTGAAGCGGCAAATCCGCGCTACCACTCGGGCGAGCCATCGTTCGCCAATCATAGCGCAGTTGGCTACATTTCGGGATTCGCCGCGCGCCGCGACGCTTGGTTCACTCCGCCGCGGCGCTCGAACCGGCGCCATCGTTGCGCAAACTCTCGCACAGGTAGGCGCGCAAGCGGCGCGCGAATGCGCGCGGAGTTTCGGCATAAATCAAGCGCGCGCTGTGAAAGCCGCACTGCTCGAGCTCGGCCTTGGAACGTTCGATTTGCGCGAGCTCAGCGGCGAACGCGAGCGGCTGGGCTCGGCGCTCGCGCCACAAGAGCTCGGCAATCGACGTGAGATCGTGGTGCGTGCCGAGCGTGTCGCTCAACGCGGAGGCACGCTTACGCTGAGCTTTGAGCGGCTTTTCCCAGAGCGGCTGGAAGAACTCGAGTTGATATTGATGCACTTTATTTGCGCGCCGCAGCGCGTGAACGGTCTCGCTCGTCGTGGTCGCGAGCGCCACGAGCAGCGCGCGTCGCGCCTTGCCGTAGCTTTTTCGCGCGTGCCGGCAGAGCGCGCCAATCCCAGGCTTTTCGAGCAACGGTCGATTCGCGAGCGCTCGGCTCACCCCGGGTCGCGCCGCGTGCAGCATGCGACTCGCGCGCGCGAGTAGACGGCGCACGCGAATCCCGTTCGCAACCCGTTCGGCCCGCTCCGCGAGCAGCTGTGGAACATCGTTCGTTGCTGCTCCGGCTCGAGGCTTTGCCGCGAAGTCTCGCCAGGTTTCCTGCTCCGCGATCGGATCGCGCACTCGACCGAGACGGCGCGCGAGGACATGCAGCGCGTTCTCTTCGCGCCGCAAGCGCGCGCGGATCGATGCCGGCAGCAGCCGGACGAGCGCGCGCCAGCGCTTCAAATGCTTGCGCGCGTCGTGCACTTGTTTTGCCGGGTCTTCGTTCGAGCTGACCACGGCCAGCGTCGACTCGAGTTCGCCGACAATGGCGGCGTGCAAGCCTCGACCGAACTCGGCAGCCTGCACGCGGTGCAATCGAATGACATTTTTCATCACGCGTCTGCGCTGCATCTCTCGTACCTTTTCGCGGCCCGGTTCGCGCGACGTTTTGGCATCGGCGTTGCAGCGGTTCTTGCGGCAATTTCGCCGCGACCGAGGGCCGAAGATGGAACAAGAACACGCTGGTTTGCTGATCGTTGCGGCGCGCTGCGCAGACGCCTGCGAGCAATGCGCAGCCGCTTGTCTGCTCGAAGAAGACGTGAAAAAAATGGCCGATTGCATCAAGCTCGACCGCGATTGCGCCGACCTGTGCCGGCTGGTCGGGGCGTTTGCCGCGCGCGGCTCGAGCTTCACGCTCCTGCTCTCCAGCGTGCTCGCCGATTTATGCAAGGCCTGCTGCTCCGAATGTTCCAAACATCCGATGGATCATTGTCGCGTGTGCGCGAGCGCTTGTCGCGCTTGCGAGGCCGCCTGCTCGGACGTGCGCACCGTTTGAGCTCAGCGAGTCGTGTTCCGCTACGGCCTTCGCTGAAACTGTGGCGATCGCGCGCTTCGCGGCGCGTGTTCTCGCAATCGCGCCCGCTGGCATTCGGGTTGCCGCTCCGGGCGCGCGAAAAGCTCATGGCTCGCTCGATTCGCGCAGTTTTCCCGATTATTTTTTGTTGGGGTTGCCTGGTTCGGCGCGGTGCGCGCGGTCGACGCCGCGCCCGCTCTCGATCTCTCGAAGTCGATCCGCTTCGCGCGGGCGCGCATTGGCCGTTCTCAGCCGACACCGTTTCGCGCGCCGCGCGAGCTCGCGACCACTCGGCCCTAGTCAAACGCGAAAAAGCATGCTGAAACAGCGAACAGATGCGCATTCTTCCAATCACCTGTTGCGTCGCTCTCGTGTTGTCTGGCTGCGCCGTGAGCGCGGGAGTGGGAGCGCGCGTCGGGGGAAGCTCGAACTTCGCGGGCGCCGAGTGCGACAGCTTCGAGTCGTGCGATCTTGCCTATGAGGATGCGCTCGCCGGGCTCGAGCGCTGCCGCGAAGAAGGCGATGATTGCGAGGCCGAGGAGCGAAATCTCTTGGTCACGTACGGCGTCTTGCGCGAACAAACGCGGCACGAGCTCGAGACACTGCGCGGCGAGGCCGAAGAACGCGATGCCGCGCTCGGTGAAGCCGAAGAAACGGCCGAGGCCGCGCGGCGTGAGTGCGGCAAACCCGGCCACCCCGCGGAACCACCGCCGGCAGCTCATCACGGAAATAGTTGGTTCGAATCGGAACGCAGCCCGAGCTCCCCGTGAACCAGAGCATTAACGTCACAGTTTGTCGCCGCTCGAGTCGAGCTTTCGTCATATCGGACTGAACCAGCCAATTGGAGCTTGCGCCGATCCCGAATTGCGCGACCCTGATCTCGGGATGGCCGAGCAGTCGAAATCCGGCGTAGAAAGCGCGTTTCGTCGCAAGAAAATTCTCGTCGTCGATGACGACGCGGACGCGGCGGAGCTCGTGAGCCGCTTGCTCGAAGGGCTCGGACACGAAGTGCGTCGCGCTTACGCTCCACGCGAAGCGATCCAAATTGCGATCGAGTATCAACCGGACGTGGCCTTCCTCGATATCGGGCTCCCGTTGATGGACGGCTTCGAGCTCGCGGCAAAGCTCAGCGCGTTGCCGGAGCTGCGCGACTGTCGCTTCATCGCCATCACCGGCTACGACGACGCCGACGATCGCAAGCAGAGCGCGCGCATCGGCTTCGAAGCGCATTTGATGAAGCCGGTTTCGACCGAGACGCTCCAGCGCGTGCTCGCTGGCCTCGAGCCAAATCAGCCTAAAATGAGTGGTTTCGCGCGCCCGCGTCAGCCGCGACGATAGCGCTCGCGCAATTTCTCGTGCGGGTCGAAGAGCACTTTGGGTGCCGGCGAGCCGAGCACGCGCCGGCTCGCCGCTTGCGCCGTCGAAGCCAGCGCGGTGTGTTTTTTCACGAACTCGCCGAGGTCGCGCGCGGCCTCTTCGGCGCGCGCCCAGGCCGTGCGATGGCCAGGCGTGTTCGGCTGAGTCCGCATCGCCAGCCGTAGCGCGACGTTCAAATTTTCGCCGATCGCGCGCAGCTCTTCGAGCTCGATCGGACCCGAACCCGCGCTCGACCATTCAGCGTAAATCGAGCGAACCAAACCCAACAAGTCGCGCAGCGCGTGAATCGGGATTTGGCCGCTCGTGTCAGGCACGACTCAGCTAAACCGCTCGCTCCGAGCGTGGCAAGCGGATCCGGTATCAGTCGCGGCCAACCGTTTTTTTCCAGGTCGGACGCGCGCTGAGCTCGCGCCACCAGCGCGCGACGTGGGGATGCGCGCCGATCTTCTCGGCCGCGGGCGATGCTCCGAGGTACTCGAGGTAAGGCGCAAAGCAGATGTCCGCGAGGGAGATGCCATCGCCGGCGAGGTACGGCTTTTTCGCGAGCTCGCCGTCCAAGGCCGAAAAGGCTAGATCCAAACGGTCGCCGGCTGCTTTGAGCACTTCTGCCGGCTGCTCGCGCTTGAACACGTATTGATAGATGAACTTCATCGCGTGGGGTGAGAAGTTCGAGGTCTCGATGCTAATCCATTGTTCCATCATGGCGTGCGCTCGCGCATCTTTCGGCGTGAGCTTGCCGGCGAACTTGCCGTCGATGTAGCGCGCCATCGCGCGCGATTCGTAGAGCGAGAAGTCTTCGTCTTGTAGCGCGGGCACTTGGCCGAACGGTTGCCGCGCGAGGTGCGCGGGTTGCTTGTGTTCGCCCTTGGCGAAATCGACCAACACGAACTCGAACGGTGCGCCGTTCTCGTGCAACGTCATCAGCACTTTGCGCGTACAGGTGCTCCCGGGATGTCCGAAGATTTTCATGGCGCGCAAGCTAGCACGATTTCAACGGCGATTCGCCGCGCAACGTGCGCTCGTGAGCGAAGAAGCGTTACTTACTGCAGCAACGAAAACCGACCGACGGCGCCTGTAGATTTCTCATCGCGCCGCCGGTCGTTCCGCAGCTCGTCATGCTCACTTCATTCAGATACGAGCCGCCGATGCGCTCGCACACGTCCGTCGCGCCGGCATTGCCGTCACAGGCATCGATCCACTCTTGCGCATTGCCGATCATATCGTAGAGGCCGGGATAAAACCCTTGGCATCGAGCCTCTGCAGCCACATCCATCAGCGCGCCGCTCGCATCGTTGCAAGCGCCGTCTTGGTAGCTCGTGCCATACGGGTAAAGCTGGCCTTTCGTGCCCGAACAAGCCTCGAACCACTGGCTCTTCGTGGCATCGCCAATCTCCGGCAGCTGCAAATTGCCGCCGCCGATTTTCCCGCACAGCCTTTTGTCCGCCCAAGCGCAGAACGCCACCGCGTCGCAATAGTCCACGTTCGTGACTGGGTGCTTTGCCGATGGCGCCGGTGCGATCGGATCGAGCGCCGGATCGTACGCCGTGTTCCAGCTGCACTCGGAAGCTTGGCCTGAAGTGTCGTCGCCTTTCGCTTTGAGGAACGCGGCGTACTGTCCGACGGTGACTTCGGTGCTGTCGATGTAAAAGCCCGCGGTCTTCGTCATGGTTGGGCCACGCACGACGCATTTTCCCAGTTCGCAAGTGGGCGTCGGCGCAGAGCATGGGCACTCGCTCGGCGCGCCGCTCCCGCCGCCTGCGTTGACACCAGCGATGCCGACGACGCCGCCGGAAGATGCACCGCCACCGCCGGTCGACGTGCCTCCGCTCGAAGTGCCACCCGTCGAAGTGCCAGCGCTAGAAACGCTGCCGCCGTTCGTCGTTCCCGCGCTCGAGCTGCTTCCGCCCGCGGTGTTGGCGCTGCCGCTTCCGCCGTTCGAATCGATGCCTGCACTCGAGCCGCCGCTGCTCGCGTCACTCGCGCTCGAGAAGCTCGTGCCGCACGCACTCGCAGAGAGCGCAATCGCAAAGCCCAACCCAGTCCATCGAACCAACACGGAAGCAGCGAAGCAGGTGAGTCTCATCGCACGACCTCTCTTCATGCTGTATGTTGGTTTCGACAATCGGTGTCTCTCTCCGGCGAGGAACAGAGCTTGGAGCGCGGCACGATCGCTAACAATAGCGCGATCTACCGCGCACCGGCCACTCGGTTCGTTTCCACGCGCGGCGCGATCCGTTGCGCGTGCGCTCGAGCACGGATTCCTGGTCTGAAACGATACGCGAAGTATCCCGAGATGGACGCGCTTTGCGTGCAAAAAGTTGCGTGAGCAGAGGCACGCCGTTGCGACGCCGGCGTGGGACGTTCAATTGCAGGCGGCGAAAAGCTCCGAAGGCAGCAGGTCGCGTCGATTCCGGCCAAAAAGCGCCAAGAAAACGCGCACAATTTGTGATCGCGTGCGCGAGCTCTGCCCATCCATGATTGTCATGACCGCGCGTTCATTCGTTTTTCTGGGCTTGGGTTTGCTGTTCAGTCAGCCGTCGTGCAGCTCGAGCAGCGCGACATCGAGCGATAGCGCTGGCGCAGCTGGCGCCGCGAGCACGCGCGGTGGGTCGACGAACGGCGGCAGCGCGACGACGAGCGCCGGTGCGAGCGGTGGCGGGGGCTTTGCGGGCACGAACTCGAACGCTGGCGGCGGAAACGTCGGCAGCGGCGGTGCGAGCGCAGGCAGCGCGGGCGCGAGCGGAAGTGCGGGCAATGGCGGCGCGGGCAATGGCGGCGCCGGCGCGAGCGGTGCCGCCGGCAACGCAGGCAGCGCGGGCGCCACGCAAACCGACGCTTGGGTTGGGACGTGGTCGGCTTCACCGCAAAGTGGCGGCGATTCGTTCCAAGACAAAACCTTGCGCCAAATCGTGCACACGAGCATCTCTGGCACGAGCGCGCGCATTCAACTCTCGAACGCGTTCGGCAACAAATCGATCGACGTGAAAGACGTGCACATCGCTCGTCGCACGAGCGGCTCGTCGATCGATCCTGCGACGGACCGCGTGCTGAAGTTTGGCGGGCAAACCTCGTTCACCATTCCAGCCGGGGATGTCGCGCTCAGCGACGCGGTCGATTTTGCCGTCCCCGCGCTGAGCGATGTGTCGGTTAGCTTCTATTTGGCCGATTCGAGCGGCGCGAACACCTATCACCAGCAAGGCACACAAACGAACTACGTGGCTTCCGGGGACGTGAGCGGTAACGCCGATCTATCGAACACCAGTAACATCGGGAGTTATTACCTGCTCGCAAACCTGGACGTGAAGAACACAGGCGCGCTCGGCGCCGTCGTCACGCTCGGCGCGTCGATTACGGATGGCGTCGCGTCGTCCAGCGACTCGAATCGCCGTTGGCCGAACGATCTCGCGGTGCGCTTGAATATGGCGAATCTCTCGATCGGTGTGCTCAATCAAGGCATCAGCGGCAACAAGTTGCTCGCGGACGGCGCGGGTCAAAGCGCGATCAATCGCTTCACACGCGACGTGATCGATCAACCGGACGTGAAATGGGTCATTTTTTCGGACGATCCGATCAACGATCTGGGCGCGGGCGCGGGCCGACCGAGCGGGGATCAACTGATCGCGGGGTTGAAGCAGCTCGTCGCGGCCGCGCATCAAGCCAAGCTCAAATACCTGTGCTCCACGCTCACGCCGTTCGAAGGCTCCGGCGGCTGGAGCGCTGACGGCGAGACTTCGCGCGGCCAAATCAACGCCTTCATCCGCGGCGCGGATAGCGGCTGTGACGGCATCGTCGATCAAGACACCGCCACGCACGATCCCGCGCACCCCACCCAATATCTTCCCGCTTACGACGCGGGCGATCACCTGCACCCGAACGAGGCCGGCCTCCAAGCCATCGCCAATGCGGTGGATTTGAGTCTTTTCAAGTAACGCGCGCGTCTAAATCAAAAGGTTTAGAACCGACCTAGGCAGGATACGCCCGGTCCGGTCAGCGTGCAGCCCAACGAGCGCGTGCCGAGCGAACTGGCGCGTTCCGTCGGCGCTGGTGCGGGCCGCCCGGCGACCAGAGAAATGACGCTACCGACGAGCAACGCGCCGCCGCCGGCGTAAAAGCCGATCGCCAAGCGCTCGTCGGTTTGCACGCGCGAATTCACGTCGCTGCATTGCGCGATGCGCGTCGCGCCCGGGTTTTCGCAGCTCGGGCCGTTCCAGTCGCGCGCGGCTCGTTCGCGCTTCACGTTGAACACGACGCCCGCCGCGACCGCGCCAACGCCAGCGACCGCGAGCGCCACTGGGAACAGATACGAGCGCCCGGGCCGCGCGATCGCCGCAGTACTCGTCGCAGCGCGTGTGCCGGGTTGCACCAGCTCGGGATCGGCCTCGGATCCGCGTTCCGCGAGCGCGTTGCCGTAGCGATCGACGGCGCGCAGCACGAACTCGTAGCTTCGTTCGCGCACAGAGGCAGGCAGTGAAAAGCGGCCTTCAGGCGCGGGATCGAGCGAAAATGAAGAGTGTTCGCGCGCGCCGGCCGCGCCGACGCGTAGCTCGATCTTGGCGACCAACGAAGCCGGATCTTGCAGCCGCACGACGAGATGAGCGCCGTCCGCGCTCGGCGTCGCGCTGAGCGCCAATCGATCGCCGGCCGCGCTCCAATAACCTTGTGCCTCGAGATACGGATCGCGAATCTTCGGCGACAAGGTCTTGTCCAAGTGCAGCCCCGGATCGACCGCGAGCGCGGCGATGAAGTGCTGCTTCGCGTCTGCCGAGTCGCCGAGCGCGGCGGCGGAGATGCCGAGCAGCACGTGCAAACGCGCGGTCTCGGTCGGCGTCGCGCCGCCCGCTTCGAGCGCTTTTTGCGCCTCCGCGCGCGTGGCCGGAAAATCCACGGCTTGATACGAACGCTCCGCTTCTGCCAGCTCCGGGTTTGGGCTTTTGCTTTCGGCGTGCGCGGGCAGAGCCCAGATCAAAGTAAGGGCGAACAGGCCCAGCGAGCGTTTCATCATTCGATTCCAATGCGCCGTGCGGCGGTTTTTCCGGCCTCGATCGTGACCGTGTAGCTGGTCTCGATACCGAGCTCGGGGTTCTTCAGCGAAAGCACTTGTGTGCCCGCGGGGAGCTTCACGCCAACCAGCGGCGTTTGCCCGAGCACCTTGCCGCCCGCGCTCACGAGCGACCAAGGGCTCGTATCGATCGTCAGGTAACCGAAGCTCGGAGCGGCAGTCGAATCCGGGTGGTTGACACTATTGAGCGCGGGTTCGGGATCTGGGGTTGGGGCACCATGAGCGACCAAGCTGCGCGTGGCCGCGGCACGCATTGCGGCCGGCACATTGAGCGCACCGCGCTTCGCGGCAACGGCGTTGGTCGGCGCGCGTTCGGCTGGCTCGGCGTTGCTCGGCGCGATCGCGAGCGCGGCCGCGTTCGCTGTGCCGTTCGCCGGAGCCATGACTGCTCTAGGTTCGGCCGCTGTTTGCGGCGCGGCAACAGCCAGTCGCGGTTGATTCGCGCGCTCCACCGCAAAATACGCCACCGCGCACGCCAGCACGCCGAGCAACGCGAGCAATCCGAGGATCGAACGTTGCGCCCGGCGCTGCCGGCTGTGTAGCGCCTCGACCTGCACTTGCACGTTGGTCAGATCCGCCGAAGTCGGGCTCGGCATGATCAGTGCGCTGGTGCTGCTCGGCACGCCGGGTTGCCCACTCGACGAGACGCCCGTGCGGTTCGAGCTCGGCACGGGCGGCGTGCAGTCGGTGCGCGCCATCAGCACCGAGACCAACCGGCGTTGTTCCACGATTTCATCTGCGAAGAGCTCGCGCATCAGCGCCGCGAGCGCGCGCGGGTCACGCGAATGACCAGCGCGAGCAAGCCAATTTTCTAGATCTTTCTGCATCGCGCGGGCGTTGCCGTAACGCAGCGCTGGGATTCGCATCAGGGCACGCGCGAGGACCACGTCGAGCTCGGCAGGCAGCTCGGGGCGACGCGCCACCGCGGTCGGAATGTCACCCTTGAGAGTTAAATAGAGCGTGGCTGCGTCGGTCTCGCCTTTGAACAGGCGCGAACCAGTCAGCGCCTCCCACAACACGACGCCCGCGCTCCAGATGTCCGCGCGACGATCGACGGCTTCGGCCGCGGCTTGTTCGGGCGCGATGTAGCCCACTTTGCCTTTGACCATGCCGGTCGCGGTGCGGCTTTCCTGAGTTTTGGCTTTGGCGATGCCGAAATCCAAGACCTTTACCTGGCCCTCGTTGGTCAGGAACACGTTGTGCGGCGAGACGTCGCGGTGCACGATTTCGAGGGGTTGTCCGCTGGGATCGGTCGCGTCGTGCGCATAGGCGAGCGCGTCGAGCATCGAAATCGCGATGCTGACGGCGAGCTCGATCGGCAATCGCCCGCGCTGGTAAGCACGGCGCAGCACGCGATGCAGCGGCTGGCCCTCGAGGTACTCCATCGCGATGCAGCAGCGACCGTCGATCACGCCCGCCTCGAGCGTTTTCACCACGTGCGGATGCTCGAGCAGACAAAGCAAGCGCGCTTCGTCCAAAAACATCTGCACCAAATTTTGATCTTCGGTGAAGTGCTCGTGCAGCCGCTTGATCACGACCGGTCGATGCACGAACGGCGCGACTTCCCACGCTGCCAAAAAGACTTCGGCCATGCCGCCGTGACCGAGGCGAGCGACCAATTTGTAGCGCTCGAGCGACTCGAGCATTTCGGGCTGCGCGGCCTCGGCAGACAACCCGGTATAGGTCGGTACGACTGGCGTAATGCCCGAGTCGCTATCTTCGTCTCCGAATGGGAGAGCGAGCGCTGACGGAGAAGAATTCACGATCGAACGCTATGGGTTTTTTTTCAAAGCTTGCGCAAGGGCCCAAGAAATCGACGTAACTTTTCTGTGGCGGCAATGCCGGCCGGCGGAATTCGCCGCACGCTTAACGAAGTACGTACGCGCCGGGTGCGCGTTTCCGCTCGATTTCATGGAGAAACGCGCGCGGTTGTTTTGCGCCCGAGCGACTCAATCACCCTTCGCAGTAACCTTGTGAGCAAGTTTGATTGTTCGTGCAATCACCTTGCACTTTGCACGAAGCGCAGCTCGTCGCCCCCGTTGCTTTGAGCTCGAAGATGCACGAGCACGGACTTGCCGGCGAGAACGGCGTGATGTTGCCGCCGTCTTTCGTGCGCGTGACGTGCATCGCGCATTCCGGAATCAGTCCGCTCTGCGCGTATACGTCGAGCAGCTGCACGCCGTTCGGTAGCGCTTTCGTGCCGGACAGATAACCGACGATGTCCGTCACTGCTTGGCGATTGCTGGGGTTCAACGGATTGCCGAGCTGATCGACCTTGTACAAGAGGTGAAGCGGACCCCACACCGGATAATGTCCGTCGCGCACGTTGCGCTTGTCGTGCGCGCCGCTGGTCGAATCCGGATAGACCGCGCAGTTTTGCGCGCTGTCTTGCAGCGCGAGCACGTGCAGCTGCGCGCGCAGATTCTTGCTGTCGATGTAGTCGGCAGCGAGGATGCCGATCGCGAGATTGCCGGTGTCCGGCGCTTGCCCGGCCATTTGCAAATCGGCCGAGACGTCGTCGGATGAGCCGTGTTTTTTGCCATGCCAGGCGCCGGACGGCACGCCAATCGCGGCCGAGAGCATGGCTTGCGTGCCGGACGCGGCGCTGCGCTGGAATAAGTAATCTTCGTTGTTCCAAATCGGCGTCGTGTTGCTCGGATCGAGCACGCCGCCATCTTTGCCGAACCCGAAGACGAAGTACGCCGCTTGCGAGCTGATCTCCGTGTACATCGAGTTACTCGGCACGACGAAGGTCATGGTTTGAATTGGGCCGTGCGCGTCGCGGATCTGTTGGCCGTCGAGATCGGTGAGCTCGAAACCCGGGCACGATTGCGCGAACACGTCGGAGGCGCCGATGTCGACCGTGACGCCTTCCGGCGGCAGATCGCAGGCCACGCCGGTGCTCGACGAGCTATCCCAATAGGTTGCGGAAGTGGCAGGCGCGGGCGCGGGCCCCGTCGTTGCTGGCGTGCCGTTCACGATCGCATCGACGCCGACGCAGGAGCCGGTCGAGGTGTAGACCAAATAGATGCCGGAGCTGACGAGCTGCTGCGCAATCTGCTGCAAGAATGGCTTCGAAGCGGACGAGCCGGTGATGTAAACGACGGTGCCCGTGCTCGCGAGGTCGGCGCAGGCGTGGCCCGTGCTGGTGCTGCCGCCCGCGCCCGCTGAGCCCGCGTTACCGCCAGCTCCGCCTGCGCCCGGTGCAGGAAGATCCGGCAATTTGCCGTCCGCGCCGAGCAGGCTGAGGCGCTTATCGTCGAACAGCGTGCAGGTCGAAGTCGAGCATGCGTTTTCGAGTGTGAGGATGTCGCTCGGAGCGCAGCTGTAACAGCCGAGGCCGTGAAAGCCGCTGGGATCTTCGCAATTCTGTCCGCCGCCGCCGCTCGAGCCGCCTGCGCCTGCGCTCGTCTGGCCCGCGCTGCCGCCCAGCGAAGCGCCGGCGATCGTCGTCGAGCCGCCGCTCGCTACCGAGCTCGAGCCGCCCGCATTCGCGCCGCCGGCCGATGTTCCCGCGCTCGCGCTCGTCGAGCCGCTCGAGCCGCCGCTCGCGTTCGTGAGCGGAAAGTATTGATTCGGATCGTCGAGCTGGGTGCACCCCCAAAAAAATAAACACACGAGTGAGAGACTGAGCTGGGTGCGCGCGTGGCTCATGGGCTTTCTCGGGCAGCGTTCGAGCTCGTAGCAGAGCCCGCGCGTTCGCTCCATGAACGAGCGCGTGGTTCGCAAGCATGTCTCTCGTGTGACACCGGTTCGTAACGAACCGCGGAAGTCAGTGCTTATCTGTGAGCGTGCCGAGGAAGGCGACGATCGCGTCGATTTCTGGGTCGCTGAGCGCGGGGCCGGCGGAAGCGGGCCGATTGTACGGCGCGAACGTTTGATTGATGAGTCCGCGATAGGTTGCCGGCGTGTCGTCGAATGGTGTGCCGCTCGGATACCAGCGCGACGGATTCGAGCTGCGCGTGGCGTAGAAGCTCACGACGTCGCGCAGGTTCGTGAACGCGCCGTTGTGCATGAAGCTTTTCCGTAGCGCGACGTTGCGTAAAGACGGAGTGCGGAAGCTGACGCACCATTCGTCGGTGTTGGTCGGAACGTCCGGATCCGTGCGTTCGCACAGGCCGCGATCTTCGTCGCGTTCGCGGAGCTTCGCGTTTCGCGGCGCGCCGACAGCTTCATAACCATAGTCGGTGAACATCGAGCGCTCGGGCACTGGCGAGCGATCGTTTACGATGTGACATTTGGCGCAGCCGACGCGATCGCGATCTTTGAACAAGCGAAGCCCCTCGGCTTCTTTTGCACTGAGCCTCGCGGCCCCGCGGATGTACGCATCGAATTTCGAAGAGAAGGGCGACATTTCCGGCGTGGTGAGGAATGCTTCGAGCGCGGTGCCGAGCGCGGCAACCGCGGTCTTCGGATCGTCGAGGGCGCCGGGAAATTCGGCGCGAAAGTCCTTGGCGTAGCTCGCGCGCGCGAGTTTGTTCGCGATCTTTGCGAAGTCGCCGTTGTTCATTTCGCGCGGGTTGAGCAGCGGTTGGCTCACGAGCGCCGCGATCGAATCCGCGCGCCCGTCCCAGAAGAAGCCGCCATAAGGCTCCATTTCGAGCGCGTGCTTTTCGTCGTCTTCTTGGTGGAAGCGAAAGCGCGGCGTGTACCTCAAATAATAGAGCGATGGCGTACTGCGGCGCGCGAACACGCCGGGCCGGCTGCCGAGCGCGACGCCCATGCCAGAGCCGTGATCGCCCGCATACGCGAGCGCGGGATCGTGACAGCTCGCGCAGCTCGTGCCGCGCGGTTCGGACAGCGCCGCGTCGAAGAAAATGCGCTTGCCGATCGCGATTCGCCGCGCGGTGTTCGGCGTGTTCGGCGTCGCGAGCGCGCTACCGAACCTAACGAATGCGACCAGCGCGACGCAACAAGCGACGAATCGCGCAAGGGATGCTGATCTGCGTGAGCGCATGGCGTGACGAGCCGTAGTACGGCGGCCCGGAACTCCGTTCCGGGTTGTCGTACGTCAAGACAGATTGAGTACTGAGCAAAGAAGTGGCGTGCTGAAGGATTTCTGCGGCCCTCAGTTTTGGGGGCCGCGGAAATCCGGAACGCACTTCCGAGCCGAGGTACTAGTTCCGCGCGCTCTATGCATCGGTGAACTGTGCGTGACATCTGCTGGCGCTTACTTCGAGTTTCGTGTCTGAAAATCGGAGCCCGTCTTCCGGAATCCGGACGCCCGTTCGTTACTGAATGCCGCAGTTTATGCGGGAAAACGAGGGATATCGTCTGCTCGCGTACACCTGCCGAGGTGGAGCGGACTTTGCACACACGCGGCGAACTCTCAAGAACCAAGAGGTGTCCACGTGATCCACGGCCGTACGACCATCAAGCTTTTGACTGGGCTCGCGCTCTTCGCGCCGCTCGGTTTGCTCTACTCCTGCTCCGACAAGTCCGCGCACACCGGCATCGGGTCCGCGAGCTCGGACTCCGATCGCTCGGGCGAAGTCGGACTTTCGCTTCAAGTCGCTCCCGGCATCGTCGTCAACACGGTGACGTACACGATCACCGGCCCAGGCACGTTCGCCAAGACCGGCTCGGTCGACGTGAGCAACAGCAGCACGATCTCCGCGCTCATCAGCCCAGTCCCCGCCGGTACCGGCGCCTCGATCACGCTCAGCGCGACGACGGCGGACGGCGCAACGCAGTGCAGCGGCTCGGCCACCTTCAACGTGACCGCGCACGCGACGACCGCGGTCTCCGTGCACCTCGCCTGTCACGAAGCGGCGCGCACGGGTAGCGTGCTCGTAAACGGCAGCCTCAACGTTTGCCCGGCGATCGACGGTGTTTCCGCGAGCCCGGCCGAAGTGCTCGTCGGTGGTTCGGTGGCCGTCAGCGCGGCCGCGCACGATACCGACAGCGGGCCTTCGCCGCTCGCTTATCACTGGACGGCGAGCTCCGGCACATTCAGCGACCCGAGCTCGGCGAGCCCGCGCTTCACTTGCACCACGCCCGGCACCGCGACGCTCACCGTCACGGCTTCCGACGGCGATCCCGCGACGAGCTGCGCCGACACCGGCACGGTCACCGTGCAGTGCACGCCCGTGCAAAGCACGAACGCTTGTGCGCTCGGCAACAGCTCCGGCCCGATCAAGCACGTGATCTACATCCAGTTCGACAACACGCACTTGACCCGCGACAAGTTGCCGAACGTGCCCTCCGATCTCGAGCAGATGCCGCATTTGCTCAACTTCATCCGCTCGAACGGCACGATGATGGCGAACGATCACACGATTTTGATCTCGCACACCGCGGGCGGCATCTTGTCGTCGCTCACCGGCGTGTACCCGGATCGCACGGGTCAAACGGTCACGAACAGCTACGTGCGCACCAGCGCGACGGGTTCGTTCTCGTTCCCGAGCTCGTTCGCTTACTGGACGGATCCAACCGCCGCGGGCACCACGATCCCGAACATGGTCGGTCCGGACGGCACGAACACGCCGGCTCCGTGGAGCACGTACACGCGCGCGGGCTGCGATGTCGGCGCGGTCGCTTCGGCCAACATCGTGCTCGAGAACACGGGCACGACCGCCTCGGGCGACGTGACCAAGGTGTTCGGCACGACCTCGCCGCAATTCGCCGAAGCCACCGCTTCCGCGAAAGCCTCTTCCGGCACGGCCGCGCGTAACCTCGCGCAGACCGATTTGGTTGGTTTCGCCGTGCACTGCGCGCAAGGCTCTGCCACCTGCGCGGCCGGCGAAGACGACCTCTTGCCGCAAGAGCCGGGGGGTTACACCGGCTTCAAGGGCCTGTTCGGCGCGCAGCAAATCAATCCGCTGCTCACCGGCAAGCCGTCGCCAGTCGCGCTCTTGGATCTCTCGGGTCAACCGATTCAAGATCCGTTCGGGCAACCGGGCTTCCCGGGCTTCGACGGCATGGAAGCGACCGTGTCGCTCTCGTACATCGCTGCGATGCAAGAGCACGGCATCCCCGTCACGTACGCGTACATCTCGGACGCGCATGATTTCCACGGCGTTGCGGGCAACGATCACGAAGCCTACGGCCCGGGCGCTGCCGGCTACGTGCAGCAGCTCAAGGATTACGACACCGCGTTCGCGACGTTCTTCACGCGCCTCGCGGCCGACGGCATCGACAAGTCGAACACCTTGTTCGTCTTTACGGTGGACGAAGGCGATCACTTCGTCGGCGGTACGCCCAATAATCCCGGTTGCGATGGCGTGAACACGCCCTGCGATTGGACCGGTCAAGTCGGCGAAATCAACGCCAACATCGACACGCTGGTGCAGCACCAGTTCCCGGACTTGTTCGCGAAGTTCCTCGCGCCCGGCGCGCCGAACAGCTTCACGGTGCACGGCGACGATGCTCCGCCCTTCTACTTGGCGAAGCTCGGCGCGGGCCCGATGGCGCAAACCGATCCGGACGTGCGTCAGTTCGAACGCGAAATCGCGACCCTCACCGCGGTGAACCCGTACACCGGCGCGACGGACAAGGTGATGGCTCAAATGGCGGATCAAACCGGCATGAAGTCCATCCACATGTTCACGACCGGCGATCCGGCGCGCAACGGGACCTTCGCGTTCTTCGGCGACCCGGACTACTTCATCACCGATTTTCCGACGTCGACTTGCGAGACCTGCATCCAAGCCCCGTTCGCGTGGAATCACGGCGACATTCAGCCG
>DATATR010000245.1:0-26599 GCA_036268695.1 Polyangiaceae bacterium | reverse complement strand
GCCACGACAAGACGAGGATCACGGCTTCTTCGTGTGTGGCGGAATCCGGATAACGGAGCGCGCCGCGCGCTTCGAGCCAAGGTCCGGCCGCGCGCGCGAAGAGCGGCAATCCGAAGCCGAGCGAAGCTTCGAAGCCGCGCTCGGAGTCGCGGCGCGGCGATTTGCCGGCCCAAAACGCGCCGAGCGAGAGCGACAGCGAGTCGAGCGCGAGATCGAACCATGCGGGACCGTTTTCGTAACCTTTGGCCCAACGCGGCACGAACAGCGGACGCACGTCCACGCCGAGATCGAACAGCGAGGGCGCTGAGCCATCCCTCACTTTGAAGCGCCCCGCCGAGTACAGCCCCGCGAGCTCGAAAAAATGCAGCGAGCCGCGCGCGACCGGCGCGACCGTGCCGGCCGAGCCGAGCTCGGCACCCAAACCCAGACCCAAATCCAAATCGCCGTCGAAGCGATCGTACACGCCGTCGTGCGAGCTGTCGGCTTTGTGTTTCACGACATTCGCGACATTCGCGCCGTCCGCCAATGCCGGCGCCGCGCAGGCGAGACACGCCGCGAGCGTCGCGAAACCGGCTCTCACAGGCGTCATGAAATCAAACCCCAAAATCAAACCAAGCAAAGTGTCAAGCGCCGGCGAGCGCGCCGATGATGTCTTGTCTCAGCTCGGGCGCGAAGATCAAGCGCACGCGAGACATTTTTTCGCCGCGCAAGCGGCCGAGCAAGAAAGAGACATCGGCGAGCGCGCGGGTTTTGCCGCCGGGGAAACGCACGGTCAACGGATCTTTGAGATCGTCGAACGCGATCGTCGAGGCGGCGTCGAGTCCGACGTAGATCTGGGGATCGAGCCCGGCATTTTCAGCGATCGCCCGCGCCGTGTCGAGCGCCTGCACGCGCGCTTCCGGCGTCGCGCGTTCGTCGAAGAGTTCGTAGGTCTTGAATAGCTTCCGCCCGTGAAAGCGCTGGCTCAAATCGGCGAGCACCGGGTTCTTCGATTTCTGCCAAGCGCTGAGCGCGACCCAGAGCGAAGCGTCGTCGAGCTCGAGGTAATCCGCGAGCGTCGCGTCGCCGGTTTGTGCGAGCGAGACGATCGCATCCGGCGTGGACGGCAAACGCTCGCCGTCCGAAAGCATTTTCGCGACTTCGGCGAAGATGCGGCCGAGCATCCATTCGCTCGCGCGCTCGGTCTTGTGAAAATAGACCTGCTGAAACATGAACAGGCGCGCGAGGATGAACGACTCGATTGCGGGAATGCCTTTGGCGCCGTCGATCGCGAGCGGCGGCGCTTGGCCTTCGTCCGCGATGCCGAAACACAGGCTCCGAAGCAGCCAATCGAGATCGAACCAGCCGTAGCTGACGCCGGTCGCGTGCGCGTCGCGCAAGAGATAATCGCAGCGATCGACGTCGAACGTGCCGCTGACCGCGCGCGCCAAAAACGTGAGCTCGTGCCGACCGTGAACCAGATCGACCACGCGCTCGGGCAAACCAGGATCGAAGCTCGTCAACACGGCGTGCACCTCGGTGCTCGGATCGAGCACGATCCGCGCGGTCCAATCTTCGTGTCGCTTGGTGTCGGGCAAGGCTTGCTCGAACAAATGCGAAAACGGACCGTGCCCGACATCATGAAGGAGCGCGGCGGCGAGCGCGTCGCGCGCGCGCTCGGTCGTGAGCCGTTGCCAGAACGGCAAAGCGTCGTCCAAGCTGCGAAGCCGACGAATCAGACGTGTCATCACGAACGCCGCGCCGATCGCGTGAGCGAAGCGCGTGTGATCGGCGCCGGGATACGCGAGCGAGGCGAGCCCGGTCTGACGTATCCTTCTGAGACGCTGAAGCTCGCGCGTCTCGAGTAACGCGGGCACGATCGCTTCCTCGGGCGTCTCGAACGAGACGAGACCGTGGACGGGGTCTCTCAGGATCATCGGGCGGCACTCTACCAAGATTGGCCCCGGGCTTTTGTCAGAGCGCAGCGCATGCCCTCGAAAGAGCTCGGTTTATCGCTCGGATTGAGCTGCTCGACACGAGCCGCGCCGAAAAATCCCGCGCCAAAGGCGCAGAAAAAACAAAAAACGCCCATTGCCGCCAGGAATCTCGGGCGCCATGGATCGCTGATCGTTCAAACGTGGCGATGCACCTAAATGCTGCTTGCGCCGCATCACCCAGCGGCGTCACCCAGCGGCGTCACCCAAGAGGATGCGCTCGAGGGCGGAGCGCAGAGCGGCGAAGGCAGAACGCGGAAGCGCGCAGAAAAAACAAAAAAAGATCCCGAGACAGTGGTGCGAAAATCCGGTACTAGATCAAAGGAGCGAGCATCTTTGAGGGTGAGTTACAGGGGAGAAGACGGGCTCGATCGCACTCGATGCACTCGATGACAGTGGAATGCCGTGCGGAGTGGAAAGCCAGCGCATGGCGTTAGCCCCCGTTTAACGCGAAGAACCACGCGGGCCCGCCTGGACAGCAGGCGATTTTCGCGGTTTGCTAGGACGATCCCATGCCCTCCCGAAAAGACCAAGAGTCACGCAGCATGGGAGCGATCCGTCTGGTGGATGTGCTGCGCCAGTTGCCCGAGCGTGAGCTCGGCTCGCTGATCGCCCGGCTCAAGATCCGAATCGACGAAGCGAAGCGCATCGACGTGCCGTCGCAAGTGGCGCGAATGCTGCTCCAGCTGCCGGAAATGCGCGATGCCAGCATCCTGCCCGGCCCAACGCGCGAGCTTTTGTACCGCGTGGCCGAAGCCAAGGGCGTGCTTTATGCGCAGACTTTGCCGCCAGCGGTCGAGCCGCTCGTGGCGCGCGGCATCGTCTTCATCCGCGGCCGGGACAAGGGCCTGGAACTGCTTCTACCCATCGCGCACATGCTGCAGCTCAGATCGTGGGAAGGCGAAGACCCGCGCGGCTCGCGCGCGCTGCTCGCGCAAGTGCATCCGGATGTCGCGAACAGCATCGCGAGCCACTACCTCGGCCGCCCGGCGACGCCGCCCGTTGCGCTGTGTCTCGAGCCTGCGTGGGAAGTGTTCGCGGATCAAAAGCGGCTCGCGCGTGAGGTCGAGGAGCTCGCGCCACTCGAGCGCAAGCTGCTCAACGCGATCGAAAAAGTCGGCGGCGAGGTCGACACCGAGGAGCTTTTGGATTTGGAGCGCGAGCCGATGCGTTTGCGCGGAGCAACCGGCGCGACGCCGTCGCGGCGCGGCGTCGGATTTGCCCTCGAACGGCGCGGTTTCTTGGTGCCCGTGCACCCGAATCGGCACGTGATTCCGAGCGAAGTGGTGGCCATCGTCGGCACTCAGCGGCGCGTCGAGCGCGAAGCGCAACGCCGCGAGATTCGCACCTTCGTCTTGGCCGAAGATCACGCGCCGAGGCGCGCCCGCTTCGCGGAGGATCCCGCGCCGATGGCGCTCGCGATGGCCCTCGCGGTGCGCGATCCTTCGGTCGAAGTGCGCGCCGGGGTCGGCACACCGCGCTCGCTGATCACCAAATTCGCGACGCGCTTCGGCCGCGATCCGGAAATCGTGGCTTTGATCGCGTCGTTGAGTCGCGCGATTGGTTTGTGGGATCCGTCGGCGGTGAGCACCGCATCGCCGCCTGGCTCGCACTTGGTCGGCGATCTCGGCCGCGCCTTGTTCGAAGCGTGGCGCAAAGGCGGCGCCTGGGACGAAGCGCGACCGGACGGCGAAGCCTTGCGTGTCACGGCAGACGCGCGCGAGACCAGCGCCGTCGGCGTCGTGCGCGAGCTCGTGCTCGAAGCTCTGCAAGAACTCGGCGATGGCCGCTGGGCACCGTGGGAAGCGATCGCCGCCTACGTGCGCTCGGACGCACGCGCGCCGGGCGTGGCCCGCTTGATCGAGCGCTGGGCACAGCGCGCGGGCGTCGAGCCGATGACGCCGGCGGAGGTCGCGCGCCGCATCGCGCTCGAGACGCTGCACGTGCTCGGGATCGTGGATTTGGGCGACCCCGAAACCGACGACGCCGAGTCGATCGGGCCCACCTTGCGCATCACTCCGCGCGGCCGCGCATTTTTGGCCGATGGCGCGCCCGAGTCGAAATCACCCGCGCAGCAAGCCAGTCGCTTCCTCGATACGCAGGCCCTCCGTGTGGGACCGTCCGCGCTGGTCGGCAATGTGATCGCGCTCGCGCCGTTCGTCGAAATTGGCGGCGTCACCGGCGCGGCGCTCGACATCTTGATCACGCCGCAAGCCTTGTCGCACGCGCTGAGCGCCGGCTTCGACGGCGAAGTGATGCGCACGCGGCTCGAATCGCTCGCTCCCCTACCCGATCCGATCGCGCGCACGCTCACGCAAGCCAGCACCGTGATCGGCCGCGCCGAATTCGTGCTGACACAGGGCTTCTTATGGGTGGAAGATCCCGAAGTACGCGAGCTCTTGCGCACGCGCCGGCAAAGCGCGGACTTGTTCGTCGATCCGTCGCCGCCAGCCGGGCTTCTGCTCGCGGTGGGTGTGGATCTGGAGCGCGTGGCGCGTCGTTGTCGCGCGCTCGGCGTCGAAGTCATGGTGGACGGCGAAGTCTATCGCACGCGTTCGATTCCGCCGGGTCGTGGCAGCGGCGCGCGGCGCTTGGACTCGGCCGGACAAATGGCGGCCGTGCGCAGCCCGTCCGCCGGCGGCATGCCCGCGGTGCGCAGCTCGTCGCGTCCGCCTTCGGGGGCAAGCGCGCGTCAGCCGACGCGCTCGAGTTCGACGCCGCCGGCCAAGCGCGGCACGGGCGAGTGAGTGCTCGCGCAGCGCCGCATCGGTTGATCAAGCTCGAGGCGGCAACTCACGCAGCCCGGATTCGCCCTGAGCTTCGGTCACGTGCGCTGAAACAGCCTCGCGCTCGCGCTCTAGAAAATCGGAAATTGCGGCGGAAAGCCGGCGATCGCGCAGGGCGTGCGCGCTGTACGTCAATGCCGGCTCGAAGCCACGCGCGAGTTTGTGCTCGCCGCCCGCGCCGGGTTCGAACAGCTCGAGCCCACGCGCGATGCACTCTTCGATGCCGCGATAGAAGCAGACGTTGAAATGCAAGAACGGGCGCTCTTCGAGCGCGCCCCAATAGCGACCATAAAGCGCGCGTTGCCCGAGTAGATTGAACGCGCCCGCGATTGGCTTTTTCGATCCGCCGTCGCTCGCGATCACGACGTGCAAGTGCTCGGGCATGGTCGAACAAACTTGCTCGAAGAACGCGCGGTTCAAATACTGCCGGCCATAAAAGAATTTTTCTACCGTCGAACGATAGAACTCGAAGATGAAATCCACGCGCTCCGGCACGAGCCGAGCGCCCGTGAGCACGTCGATGTCGATATTGCGATCGCGCATCTCGCGCATCTCGCGCTTGATTTGGTTTCTGCGCTTCGACGAAAAGCGCGCCAAAAAATCCTCGAATTGCTGATAACCCGCGTTACGCCAATGAAATTGCACGCCGAGGCGCTGGGCATAGCCCGCGCGTTCGAGCACGCTCGCTTGCGCTTGCTCGGGAAACAACACGTGCACGCCGGAGACCGAAATGCGTTCGGCGATTTGCCGCAGTGCATCCGCAAAGCCGCGCAAGATGCGCGGCTCGTCGGCGCCGGCTTTGATCAGAAATCTCGGGCCAGTGGCAGGCGTGAACGGCACGGCCACGACGAGCTTCGGATAATACTCGACGCGCAGTGAGCCTTCCGCGTAGCGCGCCCAAGAATGATCGAACACGAACTCGCCTTCACTGTTGCCCTTCACGTACGAAGGCGCGATGCCGACGAGCTCGCCATTTCGATACGCCGCGACGTGCATCGCGAGCCAGCCGCGCGAGGGCTCGATGCAGCCCGTTTCCTCGAGCGCCGCGAGCCACTCGTACCGCAGAAACGGCAGGCACTGTTCGCCTGCCACGGCGCGCCACGCGCTCTGGCCGATTTCGCTCACGCGCTCATGAGTACGAAATTCGAGTTCGAGCGAGTCCGTTCCGGGCGTCACGTTCGCGCCCAGCTTAGCGCATTTGCCGGCGCACGCTCGCGGCGCGCGCTCGCCGGCTCAGAGGAATTTTCGCAAGCGGTAGGCGATGAACTCGAGCAAACGCTGGCCGAGCGGTCGAAAGCGAAAATCCGCGAGGCGCACTTCGCGACAGCGCGCGAAATCGTCGAGAAACGAAGCTTCGAGCGTCGAGGCGAAACGCGCGTCGAGCACGCTCACGTTCACTTCGAGATTCACTTGTAAGGACCAATAGTCGAAATTGAATGTCCCGGTCGTGCTCCAGGTTCCATCGATCACCGCGCTCTTCGCGTGCAGCACGCTCTCGTCCCACTCGAAGATGCGCACACCCGCGCGCAGCAAGCGCCCCCACACCGCGCGGCTCGCGTGGCGCACGATGTCGACGTCGCTTTGCCCCGGCACGATGATGCGCACGTCCACGCCGCGGCGCGCGGCGCGAGTCAGCGCGCGCAGTACGCGCCCATCCGGCACGAAGTAAGAATTGGCGATGAAAATCCGCTTCAGCGCCGCGCGCAAATAGTGCAGATAAGCGCGCGAGATTTGATGCCGCGTGCGAAAAACGTGTTGCCCGAGCACACGCACCGCCTGACCGTGCTCTTGATCTTCGGCATCGAGCGGCCGCGCTGGATAACCGACCAAGCCGAGCTCGCCGCCGCGCAAGCGCGCCCATCCGTGCGCAAAGCAATCGCGCAAACCGGCGACAGCTGGTCCGTCGATGCGAACCATGTCATCGCGCCAGCCCGCGCCGCCGTCGTCGAGCGGGAGCCAAAAATCGGCGATGTTGATGCCGCCGGTGAAGCCGACGCGGCCGTCCACGACCAAGATCTTGCGGTGATCGCGGCGCGTGAGCCGCGACAGGCGGAAGCGATGCTTCCACGGCGCGATCGGGTTGAATTCGATCACGCGCGCGCCGGCGCGCTCGAGTTGTTCGAACATCAGGTCGCTCGCGCCGACCGAGCCGATCGCGTCGAAGACGATCGCGACTTCGACTCCGCGCTCCGCCGCCCGGGTCAGCGCGGCCGCGAATTTTTGTCCGATTGTGTCGGATGCGAACCAATACATCTCGAGCAGGACTTGAGCTTCTGCGCGCTCGATCGCAGTGAGCATCTGGGGATATGCGGCTTGCCCATTGCGTAAGAGCCGCACTTGATTGCCCTCGACGAAGTGCTCGCCTGGATCTTGAAATGGTGCTGGGAGCTCGACGGCGGTCACGCGCGAGAAGCGTAACCTGGACGCGGATTTGCCGCTTCTCCGCGGCGATAGGGGCCGAACACCCCAAAATTTCGAACGCGAAACCGAGGCGCGATTGCTATGCTGCGCGCCGAAATGAGACCCAGCCTTCGGAGCTTCGCAGAAGCAGCGCTCATCACCGCACTCGGAGCAAGCGCGGCCTGCGGGCACAGCACCAACAACAACGCGCAGCCCGCGTATCCAAACCAGTATCCGCAAGGCGCGCCGCCCGGATCGACCGCGGCACCCGCACAGTACCCGACGCAGCCGGGCGCGATCGCGACGGCAGGCCAAGCTCAGCCGTTGCCCGCGCCTGGCGTGGCGGTGCCGCCGGTGCCAAACGATCCGATCACGCTGGTCGATCTCGGCTACTTGCGCGGCCAAGCGCAATCGCTGTTGAACGAGCTCGTGGCCACGCTGCCGCCGCCGCAGCAGGCGCGCGTGGCGGGCATTCCGCTCGTCGTCGATAGCACGGTCGGCGCCGTGAACGCGTTCGCGACCTGTACCTCGAGCGGACACGCTGCGATGGCGATCACGGATGGTCTGCTCGATATCGAAGCGCACCTGAGCCAAGCGCGCGCGACGGACGAGATTTTCGGCACGCACAAGTTGAACGACTACATCCAGCTGATCGTGCAAAAGCAGCAGCCGAATCAGCCGATCGTGCAGCCGCCGCCCGGGTTCTTCGATCCGACGCAACAAATGGATGGGCGCAAAGTGACGCGCCAACATCAGCTCTTGGAAGAGCAGATTGGCTTCGTGCTCGGACACGAACTCGCGCATCACTATCTCGGGCATTTGCCGTGCACTTCAGCCGGCCAATTGCCGCTGGCCGAGCTCGGACAAGCGCTTTCCGGCGCGGTGCCGCTGTTCAATCAGCCGAACGAAATCGCGGCCGATGCCTCGGGCACGAACACGCTGCTCACGATGGGCTTTCGCCGCCAAGGTTATCACCTGACCGAAGGCGGAGCGCTGCTCACGATGCAGTTCTTCGCGGGCCTCGAACAATTCAACGCCGGCACGCTACTCTTCGGCTTCGAAAATACGCACCCGCCGGCGGTGATCCGCGCACCGATCATTCAGCAAACCGCGGCCGCCTGGAAGCTGACCGGCGGAGCTGGGCTGCCCTACTTGCTCTAGCCGAGAAGTTCGCGCGAAACTCACGCCGCGCGCTGACCGATGAGTGCGCGGAGCCGAGCCGGTGAGCGACAAAACCGAACAACCGACGCCGCGGCGCCTGCAAAAAGCGCGAGCCGAGGGCGACAGCGCGATCTCCGCGGCGTTGTCGCAAAGCGTGGGTTTCGTGGCCGCGCTCGCAGTCGTCGGCGGTGTGGTCGCGCTCGCCGGAGAGCGCGCCGCGGAGCTGATCGCAAGCGCGCTCGCGCGTCCAGCAACCGTCGCCACGCCAGCCGCGATCGCGACGCTCGTGATTGGGCTCAGCGCGCCGATCCTCGGCGTGGCCGCGCTGGCGAGCGCAGCAGCGAGCTTCGCGCAAACCGGCGGCGCGCTCAGCGTGAAGAAACTGTCGCCGAGCTTCGATCGGCTGAATGTCGTCACCGGGATCAAGGGTTTGTTTTCGTGGCGACGCATCGTGAGCATCGCGCGCGCGTTGGTCGCAGCCGCGCTGGTCGCTTGGTACGCGCTGAAAGAGCTCACGGCGCGCGGCGCTGATTTCGCCGGCACGATCGGCAACGCGCGAGCCGCCGCGCTGGTCGCGGGCAACGTCGCGAGGCACCTCGCTTGGTTTGCGGCGGCAATCGGGCTTTCGCTCGGGCTCGTCGATCTATTGCTCAGCCGTCGCGCTTGGCTCACACGCCATCGCATGAGCAAAGACGAGGTCAAGCGCGAACACCGCGAATCCGAGGGCGACCCCGCGATCAAAGCCGCGCGCCGGCGCGCTCATCAAGAAGCTCTCACCGGCGCCACGCTCGGCGCCGTGAAAACCGCGAGCGTCGTCATCGTGAACCCAACTCATCTCGCCACCGCACTCAAGTACAGCGAAGAGGAATCGGCACCTTCGGTCGTCGCGCAAGGCCAAGGCGAGGTCGCCAAGCTCATCATCGAAGCAGCTCGCGCCTACGGCGTGCCCGTCGTGCGCGACGTGCCCGTCGCTCGCGCGCTGAACGAGCTCGAAATCGGCGACGAAATCCCCGAAGCTTTATACGAAGCCGTGGCCGAAATTCTGCGAGAAATCTGGCAGGGCGAAGCCGCGCGTTCGGAGCTCACTTGAGCTATCGGCTCTCGCATGCCCTCGCCGTTCGTGCGAACGGCGAGGGACAACGCGCCGATTCGATCAGGGATACTGACCGGCTTTGAACAAGTCGGAGAGCGCGTTTGCGCTCGACACCTTCGACAACGTCGGCAAGCCGAGGATCGCTTCGACTGATTTCACGATCGAAGCATGACCATAGCTCACGGTGCTCGTGTAGCCAGCTTTCACGCCTGGACCGATCGCCAAAAACGGCATCTTCAGCGTGCTGCTCCCTTCGTCCCACTCGATGAAGATCACGCCGGCGTTGGCGTTCACGTAGTTGATGATGCGCGGCAGCTCGGATTGCAGCCATTGATCGCCCTGCTGCACCAAGTTCGAGTTGGGGCAGCCGGAAGCGCCGTGCATGTCGTGGCACAAATCCGGTGTGATGAACGTGTAGCTCGCGACGTCGCCCGCGGCCAAGTCGGCTGAAAACGAGCTGTACGCGCGGTGATGGGCCGCGCAGGTCGCGTTCGTCGCCGAGGGCGGGCTGCCCGCGACGTCTTTGAAGAACACGAAGGGATCGTGCTTAGCGGCATAAAAGCCGCTGCTATGAATCGGACAGCTGCCGGTCGAAGAATTCAAACCTTCTTGATAGCTGCGCCAGGTAACGCCGTTGGTCGCGTTCTTGATTTGAGTCGCGACATGGCTCGTGCTGGTCGTGCTGTTGCTGCTCGAAGGATCGCTGTCCGTCGTGAAGGTGTGGTCGGAGAACGCGTTCGTGCCGGCCTCGATGAACACGTAGTGCGGCTCGCTCGGCACCGACAGTGCGAGCGCATCGTTGAAGTTCGTGGAGTGCGCGTAGGCCGGGATCAGCGTGTTGTTGATGTACGGCGCGTTCGTCGTGTTGCCGTAAATTTGGCTCGCATCGTGATTCTCCATCGCGATCACGAACACGTGTTTGATCACCGACGAAGTCACGGCTTCGCTATCGCTCGCCACCGCGTTCTCGGATTCACCCGAAGCCGCGCTCGGATCTTGTGCACCGCAACCAGCCAGCAAACCGAGCCCGCACAAGCCTACCAACGTCATCGCAAAAGCTTTTCTCATCTCGATCCTCCTCGACCCGAAGAGATCGGCGCCACGCCGGATCTTCGGATTTGGCCGGCATTGTCGACGGGCACTGTGACCGCGCAGCTGCGCACTGGGAGCAAATGAGTGAACGGATGAAGCGCGCCGATCACGCGCGTGTTGCGACTCCGCCACACGCGCGCCACCGTGCCGCGATGAACTCGCACCCGAAATGCACGCACCGATCCTTCGCCGACCGCGCGTGCTGATCGGCGCCGCGCTGGGATTGCTGGCGCTCGGCGCAATTTTCCGAGCGAATTCGATCGCCGCATCGAGCACGCGCGAAGCTTCTCACGAAGGCGCTCGCCCGACGGCCCACGCGTCCACTCGTCCGAACCCCGCATTTTCGATTCGAAAGCCGACGGAATCCGCTGTCGAAAGCGCGCCGAGCGAAGACATTCGCGTCACACTCGGTCGCAAAATTTTTTTCGATCCCAACCTCTCGCTTCCAAAAGGCACGAGCTGCGCGAGCTGCCACGATCCCGCGCATGGCTACGCGAGCGGACATAGTTCTCCGGTCGGCGTCGCGAACGGCAGCGCAGCCGGACGCATGGCGCGGCGCAACACGCCCTCCACCTTGTACCTGCGCTTCGTTCGGCCGTTTCATCTGGAATGGGAAGAAGAAGCCGAGTTTCCCGAAGCGTTCGGCGGTTTCTTTTGGGATGGTCGCGCGAGTACGATCGCGCAAGTCGCGCCGCAACCGCTGCTCAACCCGAACGAGATGGGGAACCGCAACCTCGGGCAGATCGCCGATAGCTTGCGCGCGAGCGCTTACGCGGACGAACTTCGCGCGGAGTTCGAACACGTCTTCGACACGCCGCAAAATGCCGTGGAAGCGCTCGGTTTCTGTATCGAAGCGTTTTTGACCGACCCGAGCATGTCGCCCTTTTCGTCCAAGTTCGACGACTACCTGCGCGGTTCGGCGGCCCTCTCGCCGCTCGAAGCCACAGGGCTCGCGCTGTTCGACGACCGCGAGAAAGGGGCCTGCAGCTCGTGTCACAAGTTCGATCGCAATTCGCACGAACCCGCGGCCTCGCTGTTCACGGATTTCGGCTACGACACCGTGAGCGTCCCGCGAAATCGCGAACTTTCATCGAACCGGGACGGATCGAAATTCGATCTCGGTGTGTGCGAGCGGCGCGACGCACGGCTGCACACCGAAGATCCGTGGTTCTGCGGCGCGTTCCGCACGCCATCGCTGCGTAATGTCGCGACGCGCACGAGCTTCATGCACAACGGCGTGTTCTCATCGCTGCGCGAAGTCGTCTCGTTCTATGCGACGCGCGGCAGCGAACCGAAACGCTGGTATCACGGCCAAAAATTCGGCGACCTGCCCGCACGATACCAAAAATACGTCAACGTCAGCGCCGCGCCGTACAATCGCGCCGAAGGCGCAGAGCCCGCGCTGAACGATCGAGAAATCGACGCGATCGTCGCGTTCCTCGCCACGCTCAGCGATAAATCAATCCCGCCCGGACCCTAGCCAGAGTCAGGTCTGAATGCGGATCTTTTTCTTCAGCGCCTGAAGCTCGTCGTCGACTTCGCTCTTCTCGGGCACGGCTGGCGTCGCGCCCGTGCTGCTCTCCAGCGCGCGGAACCTCGCCTCGACTTCGGCTTTCGACATGCCGCTCGGCCCACGATCCGTGAGCACGTTCTCGACGTCACCGAGCGCGGAGACGGTGTATTCCGCATTTTCGATCTTGTCTTCCATGCGCCGGAATTCGTCGAACGCGCCGGGCCCGTCGCCCTTGCGACCGAGCGATTCGACGCCGCCGCCCGCGCGCGCTTGCTCGGCTCGCGTCGCGATCGTGCCTGTTCTGAGCTCGAACTCCTTGACCTTCTGCTCCATGCGTTCGAGCGCCTCCTTCATTTCGAGCGCGCTCCCGCGCTGTTCGGCGCGGTCGGCCTCCGCGCGATCGCGCTCAGCGACGGCGCGCCGCTTTTGCAAGAGAGCTTCACGCGCTAATGCGTCGTCGTTGCTACGAACCGCGAGCTCCGCGCGGCCGTTCCATTTTTCGACCTCTAAGTCGAGCTCTTCGACCTTCTTCTTGAGCCGCTTTTCGGAGCCAACCGCACTCACGACTTCCTTGCGCGCGGCGTTGATTTGCTCGCGCATCTCTTGGAGCGTGAGCTCCAGGCTTTTGCGCGGGTCGTCCGCTTTGTCGAGCAACGCGTTGAAATTCGCGGACATCACCTGGGCGACGCGGCTAAGAATGCGCATAGGCAAAACATGCCACGCCTCGCCGAAGCCAAGCAAAATGATCGGAATCAGCGGGTATTTTGTGGTTTCGTACCCGCTCGCGTGCGGCGAGATCAGCGATTCACGATGTGAATCGCGTGACCGAGCGAAGCCGCGCTGGCTTCCATCAACGCTTCGCCGAGCGTCGGATGCGGGTGGATCGTGAGCGACATGTCTTCGGCCGTCGCCACGACTTCGAGCGCGAGCGCCGCTTCGCTGATCAGATCGCTGGCGTTCGGGCCGACGATGTGAATGCCGAGGATGCGCCCGGACTTCGTGTCCGTAACGACCTTGGTAAAGCCGTCCGTCTCGCCGATGCTGACGGCGCGGCCGAGCGCGGCGAACGGAAATTTGCCGACCTTGATCGCGTAGCCCTCGGCCTTCGCTTGCTCTTCGGTGAGCCCGACTGTCGCGATCTCCGGGTCGGTGAAGATGATGCCGGGCACGGTCACCCAATCTTTGCCCGCGTGATGGCCCGCGATCACCTCGGCCGCGACTTCGCCTTCTTTGGAGGCCTTGTGCGCGAGCATCGGCTGTCCGCTCACGTCACCAATCGCGTAGACACCCTTGACGTTCGTCTCGCAGAACTCGTTCGTCTTGATGAAGCCGCGCGGATCGATCTCGACGCCGAGCTCTTCGAGGCCGATGCCCTTCGAGCGCGGCTTCATGCCGACGGCGACGAGCACCATGTCCGTCTCGATGCGTTGCTCTTTGCCCTCGGTCGAAACCACGACGGTCACGCCGTTGGCCGTCTTTTCGAGCCGTTCCGCGCGCGTGCCCTTGAGTACCGCGCCGCCACGCTTTTGAATTTTCTTCTCGACGACTTTGACGCACTCGGGATCGACTCCCGGCAAGAGACTCGGCGTGAGCTCCACGACAGTGAGATTCGCGCCGAAGGTCTGGTAAACCATGCCCAGTTCGAGCCCGATGACGCCGCCACCAATCACGACCAAGCGCTTCGGGATCTGGCGCAAGCTGACCGCTTCGCGCGCGCCGATCACGCTCTTGCCGTCGAATTCGAAACCCGGCACCTGAATCGTGGCCGAGCCGGTCGCGACGACGATGCCTTTCGTGGCCGTCACGCGGCGCTTCTCTCCGGATTTGCTGGTCACTTCAATCGTCTTCGCGTCCACCAGCGCGCCGCGGCCTTCGATGATTTCTCCGCCGTTGCTCTTGATCAAAGAGCGCACGCTGCCGGTCATCTTCTTGACGATGCCGCCCTTCCAGTCCTGCATCTTGTCGACGTCGACGTTGACGCCGCTGACCGAAATGCCGGCTTCCCCGATGTGCCGCGCCTTTTCCACGAAGTGCGCGTTCGCGATCAACGCCTTCGACGGAATGCAGCCCCAGTTCAGGCATACCCCGCCGTACTCTTCTTCTTCGATACACGCGATCTTCAGGCCGAGCTGGCCGAGGCGAATCGCACACACGTAACCGCCGGGGCCGCCGCCCAGCACGATGGCGTCGAATTGATCCATTCTCGCGCCCATGTAACGCGCAATTTGCCTCATCACAAGGGCTTGCGCGGCGCTTTCAGCGCGCTTTCCGCGAGAACGCGCGCACCGGGCGAACGCAAAGCTACTCGGTCTGGATGTCCGCGGCGGTGTAAATGCAGACCTTGCCGTCCGGACCAGCGCTCGTCTCGGGCGGCTCGGCGCCGGTGTCGTTGCCGGTGTAACGCTGGCAGATGGTGATGCCCGAGCTTGCCAAGATGCCGGAGAACTTCGCCGTGTCGTCGTAGTTCTCGTTCACGCCGGCGATGTCCTTGCCGCCGGTCGCGTTGATGTTGCTGATTTCGACGTGGCGCGCGTACTGCTTGCTGCAGTTGCCACACGATCGATAAAGTTTTCCGAACGTCTCGACGAAGAAGTTACTGATCTTCATCGTGCCTGGGCCGTTGTGCTGGAAGACTTTGTCGTCTGCCAGCTTCGCACCGCCGCAGTCGATGGTCATGACTTGCGAGCTCGAGCTACCCTTGAGGGTTGCGGCGTCCTCGCCAACGTCTTCCCACCACACATTCTTGAGCGTGCACGTGCCGTCGCAGTGAATGCCGTCGGCCGCTGGCGCGCCGATGATCACGTTTTCGAGCGTGGCGCCGTCGGAGAGCTCGAACAGTGGCTTTTGATCTTCGCTTTGATCGCCATCGCCGAGACCGTCGCTCACGAAGCGTTGCAGCTTGCCGTCGAAGTCTTTGCTCACGGCCATGGTCTTCGAGAGTTTTTGGGTGCTGCCCGTTGCGGCAGGCCAAGCCTTACAAGACGCCGCAGGGCCAAATGGTCCGGTCGACGTGCTGCCCGCGGTTCCGCTGCCCGCACTGCCGGCTTTGCCCGCCGAGCCCGCCGCGCTCGTGCTGCCATCGCCCGAATTTTGCCCTGCGCTGCTACTCGCGCTGCCGCCATTCGACGTCGAGCCGCCGGCGTTGCTGCTGGTCGATCCGGCGAGGCTCGAGCTCGAGCCGCCGCTTGCAGCTGTGCTCGAGTTGCCCGAGCCGGCGCTTGTCACCGCGCTGCCTGCGGAGCCGCCGCCCGCACCGCTGTTAGTGAATTGTCCGTCCGAGCCGGAGCTACTCCCGCACGCGACCACCAAGAGCGGGAACGTGAGGAACGCTGCGTGAGCTGCGCGAGAGAGCGCGGATATTTTGGCCACTTTACCTCGGTTGAGCCGCGCGCGCGCCCAGGGAGCTGCCGCACATCGGCGTCAATGATGCGGAAGCGGGTACGCATCGATCACAGCTTCACGCGATTCTACTTCCGCGGCAGAGTTCGACTGTCAGACGACGAAACTCCACTCCTCAGTAATAGAGCGCACGCGGACTCACTGCAGCTCGAACAGCTCTTTGCGTTGCTCGAGCAAGTGCCGTGGCAACTCGGCATACACATCGTCGAAGAGTGACGCGCGCGGTGGCAGCGGCTCGGACTCGACGTGTGCGAGCGCTGCATCGATTTCAGCGCCGAGCTCGGCCTGGATCGCCTCGACGCGCGCATTGTCGAGCGCGTTTTCGGCGCGGAGCTCGGCGGCCAAGCGCAGGATCGGGTCGCGCGTCTTCCAGTCCGCGACTTCGAGCTCGGAGCGATAGAGCGTCGGATCGTCGCTGGTCGAGTGGGGCCCGATTCGATACGTGACGCACTCGAGAAAGGTCGGGCCTTGGCCGTTGCGCGCGCGCTCGGCGGCCCGCTGAAACGCGACGAACAGCGCGCATACGTCATTGCCGTCCACGCGCTCGGCCGGCATGGCGTAGCCGCGCGCCTTCTCCTCGAACGTGCGCGTGTTGCTTTGCCGTGAAGCGGGCGTACTGATCGCCCATTGGTTATTTTGGCACACGAAAATACAAGGCACGCTAAAGACCTGCGCGAAGTTCAGCGCGGAGTGAAAATCCGCCGAGCTCGTCGCGCCGTCGCCGAGACACGCCGCGCTGACCAGGTTTTCACGCCGGATCTTCGCGGCCCACGCGGCGCCGACCGCATGCGTGAGCTGCGTACCGATGCAGCTCGACCATGACACGACGTTCACCGCGCGCCCGCTCATGTGACTCGGCATTTGACGGCCTTTGAGCACGTCCTTTTGATTGCCGAACACTTGCGCGATGTAGGTCTCGAGCGAGAAGCCGCGCACGAGCATGACCGAGCTTTCGCGCAGCGCCGGGAAGATCCAATCGCTTTTTGGTAGCGCAAAGCCGAGCGCGACGGGCACGGCTTCTTGTCCCGTGCAGCTGCCGTAAAATCCGATTCGGCCTTGGCGCTGCAGCGCCTGCATGCGCGTGTCGAGCAGACGAATGCGACACAGCATGCGATAGAAATCGAGCCGCAGCCCGAGCGCGAGTTCGCCGCTCATGGCGCGGTTTCGAGCGCGGCCAAGGCTTCGCGCACCGTTTCGGGATCCGCTTGCGCCGGCGTCATGCGGCGCAAAATCGGGCGAGCTTCGCGAATCCGCGCGCGCCCAGCCGCAGCAACGGCGATCGTGCGCGCGTCGCGGGTAAAGGCGGAGAGGCCGCGCAAAATCGCGGTCTTGGCTTGTTCGTCACCGAGCCGCGCCAGGGCTACTCGCGCGTGCCACGACAACGGATCGCGAAACAAACCAAAAAAACCGAACGCGCGCCGGCTGAGCGCGGCACGCGCCTCGGTCAGCTGCAATTCGCCGGCGAGCTCGAGCGCGGCTTGCTCGTCTTCGAGTGAAGCCACGCGATCTTCTTTCTTCACGACCGCGCAGATCACCTCGGCGCCGCTCGCGTCTCCGACGCGTGCGAGCAGGATCGCCGCCGCCAGCCGCACGCTCGCTACGTCGTCGCGCAGGGCGGCGCGTGCGCGTTGACGAAGCGGTTCGGGTAACGGCGCGCCGTCGGCCACGACGTGCTCTTCCGCCAAGCGATAAGCGATTTGCCGCACCTCGGCGTCGGCATCGCGCGTGGCGTCGATCAGGCGCTCGAGCAGGGTCGCGTGGCACACGCGATTTTGCGCGATTAGGGCTTGAAAACGCAGCTCTGGAGCTGCGTCGTTGCGCGCTTCCTCGAGCAACTGCACCACGACTTCGTCGCGCGCGTCCACGATTTCGCCGAGCGCTGCGAGCGCCATTTCGCGCACTTGGACCGGCGCACTGCGCGCGGCATCGAGCAGCGCATCACGAGATTCGGTGGCGCGCGCATCGCCGAGCGCGAGCGCCGCGGCGGCACGCACGTGCAGATCCGCATCACTGATCATCACTTCGCAGAGCGCGGCCAGGGCTCGCTCACGCGCATCCGTCTCGGCCAGGCGCGCGAGATCGCGCAGCGCTGAGATGCGCGTCTCGTTTTTGGCATGGCGCATGTCGCGCAGCGCTGCTTCGAGCGTTCGGGGCAACGAGCGAATGCCGAACATCGAGCGCGAGCCTAGCAGGGGTCAATCGCCAGCGCCGGCGTTGTCCGCGCCGGAAGCGCCGCCAGCGCCGCTCATCCCGCCTGCGTCGGCGGAGCCGGCATCCGCGTTCGCGCTGCCACCGCTGGCCGTGCTCTCGAGCGGGCCCGCGTCCGAGCCGATGCAAACTTGATTCGAGTTGCTGGTTTGGGCCGGGTCCGTCGTCATGCGCGGCACGGCGCAGACTTTGTTCGAACGGCTCACGTCCGCCTTCACGCCGCCGATCGTTTCGGGCTCGATGCACTTGTAATCAGCCCGACAGTCGCTGTCCGACTCGCAGCTCGCCAGGCAGAACGAGCGCTGGTACGGCGAATTGTTCTGGCTCACGGTGCAGCCAGAAAGCACCGTACCCGGGCTAGTCGCACTGCCAGGATCGCCGACACTGAGCGTGGTCCCGAAATTCACGCACAGCGCGTTGTCGGGGCAATCATCCGGCTCGCAGCCGAAGACGGTGCAGTAACCGCCCGGTTCGGTGATGTCACAGATGCGGTCGCCTTGAGTCGAGCAATCCGTCGACACAGTGCATTGGTCGCCGATTTTCGGCGTGCAGCCCGCGGCGAACGCGACTCCGAGCAAACCGAGGAAGTTACGAAGCGCCGGCACGCGGCTGCCGAAAAAGGCGCTATGATCGCGACTAAGCATCAAGGCGGCCGGGACTCTACCCGAAGTTGACAGCCGCGCTAGGCCATTCGTAAGTTCCGGCGAGCGTCGACAAAAAACCTCACAAACGCGAGCGCGAAAACGGGCATGGCGACTTTCATTACCGACGATTGCATCAACTGCGGAGCGTGCGAGCCGGAGTGCCCGAACGACGCCATCTCCGAAGGCGACTCGATCTACGTGATCGATCCGGATCTGTGCACCGAGTGCGTCGGTTTCGACGATCACGAGGCCTGTCAAGCGGTCTGCCCGGTGGAGTGTTGCTTGCCCGATCCGAAACACGTCGAAGACGAGCAGGTCTTGATCCAGCGCGCGGTCGCGCTGCATCAGAGCGACGAAGAGCTGCAGCAGCGCGCCGCTGACAACAGCTTCCCTTCGCGCTTTCGCAAGTAACCTCCGTGCAGCGGCTCCTCACGCCCGGGCTCGCGCTAACACTCGCGCTCGGCGCGTGCGGCGGCGGCAGTCCATTGCTTCATCCGGTGCACGCGCTGCCGAGTGGGCAAACCTCGTTTGGCGCCGGCATGAGCGATCGGCTGGTGCTCGGCACCGAGCGCTCGTCACTCGATTTTGCGCGAGCTCGCAGCGACGCTGACTCGGCACCGCAAGATCCACGTTACGCGCGCGGGGTACTCGTGGCGCTCGCGGAAGGGCCCGCGCTCGCGCCATGGGCATCGGCACGCTTCGGCATCGCGGGCTCGAACGAAGCGGGGCTGAGCTTCACCGGCTCGGCCGCGCGCGCGGACGCGCGACACGCCTTCGACTTTGGCGAGACCGCGTTTTCAGCGGGCCTCGGGCTCAGCGCGCGCGGCTTCGGACACAGCGCGCTCGAGCTACCCGGTAGCGATCTCGACCGTGTGAGCGGCTACGGTCTCGACCTGCCGCTGCTCTTTGGCTACCGCACGGACGTCGATTTGATTTCTGTCTGGGCTGGTCTGCGCGGCGCGTACGACCATTGGTCCGGCAAAGTCGCGCTCGACGCGAGCGGCGATTTCGAGCTCGGCGCATCGCGCTTCAGCGCAGGACCGATCGTCGGCTTGGCCGTCGGTGTCGCGCCGATCTACGCCGCCGCCGAACTGGAGCTCGACTACGTGCACGTTACCGGCACAATGGATCGCGGCGCGCCCGCGGCCCACGACGACGCGGCGATCTCCGGCTGGTCGATTCGTCCGGCCGGCGCGCTGATCGCCAAATTCTGAGCATTTATCGAAGCGCTTGGCGAAGCCCGCCGACCGCGCAGCGCAAACGGCACGAAACTGCTGCTTGAATCCGCGCGGGCAATGCTACCTTTCGGGGGTGGAGCTCGCCCCTCGGCAGTCACGCGCACGAAGCGCGCCTGGAATCGTCGGCCTCGTTCCGGCGTTCTTGTTGTCTGCTGCGGCCTTCGGTTGTTCCGTCACTCCCGCCGACTACAACACGGACGCCCTGAGCGGCAGCACGCACGGCTTGATCACGGTCGAGCGCACTCAAACCGAGAACTCCGGCGAGGCTCCGCGCGCGACGGCGTTCGCCGGCTTCGTGCGCACTCCGCCGGAAGTGGACGCGAACGCGGTCATGCGCATCGCGGGTTTTGGTTTGGATTTGCCTGCGGTCGGCCAATGCGCGGAACTGAATCGCGATCGTGAGCCGAGCATGGCGCTGAGCTCGCTCGGGCGCGTCGAGTTTTTGGATGCCGGCGAAGTCACGCTGCGCACCGCGAGCACGAGCGCCGCGCTCGCCACCCGCGCCTTCCCCGCAGTCACGGACTTGATCGCGGGCGTCGTGTACACCACGCGCGATCGCGCGGCCGATCCGCTACCCGCGGACGCGAGCTACGCGCTCAGCACTTCCGGCGGCGTGCTCAAGCCGTTCAACGTCAGCGCGAACGCGCCGGCACTGCTCAGCGCGGTGAGCGTGAATTCGACGCCCCTCGCCGAGTTGTCCCAAGTTTCGCCGCGTGCGGCGATCGCGCTCGCTTGGGCCCCTGGGCTATCCGGCGATCTCGTCTACGTCGAGTTCTCGACGCAAGACGGCAGCAGCGCGCGCTGCACGTTCCGTGACGAAGCGGGCAGCGGCACCGTACCGGCGTTCGCATTCAGCGGCAGCGGCGCGGGCGAGCTCTCCTTGCACCGAATGCACCGCGAAACGTTCACCTCCGGCAGCGTGGATGCCGGCGAAGTGCGCTTCGACTTCGAGCAGAGCGCGAACGTCGAGTTCGGCGAATAGCGATCAACGACGCCGAGTGCCGTCCACCGCAGTGCATCGCGTTTACTTCGTGCCCGGCATGTTCGGCTTCGGGCACCTCGCGGGCTACGACTATTTCAAGCACGTGCGCGCCGGCCTCGAACGCCGCTTCGCGCGAGCCGGCGTGAGCGCTCGTTTCGTAGACGTGCCCGCGCCGCCGACGTCGTCACTGCGCTATCGCTCGCGCATCTTGGCGGCGACCGTCGCGAACAGCGCCGGCGCCGATTCGGGTCCGATTCACCTGATCGGGCACTCGAGCGGCGGGCTCGATCTGCGACTCGTGCTCTCGCCGAGCGTCAATTTGGCGGTTTCGAAGGATCAGCTCGAGTGGCGAAAGCGCGTCGCGAGCGCGGTCACGATCAATACCCCGCACTACGGCACGCCCCTGGCTGCCTACTTCGCGACGGTCGCCGGCACGCGCGTGCTCTACGTGCTGAGCTTGCTCACCGTCGTTTCGCTCACGATCGGCGAACCGTCATTGGCCTTGTTCTCACGGTTGATGGCCGGCGTCGGCGGCATCGATTCGATCTTCGGCGGAGACACCAAGCTGTTCAGCCGCGTAACGGACACGGTGCTGCGCTTCGTCGATCGCGAGGGGCGCGGTGAGATTGCGGATTTTTTGAGCAAGGTCCGCATCGACCAAGGCGCAATCATCCAGATCATGCCGGAAGCGATGGATCTGTTCAACGCCGCGACGGAGAGCGATCCGAACGTGCGCTACGGCTCGATCGCTTCTTCCGCGCCGCCGCCGCGCACCATGCGCTTCGCCAAACGCATTCGCTCGCCGTACGCCGCGTTCACGGCCGCGATCTACTCGACGCTCTATCAATTCAGCAGCCAACAATCCCTGGTCTATCCCTACGCGCACCCAACACAGCGCGAATCGGAGTTCTTGCGCGTGGGCGTAGATCAAGAAGTGACTGCGGCGTCGAACGACGGCATCGTGCCGACCTTGAGCATGCTGTGGGGTGATCTGCTCTGGGCCGGCGAAGCGGATCATTTGGATATCTTGGGGCACTTCCAGGATGACCAAAAACCCGCGGAACACCTGGATTGGGTCACGAGCGGTTCGCGGTTCACGCGCCAGCGCTTTGGCGCCGTACTGGACGCGATCACTCGCTTCGCACTCGACGAGTGATTCCGGGCTTGTGGCGCTGCGGGCGCTTTGATACCGATTCGGTTATGAGGTGGACTGCTTTTCTTGCCGGTGGTTTGGCAATGCTCACCGCTCAAGTGGCCAGCGCGCAGACGGCGAACGCGGGCAATCGCGCGGCGGCCGAAGCGCTATTCAACCAGGGGCGATCGCTGGTTGCGAGCGGCAAATACGCCGAAGCTTGCCCCAAGTTCGAAGCCAGCCAACAGCTCGACCCGGGGCTCGGCACGCTGCTCAACTTGGCCGAGTGCTACGAAAAAATCGGCAAGACCGCGAGCGCATGGGCCGAGTACAAGGAAGCGATTCCGCTCGCGCGCGCATCCGGTTCGCAGGTTCGTCAAGATCTCGCGACCCAGCGCGCTGCCGCGCTCGAGTCACGCTTGAGCTTGCTCACCATTCGCGCCATGGCTTCGGGTGAAGAAGCAACCGGCCTCGAGATTCGTCGCGACGGTGTGCCGGTGCAACCCGCCGAGCTCGGCTCGCCGATCCCAGTCGATCCCGGGCCGCACACGATCGAAGCGGCGGCTCCCGGCAAACAAAAATGGTCTTCCACGGTGCAAGTCGCGGATGCCGCGAAGCTCGCCGTCGAAGTGCCCGCGCTCACGGCACTCGCACCCGGCGCAGCAGCCACGCCTGCATCGGCTGCACCCGTCTCGACCCCGCCGCTCGACCAAGGCACTCAATCGAATGCCGGTTCGACCCAGCGCACCGCGGCGGTCGTAGTCGGCGCGATCGGTGTCGTCGGAGTCGGCATCGGCGCGGTGTTCGGCCTCGGCGCTTCATCGAAGTGGTCGGACGCGAAATCGAAGTGCGCGGATTATCCGTACGGCTGCAGCCAAGAAGCGCTGGACGACAAATCGTCCGCGTCGTCCAAGGCTTCAGCGGCGACGGTCGCGTTCATCGTCGGGGGCGCGGCGATCGCGGGCGCGGCCGCGCTCTGGTTCACCGCCGGCCCGAGCCAAGAAAAGAGCATGGCGCTCGGCGTCGGCCCCGGTACCGCCTTCGTGCGAGGGAGCTTCTGATGGCTCGAAGCGTAAAATCGCAGATGGGTTCTCGCATCGGTTCGCGGCGCATCGCGCGCTTGGCGCCGTTCGCGTCACTGCTCGCGCTCGCGGCGTGCAGCGGCGTGATTGGAATCGAAGATCTGAATTCCGGCCCGCGTCCGGGCAGTGCCGGCGCGAGTGGCAACGGCGGAGATACGTCGACAGCCGGCGATGGCGTCGGACCGAATGGCGGCACGAACGCAACCAGTGGCAGCACGGGCAAGGCGGGCAATTCGAGCGGCGGCAGCAGCGTGATCGGGGAAGGCGGCGAAGCGGGCATCATCGAGGGCGGCGCGGGACCGAGCGGCGGTAGCGGCACCGTGGGTGGCAGCGGCGGCGCAACGGGCGGCACGGCCGTTCATGGGCACGTGATCGACTATTGGGGCCACGTGATCTCGGACGCACCGGTTCAAGTCGGCGATCAACTCGTCACGACCGACGCTCAAGGCGCATTCACGATCGACGACGCGCCGGCAACGTACGACGTGGGGTTGACGGTTGATTTCAGCGGCAGTGGGCCGCGTGAAACCTACGGCTGGGCGTTTCTCGGGCTGACGCGCCGCGATCCGACGTTACAGGTCTATGCCGGGCTCCCGAGCCAAGACGGCAACATCCAAATCAATCCCACGAATGCAACCGAAACCGCGACTCGCACGCTGACCGTCGCGCTCGGCGGCCCAGACGGGGCAGAACAGTTCACCGACGTGGACGGCGCGATCCAAACCGATACATCGTGGCGCGGCCCAGGTACGACTCAAGAACGCGCACACGGCCTGTTTTGGCAATTCGATGCGACTTCGGAGCTGCCCACGAGCTATCTCGGCTACGACAGCGTGCTCGTCGCGCTCACGACGACGACCGACGTCGCGATGATTCCCTTGAATCTCAAGGCGACGGCGACGATTCCGTCGGGGAACATCACGGGCACGGTCACTCCCGCGGCGAACACGAGCCGAGAAAATGACGTCTTTTTGCGCTTCACTTCCGGCGCGTCGATCGAACTCGCTAGCGACACCAAGGGTCCGAACACCTTCAGCTACTTGGTGCCGACGATCGCCAACAGCGGCGTCACCTTGGCTGCGGTCGAGGGCGACGCATTCTTCGGCTCCTACGCCGTCGCACACAAAGACGGCTTGGCCGCGGGCGCCACCGGCGTCACCGCCGCCATTCCGAATCCGAGCAAACCGATCTCGCCCGCTGACGGCGCGGGCGCGGTGGACTCGTCGACTCAGTTCACCTTCACGGCAGGCACCGGCAATTCAGGCCCGTTTTTGATTTCGATGATCGACGAAGGGTTTTATCAAGGACTTTACGTCGTCACCGCGAGCAAGACGTTCAAGGTGCCGAACGTGCCGGGCGGCCCATACGCGTTTGCATCGGGAGACAAGTACCTCTGGCGCGTCGAAACGCACGGCGCGTTCGCGTCGATGGATGCGATGGCCGGGCCGCAGGGCTTCATGGACGAATTCAGCGGCGACGACTCGGAGCCGCTCGGTCCGAACAACACGAACGGCGCGTTCACCATTTCAGTGAGCAACGAATTCACGGCGAAATAGCTCGCCGCACACCGTTCAGTTCGTCCGCTCCACAATCTTGTACTCGAGCATCCGATTCTGCCCGTCGCGCTGAAACGAGACGCGCAGGGTGTCGGCGTCGCCAGCGAACACTACGACTACGACTTGGACGGCAACCGAATCGCCGCGACGACGCCGCACCTCAGCGTTACGAGCACGCAGACCGCCTACGATCACCAAGATCGCCTCACCAACTACGGCAATTTTACCTACACCTACACGAACAACGGCGAACTGAAGACAAAAACGGACACGAGCGTCACCCCTAGCCGCGTGACGACATACGCCTATGACTCGCTCGGCAACCTGCTCTCCGTAACGCCGCCCACGGGATCCGCGATCAGCTATATTATCGACGGCATGAACCGACGGGTCGCGAAGAAAGTCGGAACCACCATCACGAAGCAGTGGCTCTATCGCGACGGCCTAAGGCCGGTCGCGGAATTGGACGGCACCGGTGCCCTCGTATCGACGTTCCTCTACGCCTCGAATTCGAACGTGCCAGACTACATGATTCGCGGCGGCAATACGTACCGCATCATCACCGATCAGGTCGGTAGCGTGCGTCTTGTCGTGAACGTGAACAACGTCGCCGATGTCCCGTTCTCCGCGACGTACACGGCGTTTGGGGATGTGACGATCACAGCGGCCTCGCCAGACTTCCTGCCATTTGGATTTGCGGGTGGGATGTATGATGTGGACACGGGGCTCGTGAGATTTGGCGCAAGGGATTATGATCCGGTGCTCGGCAGGTGGATCAGTAAGGATCCGGTCCGATTTGGCGGGCGCCAAGCGAATCTGTACGTCTACGTCAACGACGACCCGGTCAATGGGCAGGACCCCACTGGAACGTACGCGAGCACGACAAGTTGCTCCTATTATGACGAGCGCTGCGCACAGAACGGGGGCTCGTATTATTGCGAGGATGCGCCGACTTGGTGCAACAGATTTGGCGACAATCCGTGGTCGGATTGCACCAGGGCGTGCCTGCAAAACTGTGATGCCGATCACAATCCCGATCGGAGCAATTCGTCGCCCAACTACGACGACGCCAACGGTGAATGCGTCCAGTCGGACCACGAGCAGCCTGACAACAGTGGGCCGTGGGACCCGCGCTCGAAGGATTTCGATTGTCACGCGGTTTGCTATTCCGCGTGTTGGGGACTTCTTGCAACGGGAGGCTTATGAGCAGAGCCGCCTGTTGGTCAGCGTTCGGGGCCGCAGCTATAGCGATGTCCTGGCCGATGGTCATTGCGAGCGTCGTGCTTCGATACGCATTTGTGCGGGCCTACGTGGTGAACGAAGCGGCTATCGCTGCCTACCCGATTTCAGTTTGCGTTGCTGCTTTGGGTGCGGTGGCCTCTGCGTGGCGACCTCCTGAAGACGATGCAGCGTGGGTTATCCGATGCTCGTTGCTGGGGGCGGTAGTCGCTGACATTTGGCTGGCCTTGGGCGCCTATTTTCACGCACAGGAGGATGTTGCTGTTTTTGCGCGGACATTGCTGGGCGGCGTTTTGTACGCCATGCCAGTAGGACTCGCCGTCGGCGTTGCTCTAGGGCTGGAGATAGTTGGTTTAGGACGATGGGGTCAGCGCTTTCAGGGCACACATCGAGTGGAACGTTTTGTTGGCGTATCAGTTTTCGCGAACTTCGTTGTGGCCGCGATATTGCGATGGGCCACGAGGCATGCCGGAGCGGGCCGCTAACAAGTTTGTCCGCTCAAATGGCCCTGACTTGAGGACAAGATGGAAATGCACCCACAGCATGGACACCCGACAAATTTGTCGTGGTGGTTTCTTCTTGCGCCGCTCCTTACTGCGGCGTTTCTTTCGATTGGCGCCGTAGCTCTGGGGCACCGCCAGTAGCAGTGCAAAAGCTGGATCCAAACAAGCCTCGTCGTCGCCGCTTTAGCAGCAGAGGGGCCATCATCGCCAGCATTCCGACTGGGCTTGGACCGATCTTGTCGCTGTGGTCGCTCGTGATGGCCGTGAAGCTCATCATTCGTTTTCGTAGTGACAGGCGAGTTTGTACGTGTACGTTGAAAACGATCCAGTAAATCAGATCGACCCTGCGGGCACGGACATCGCGATTCCATGGGGATGGGGGGGGCCGCTGGGTGGCGCAGCCGCGGGCGCTGAGGTCGGCGGTGTTCCGGGAGCAATCATCGGCTTGTGTATTGGGGTATCCGTTCGGTCAGCCCCGTCAGTGACGGTTCGATCGCCACGCTGTAGTGATTGGAGGCGATGCGCGGATCAGGACGGCGGCGAAAGCACGACGCGGCGGAAGACGTTGGCGGCCAGCTTGTGCTGAGTTTCGGGCTGC
>DATATR010000244.1:0-2743 GCA_036268695.1 Polyangiaceae bacterium | reverse complement strand
CGCTGCGACCGCCGCCGCGATTCGTGCGCGCGGAGCCAATCCAATGCTGCTGCCGGCGATCGAAATTCGAGCGCCGCGCGATCCGGGACCGCTCGAACGCGCGTTGCTGGATTTGCACTCGTTCGACTGGGTTTTGTTCACGAGCGCAAACGGTGTCGAGCATTTCATGCATGCCCTCGGCGATGCGGGACGCGACGCGCGGGCGTTTGCCTCGGCGAAAATCGGCGTGATCGGCCCGAAGACAGCCGCGGCGCTTGCCGCGCACGGGCTCCGTGCTGACGCCATCGCGGATGAATTCGTCGGCGAAGGATTGGCGCGCGCGGTGCTCGCGCACGGCGCGCCGAAGCGCGTGCTGTTGGCGCGCGCTCTGGTCGCACGCGACGCACTGCCGGAACTGCTTCGCCAAGCGGGAGCCAAGGTCGAGGTCGTGCCCGTGTACGAAACCGTGAACACAGACGCCGGCGAGGCGCTGCGCGCGGGCTTCGAAAAATCGGAAATCGATGTCGCGCTCTTTACGTCGAGTTCGACGGTCAGTGCGGTGATCGACGCGCTCGGCGCGAAGGCCGCCGAGACTCTGGCGCGCGTCACGGTGGCGAGCATCGGGCCGATCACGTCGCAGTCACTCATCGAGCGCGGCATTCAGGTCGATCTGACGGCGAGCACGTACACCGTCGACGGCTTGCTCGATGCACTCGAGGCTCATTTCGCGGCGCGTTGAGTACTCGTCACTTGCGCTCGAAGCGATAGCCAGCAGTGCTGAGCCGCGCGCAGACTTCCTCGATGTGCTCGAAGCCGTGCGTTTCGAGCACCAGCTCGATCAACGTTTCACCCAATTCCGCGCCGGAAAATGCGCGATCGTGGTTGATCTCGAGGATGTTCGCGCGGCTTTCGGCGATCTCGTGCGTCAGCGCAGCGAGCACACCGGACACGTCCGCTGCCGTGACCACGATGCGCACGAGTCGCCCTGTTTTCACGAGGCCGTGCTCGATGATGCGCGAAATCAGATTGACGTCGATGTTGCCGCCCGAGAGCACGATCGCGACGCGCGCGCCAGCGAGCTCGAAGCGATGGTGCAAGAGCGCTGCCAAGCCGACCGCGCCCGCGCCTTCGACCACGGTTTTTTCGCGCTCCAAGAGGAGCAACATCGCTTGCGCGATTTCGGCCTCGCTCACGAGCTGAATTTCATCGACGTACTTTTGCACCATCTCGCGCGTCATTTCGCCGACGCGGCGCACCGCGATGCCGTCCGCGATCGTTTTTCCGCCAGGCAAGGATGGCGGCGCGATGCTGTCGAGAGCGTGCTTCATGCTGGGGAAACGCCGCGATTCGACGCCGAGCACGCGCAGCTTTGGGTTTTGTTCCTTGATCGCGCAGGCGACGCCCGCGATGAGACCGCCGCCGCCGACCGGCAAAATCACGGCGTCGAGGTCCGGCGCGTCCGCGAGCAGTTCGAGGCCAATCGTGCCCTGACCTGCGATCACGAACGGATCCTCGAACGGGTGCACGTAGACGAGCCTCCGCTCGTGGGCGATCCCGGCGGCGATATCGGCTGCGTCGTCGTAGTTCGCGCCGCGCAGGATCACAGTGGCCCCGTAACGTCGTGTCGCCGTTACCTTCACGAGCGGCGTCGCCTCGGGCATGACCACGGTCACCGAAATGCCGAGCCGCGCACCGTGACGAGCGACAGCTTGCGCGTGATTTCCGGCGCTTGCGGTGACGACGCCGCGTTCGCGCTCGGCGGGCGACATCACTTCCAGCCGATTGCAGGCTCCGCGCTCTTTGAACGAGCCCGTGAGCTGCACGTTCTCGAGCTTGAGACACAGTTTCACGCCGGTGAGCTCGGAAAGCGCTGGGCTTTCGACGCAGGGCGTGCGGCGCACTTTGCCGAGGATGCGGCTCTGTGCGGCTTGGATGTCCGACAGGTTGACCATCGCTGCTTTGGACTTAGCTTCGATCCTGCCACTCTTTCCGCGTTTGCTCACGCGCCGGGACACGGGCCGATGTGGGAGTTTGGCGTCGCTCTAGGCGGCCCGCTTACCCGCGCGCCGCGGGTGGTTCGCCGGCTGGCTCGCAAGGCTCGATCCGCGCGCTCCGGCGCGGGCGCGCTTCCTTGACCAAATCAGCGATATCCCGTAGGATTTAGCACTTCGGAGCAGCTTCGGCGTGAGTCGGGCAGTGCCTCCGAAGGCGCTGAAAAAAACCAAAACGTGCAGCAAGTCGATCGCGAGAAGACGCTCCAGGCTGCCCAGAAGTACATCGAGAAAAAGAGGTACGATCGGGCGATCGCGGAGTACCAGAGGATCGTCCAAGACGACCCGAACGATGCTCGTACGCTTCTGAAGATCGGTGACCTGCAAGCGCGGCTGCAGGCATATCCCGAAGCGATCGCGACCTACGATCGCGTCGGGCAGTACTATTCGTCCCAGGGTTTCGCGCTCAAAGCGATCGCCGTTTACAAGCAGATCCGCGAGCTGATCAAAAAGCACGCGCCGGATTTGGCCGATCGTTACGGGCATATCGTGCCGAAACTGGCCGAGATTTACACTCAGCTCGGCCTGACCAGTGACGCGCTCGCCGCTTACGACGAAGTCGCGACGCGGCTTCAGCGCGCCGGTCGCGACCGCGAAGCGATCGAAGTATTCAGCAAGATGGTCGGGCTGGATGCGCAGAACCCGCTGCCACACCTGCGCTTGGCCGAGGCGCGCTGTCGCGTCCAAAACCTCGACGACGCGATTGAATCGTT